>NZ_SODE01000005.1:0-115695 GCF_004365845.1 Staphylococcus sp. AtDRG32
GTCCTCCTGGGTATGTTTTTGTCGTTAAAAACATTGTACCGTAAAAGGACTGTTATATGGCCTTTTTACTTTTACACAATTATACGGACTTTATCTATTTTAAAATATACTATCTTACTTAATAGTTTATTCAAAGTATTTTAAATTTATGTTATATATAATTAAATTATCCTAATTATAAAAATGAAGACAATAAGATGCCCAAAAACGGACAACACTCTCTTCTTGTTTTAGAACATGGAGAAGATATTATAAAAGAGGTTACTCACTTTGCTCAACATTAACATATTAAATTTGATTCAGTGAGTGGTATCGGAGCTTGTGATGAGGTCGTGTTAAACTATTATAATTTGGAAACAAATGAATATGAAAAAAAGAAATAAATGAAACATTAGAATGAACAAGTTTATTAGGGAATATTTCTCGTATTGATAATTAACCATTTGCACATTTACATGGTACATTGGTTCTCAATATTTTGAGACGTTAAGTGGACATTTAACAAAAGCTGTGGTTTCAACAACAAGTGAAATTTTCATTACGATGACTGATTGTGATATCAATCGAACATTTGACTCGTAGACTAGACTCAACTGATTAAAATCGTAAAATTTCTTTTTCAATCAAGATTAGAAACCTCAATTCAACCGCTTCATTACAATATGTTATCACTTTTATTTAACATCATTGAGATTCTTTTCTTACAGATTACACATCTATTTTACAATTATTAATGCTTCTCTAACTTTAATTATTCTACCTTCTTTTTTCTTGATTACTTCGACTTTAACCTTTACTATAATAATTCAACTAAATCGTTAGAAAGTAGTGCATATTATGACTTCACGTTATATTGCAAGAATCTATTTTATTATTCTTTTTGTAATATCATTATTTGAAACGCGTGTATTTAACTTTGTAAGCTTAAATTTATTTTTAGCTTACATTCCACTTGAATTATGTTTCTTATTAGATTTATTTAAACCTAGAAAAAAGTTTGAATGGCCTATATTTATTATTTTTGCTCTTATTTTTATTTTATTAGTGCCCAATACATTTTACATGGTTACTGATCTTATTCATCTCAATCAGTTTACATTTGATTTTTACGTCCAACTTAATTTAATAGAATGGTTATACTTTACTTTCTTACTGCTAAGTGTATTTTTTGCGATTTATTGCATGGCTCTCATATTTGTTCATTTATCTCATTTCACTTCAAAGCTATGGTTAAATCGATGTTTATTAATAGCACTTATGTTTTTAAATGGTTTAGGAATATTTATGGGTAGATTTTTGAGATTTCATACTGTTCATTTAATTACCCGTCCATTTACTATTATCATAGAAGTCATTAGTGCCTTAAATGGTAGTAGTTTAATATTTATTTCATTAATGATGCTACTTCAATTTGTCATTTTATTATTCATTAAAGGGATAAGAATGGCACATTGATATATTTCTATTTAATACAGTCTATTCATGTAGAAAAATTTTATAAGACGTTTAGTTATGTATTTAAAAAAGCTAGGGGTGGAAGCATGAACTCAATTTGAACTCTGTTTCCTTTTCCCAGCTCTTTTTTTATATATTTTTAAATATTGTCATCACATGTTCGCGCGCAACTTTATGATCTACAATTGGTTCAGGATAATCTTTACCTAATTGTATTCCTTTTTTTACTAATTGTGTTTGATGTTGAAATGGGTGATGTAATAATTTTGCGGGCACATGATCGAATATAGGAATATATTTTTTGATATATAAAGCGTCTTTATCAAAACGTTCACTTTGTCTAATAGGATTAAACATCCTAAAATACGGCACAGCATCTGTCCCAATTGAAGCTGACCATTGCCAACCATGTATATTTGAAGCTGCATCATAATCGATTAATTTTTTTCTAAAATAATCTTCGCCCCAAGCCCAATCAATAAACAAATCTTTAGTTAAAAATTGAGAGACTACCATTCGCATGCGATTATGCATAAATCCTGTCTCATTTAATTCATTCATGGCAGCATCAATAATAGGAAAACCAGTTTGACCTTCACACCAGCGATTAAACTCTTCTTTGTTATATGACCATTGTATAGTACGATATTTTTCATTAAATGCTTCATGTGCAATATGAGGATATTGGGCCATAAGAACATAATAAAACTCACGAAACATTACTTCTCTAATAAAACTTTCGTAATTACTTTCATTTTCCTCATATCGTTCTAATAAATCTGTAATAATTTGTTTAATATCTATTAGACCATATGCTAGAACAATACTTAATTGACTAGTGAGTATTTCCGGAAGATACTCTCTATCCTTTTTATAGTTTTGAATACTATGATTTAAATAATCTTTCCAATTGTTTAACGCTTGATCTTCTGATTGTCCATCATGATGATAATCATTAGTTATCGTTTGTTGTGATTGGCTACATTTATTAGCGATATCACTTAATTGATATTGATACGGAGAATGCTGTCTAAGTTTTGAACGGTGTGCTTTATAAAAACTTGTAAATACTTTATATGGTTGTCCTTGCTGATTCATAGTGTTACTTGGCTTAAAATAATGATTAACGTTAATAGTTATTACGGGTATATCGTGATTTTTAAACGCTTGTTTTAAGTGGCGAATATCATATCTTTCTTGATGATAACTCATGATATCGCCAGCCATAACTATTTCTTTAATATCATGTTCAGTACAAAACATACCTAGTTCACTGTAATCGATGACATATGGCTCTATATGATGTTCTTTCAACTTATATAAAAATTTTTCTAAAGTGCCATAATAATAGTTTGCTTTTTTATCTGTACCTTTCTCTTCAAATGTTTCCTTAGGAATTATAAGATAGCATTTATCAAATGCATCTTTTTGTTGATTAATATATTCGAATAATGGATTATTATTTATTCTAAATACTCTATTGAGAATGACGCCAATATTCATATTTTCACTCCTAGACTGATGTTTGTTAATAATTTAACTACCCTATTTATCTTAAAATTAAAAGGAGTGACTATAGAATTCAATACAAATTCTAAAGTGACTCCTTTCACTTAATTTATATAATGTGATTAATACTTTTATTAACCAAATATTTCTCTATTAAGTCCAAAAACGTATAGTAAAGTAAAGAAAGTTGCTGCACTTAAAATAGTTAAAATTAGCGTTAATATGAGTGTACGTTTGTACTTATTAATAAATGCGATAAACAATATTCCTAAATTATAACCAAAGAACAATCCAAATAGTGCCATTGTGATTTTTATATTTGTAAAAAAGATATTTAACAATAGAATAATAATTGCAAAAATTAAATATGGGATTGTAATCCACTTAAACTCAAAGCGAATTTGTTTAGTGCGTTTATCTTCATTATGATTCATTAATATATCCTCCTTATTCTATTATAAATGATATATTTTTTTATTCTCATGACAAGACTATGACATATTTATTAGAAATTTAGAATACTCATAACCACTCCCATAACAATTAAGGAGTCATTTTAAGTAAATTGAATCATTTCTAACTGGTTTTTCAAACGTGTTGTATCAAGCATTTCACCAATAATAACAATAGTTAATGGAACTTCTCTATCAGTTATTCCATAAGTAGGTAATCCCATTGAAAATTGAAATTCGTATGTTGAATCCGACTGATCTTTAAATTTTACAAATCCTTTTAATCTGAATACTTCATCTGGCAAACGCATTATAAATTGGTAAAATAATTGTCGATCAATAGGAGAACTAAACGTATATTTCATAGATTGTACATTATGATGGTGGACATGAACATGCCTATTAATATCAGCAGCTTTATTTTTCACTACTACATCATCTAATTTACTATATGTAGTCACGTAAATCGTTGCTTTATTATTAATAGAAACCAATTGTTTTTTTATATTTTCTAATTCTACTTGGGTCACTAAATCCATTTTATTAAGAATAATTATATCACTATATTTAATTTGCTCTTTCATTAACTCATTCGTCTCTACCGTATATTTCATTCTATTATTAAATCTTAACGCATCAACAAGGCCTATTATTTTAGGAATTTCCACGTCATTAACTATTGTTGGATCTTGACACGCTGCAAAGACTTCTAAAGGATGTGCAATTCCAGTCGATTCAATAAGAATGTGTTGACTTTCACCTTCTTTAATAAGTGATTGTAATTGTAATACTAAATCATTATTTAAGTCACAACATACGCATCCATTGATTAATGATTTTACAGTAATATCTTCTTCGATAAGTAAACTATCAACGTCAAAAGAACCGAATTCATTCATAATAATTGTTATTTTCTCATCTTTTTTTAATAATTGGCTTATATAATTATTCAAAAGTGTAGTTTTACCACTTCCTAAAAAGCCACTAATTATTGTAATAGATATTTTTTGTTTTTTATTATTTATCATTTTAAAAACTCATTTCTATATAAAATGTATTTGAAATTAATATTATAAAAATGTACGTTAGATTACACTTGATTAAAATAGTGTTTTCTTCTAAAATTTAAGCATACTTTAATTTTAGCATGGCATTGAAATGAAGTGTGTGATAATTTATATTTTACACAACATAGACGAACTTTAATCCGAAATAAAGAGAAACGGATAAATGTCTGGAGGAGAACTTTAATGTCTGAACAACACAATTTAAAAGAGCAACTTTGTTTTAGTTTGTACAATGCACAAAGACAAGTAAATCGCTACTATTCAAACAAAGTCTTTAAAAAGTACAATCTTACTTACCCACAATTCTTAGTTTTAAGTATTTTATGGGAAGAATCCCCTGTAAATGTTAAGAAAGTAGTCACTGAATTAGCTTTAGATACAGGTACAGTATCACCCTTACTAAAAAGAATGGAGAACGTTGATTTAATTAAACGGGAACGTTCTGAAATTGACCAACGTGAAGTATTTATTCATCTTACTGAAAAAAGTGAAAATATTAAACCCGAATTAAGTGATGCATCTCAAAAAGTTGCCATCGCTTCTTCTTTGAGTAACGATGAAGTCCATGAACTTAATCGTCTATTAGGTAAAATTATTACTGCTTTTACCGAAAACAAATAATGTGACATGCTAGTACTAAACTAATTAAAGTTATTCATTTCAAAATGTAATTTATATATTTATCAATAGTAGAAAACCTGAGATCATTTTTTAAAGCTATCTCAGGTTTTTTATTTTATAATTTATTAATATGAATCATGCGATTTAAATAACCCTTATTTTGACTTAATGATACATAATCTCCGTACTCAACAACCTCACCTTCAACCATTACGATAATGGTATCGAAATATGGAAGTAAGTCTAAATCATGTGTAGCAACAACTAATGTTTCTGCTTGCTTGTTAATTTCTTTCATTACATTGGTCGTATTATCTTCATCAAGCGCTGTAGTTGGCTCATCTAATAGCCAAATGTTAGATGATTTTAAAAATAAACGTGCTAAAGATAAACGTTGAATTTCACCGCCAGATAAAGAAGTTCCATCTAAAGTCAATTGCGTGTTCAAATTTAAGTAACTTAAATTCAACATATTTAAAACATCGATTAAGTTTTCATCTTTTTGATTAGATAATAAATTTTCTCTAACAGTACCATCAAATATTTGTTGGGATTGTAATAACGCATTGATTTCATTATATCTATCGTTTTCATTAATTTGAGTAATAGATTGTCCGTATAACTCAACACGACCTTCTTCTATTTCATATAATCCACATAGCAGTTGCATTAACGTACTTTTCCCTGAACCAGAAGGTCCAATGATAGCTACTTTTTCACCTTTATGGATGGTTAAATTAATATCGTTTAATACTAATGTTTCTTGATTAAAATATTTAAATTTTAGATTAGAAATACTAAATACAGGTTCTTGTTTCGTCTGTACAGTTAACTTAGGTGTAGTGATCGAAGAATGAAACACCTCATTAATATCTGTTAACGCTTGATCTGTATCTGCTTTATAATAAGCAAAATTACTCATTGGAATAGCCTGTTCGAACAAAGTTAAAATCATTAATATCATACTCGTTACATATATAACATCTAAATATCCATGTTCAATTTGTACCACGGCTAAAGCTAAACTTAAAAAAATCGTTATAATAGAAATGAGATTCAATATATAATCATAAAATGTTAAAAAACGATTTTCTTTAGCTTGTAATCTATCATAGTATTCTAATGACTTAACGACTTTCTTTTTATATGCATCTTGTTGATTAAAAGTAATTAACTCTTGATAACCCGCTTTATAATCATAAAACTCACCTAACATTTTTTGTTCATGAGTAGTAACTTGTTGTTTAAGTATGCGTACACGCTTAGCACTTAGCCATGGTATAATCCATAAATAAAATAGCATACTTATGACAATTAAAATAGCATGAGCAATACTAAAATAAATTAATGCAACAGCAGCAATTAGCGCAGTTAAACCTATTACAAAAGGAGGATAATATACACGTAAATATATATTTTGTAGTGACTCTACTTTATTGACCATTCTTGAGATTAAATCGCTCGATCTAAATTTACGATAAATATTAGGCACTCTTGGAAAAAGTTGCTTTACAAACTGTACTCTTATATTCCTTAACATTGTAAATGTAGTTCGATGGGATAATAACCTTTCAACATATCGCGTCATAGCACGTAAAAATCCAAATAATTTTACAGAAACGACAAGTATCATCAATGCATAAATAGGCATGCCTAGTGCACTTTGAGTTACCATATATCCACTTAAAAAGAACATTGTAAGTGCTATTAGGCTTCCGGTAATGCTTACTAATATTGCTAAAAATAAATCTTTATCTAAATGAAATTTAATATGTGGTTTCATCTTTATTCACCACCTTATTTAATTGCGTAGAAATTCGATTATCATCTTTAATAAGATGACCTTCTTTTACATATAAACGTCGGGTTGCACGACGTATAGTCGAATTACGATGTGCGATTGTAATTGTGGTAGCATGCTTAAAGTTATGCTCTAATGTTTGTTGAACAACACGTTCAGTTTCAATATCTAAACCTGTAGTAGGCTCGTCAAATATTAGAATACTTGGACGTAGTAATAGTACTCTACAAAGTTCTATTCTTCTCATTTGACCACCAGATAACATTTCCCCACCTTCACCAATTACAGTGTGAATTCCTTTATTTAAGCTTAAAATCTTTTCTTTAAGTCCTACTGTTTCTAAAGTTTGTAAAATTTTTTCATCTGAAACCTCATTAAACATTGTAATATTATCTTTAACAGACGCTGAAAAAATATATGGCCGTTGGTTTAACATACCTATATCTGTAACTTCAGAATTAAATATAATGCGACCTTTTGTAGGTGTTATCATTTGCTGAATAAGATTCGCTAATGTGGATTTTCCAGCGCCACTTGGACCAACAATTGCAATTTTTTCTCCTTGATTGATCGAAAAAGTTATATCTTTTAAGGCATATAGAGTCGTATTAGGATATTGATAACTTACTTTATCGAAATAAATTTGATTTTGCTGATTCTGATTTATGGTAGGCGTGTTGATATTTGATTCTTCAACATTATTTAAAAAATCAAAAATAATATCACTTGCTCCTTCACTTTGTTTACCAGTATGGAAGGCTTGACCTAAATCTTTAATTGCATTGTAAAATTCTGGCGCTAAAATAATCGCAATTACAGCAATTTTAAAGTTGATATGGTGAAACACGACTAAACTTAACGTCGCTTCTAGTGCAATTAAACCAATACCTAACATACTTATAAACTCAAGCATAAGGCCAGATAGAAATGCACTTTTCAAAATTTTCATCGTTAAATCCCTAAAGCGTGTGCTCTCTTTATATATGCGATTTTCCGTCTCCGTTGTTCGTCTAAATAGTCTTAAAGTAATCAAACCTTTAGCTATATTTAAAAAGCGTTGGCTAAATTGATTTAAATACGTCATTTGTTCTTTAGATTCGTCTCGTGTTTTCAAGCCAAAAATAATATAAAATAATGGAATAAATGGTGCAGTAACCGCCATAATAATAGCAGTATTAAGATGTATAAAACACATTACAATAATAATGACGAAAGGTATGCACATAGATTTAAACACTTGTGGCAAGTAATTATTAAAAAAGGGTGTAATTCCATCTATAACTTCAGTTAAAATGTTTGTTTGTACGCCAATTGAAGCTTTAGACTTACTTGTTACTATTTTTTGACGAAGGTCATGTTTAACTTTGTAAGCTAAAATATCACCTAATCGTTGATTCAACATATTAAACGTTACTCTCAAAATTAATACGATTAAAATAGTAAATAACAATGGATAAATAGCTGAAACCTTGTGGTACAAGACTTGATTCAAAAACCCAGCAATTCCAATATTTTGAATCACTACACATATGGCTAACAATACACTAGTCATCCCCATAAAAATTGGAAATAATTTATATTTAAAGACTAAACTCATTAAATTTTTCAAATTTCTTCACCTAATGCTTTATTATAGAAGCTTGATCACAAATAATCATTTAATTGATTTCAAAGTTAAGTGACAATATTATGTCATTTCTTTGAATTAATTATCTTTCACACAATACAACAAAATAGTTTTTTTATTTCAAAACAACATGATATTATTATCATATCCACCGGTAATTATTAGTAAATTATTATTTCAATATGCTATGATAATAAAGTGAATTTTTTAAAATAAAACATTTAGCATAAATGAAAGTTCATTTTTTACATAAAAGAAAGAGGTTACTTATGATAATTATTGAATTTATTAAGGCGTTAATTTTAGGTATTGTAGAAGGTCTTACTGAATTTGCTCCTGTTTCATCTACAGGACATATGATTCTTGTAGATGATATGTGGTTACAATCGTCTCAATTTTTAGGTTCTCATTCAGCTTTTACTTTTAAAATTGTCATTCAACTCGGTTCTGTGTTTGCTGCTGCATGGGTGTTCCGTGAACGTTACTTCGAAATGTTACATATCGGAAAATACAAACATGTTGCTCATAGTGAGGGAATGCGTTCTAAACCTCGCCGATTGAACTTACTCCATGTATTAGTAGGTATGATTCCAGCTGGAATTTTAGGTGTTCTTTTTGATGACTTTATTGAAGCGCATTTATTTAGTGTACCCACTGTAATGATTGGTTTATTCATTGGTGCTATTTATATGATTATTGCTGATAAATACAGTACTAAAGTAAAGCACCCGCAAACAGTCGATCAAATTAATTATTTCCAAGCATTTGTCATTGGTATTTCTCAAGCAGTTGCAATGTGGCCTGGTTTCAGTAGATCTGGATCAACAATTTCTACTGGGGTATTAATGAAACTCAATCATAAATCTGCTTCTGATTTCACGTTTATTATGGCAGTCCCAATTATGTTAGCTGCAAGTGCATTATCATTACTTAAAAATTATCAATATATTGATCTTGCACATGTCCCATTTTATATTATTGGATTCTTAGCAGCATTTATTGTCGGTTTAATTGCAATTAAAACGTTCTTACATTTAATTAATAAAGTGAAGTTAGTACCATTTGCGATTTATCGAATCGTACTAGTTATTTTCATTGCTATTCTTTATTTCGGATTCGGTATTGGTAAAGGTATTTAATGATATCACACTAAAATTCTTTTTGAATTTTAGTGTTTTTTTATAAAAATTTTAGATAACTATTTTAATCTAGTGCAATCGTTTGAATTCCTGTATCATAGGGTAATGAAAGAGAAAGAAAATTTTATGGGGGCAACGAGTATGGACAAAAAACAAGTTATTAAAACAGCAATTAACGTGTTACCGATATTTATCGTACCACTAGTTGTAGAACGTAAAAAAATTAAGTCTCATCCAGATGTTCAAAAAGCTTCGCATGCAACTTCACATGCTACACATACGGTAGCAAATAAGGCATCTAGTGTTAAAGATTACTTTGGTGATAAAAAACAAGAGTTCGATAATAAGCGTGAACTCAAAAAAATTGCTAAAGAAAATGATCCTAAATATATTAAGAAAAAAGGATCAAAATTAGCTAAAAAGAACCATAAACAATCTTCTAAATTAGAGAAAAAACTTCAAAAAAATATTGATAAACGTCATAAAGAAGAAGAAAAAATTCAAAAACATAATGAAAAACAGCGAATTAAAGAAATGAAGAAATATGATAACTATAATGCTGACAGTATTATTACTCAAGATAAAGCGTTACATTCAGAAAAGGTTACAAATAAATAATGACAACCATATTTGTTGATGGTGATGCTTGTCCAGTCGTTAATGAAATTATTGATTTAACAGCTGAGACAGGCTTTTTTGTTACGATTTTACGGAGCTTTAGTCATTTTTCTCATTCTCATTATCCAAGTCATGTAAATATACTATACGTTGACGATGGACCAGATGCAGTTGATTACAAAATTATACAACTTGTAACAACGAGTGATATTGTGATTACTCAAGACTATGGATTAGCTAGTTTATTACTAAAGAAAGCTAGAATTATAATGCATCATAAAGGATTTATCTATAACGAAAATAATATGGATATATTACTTCAACAGCGTTATAATAATGCACAAATTAGAAAACAAGGTGGACGTCATAAAGGACCCTCCCCTTTTTCAAAAGCAGACCGACAGCATTTTTGTGATGTTTTTCAAACCTTACTTAATCAATTAATGGAGGATACAAAATGAAACGTATAGCAGTATATTGTGGAGCAAGTAAAGGGAATAATCCCATTTATATTAAAGAAGCGTATCAATTAGGAAAATATATGGCTGAACAAGGTTATGAACTCATTTTTGGAGCTGGTTCAGTAGGTATCATGGGCGCTATTCAAGACGGCGTACTAGATTACGGAGGCCATGCAATTGGAGTCATGCCTAAAATGTTAGATGAACGTGAAATTACTAGTCAAAAAGTAAGTGAGCTCATTCTTGTAGACTCAATGCACGAACGCAAAGAAAAAATGACTGAATTAGCAGATGCTTTTGTTATGGCACCAGGAGGAGCTGGTTCTCTTGAAGAATTTTTCGAAATGTATAGCTGGGCACAAATTGGTATACATCAAAAACCAATCGGCATCTTTAATTTAAATGGATTCTTTAATCCGCTTCAAACTTTGATTGATCATATGATTGAAGAAGGTTTTATCGATAAAAAATATAAAGCGTTAGCACCTTTATATGACACTAAAGAGGCTCTAATTGATGGATTACTTAATTATAAATCTCTTGGTGTTAGAACCTATGATTGATTAATACTATAAAAAAGATGGGCCAACGAATTCTTTTTGAATTCGTTGGCTCATCCTGGTTTCGGCACCCAAATGTAGAGACTTTCGTGTTGAGTGTTTCTATATTTAGGTTTAGGATTAGCAATAAATTTGTTTTTTATCGTCACATTTTTTATGTAGCCCATGACTTTTAATATGCTAAAAAACCTCTGGGGTTTCTATCTATTTTCTAGTCTTTATTAATATTTATATGTTTAACTTTTTTTGATATCTTACATGTCTTTTAAGTGGATGATATTTACTTAGTTCAGGTAGTTCAAAATAATCAAATAATGACATTCCAATTTTTTCCATTACTTTTCGAGAGGCCAAATTCCCCTCAGCTGTAAGACTAAATACTTCTTCTATGCCTTTTTCTTTTGCATACTCTAAAACAGCCATAGCACCTTCAGTAGCAATACCATTCCCCCATACTTCAGGGATAAGTCGCCATCCAATTTCATATATAGGTAAATTTTCAAAAGGATATTTACTATCTTTTGGTAAGTAGTTTAACCCTATATACCCTAACCATGCTCCTGTCTCTTTAAGCTCAACAGCAAACAGCCCAATTCCTTTTTCCTTTAAAATGTCATCCATTTGTTGCATATCTAATTCTGAACGTCTATAACTTAATAGACTTGGAAAATAGCGTCTTACCTGAGGATTTGCATTCATTTTTTGAAAAGATAATAAATCTTTTTCTTCCCAATCACGCAATCTCAATCTTTCTGTTTCTATATAAACAACCATTTATCCACACTCCATTACCCAAATACAATTATGAAAAAAGTGTGACATGGAGTATATAACCATAACACACTTCGTTTCGTTCATTTTGATTAAAAGATTATTAATTTTTTGAAATATAACTTATTAATTCGATATGTACTGGAATCTCTTTTAACTTATTACGTTGATTTTTAGGTGCTACAAATGTTGCATCGATATAATCATTACGATGATTAAGTTTGAAAGTAGCTACAAATGTATCACTTTCTGATTCAAAATTTGGCAAGTGTGCCACAACACGTTTAATGTCTCCAGTTGAATGAGTTACTGTACGTCCAGTAATATTTTCAATCTCTTTACCTAATTCTGGAAGTGTAATGTCACGTCCCTCTAAGATTTGAAAATCATGTTCATGCATAGTTATCTCTCCCATACTATAAATTATGTGCTAAATTTTATTATTATATTTTTAAACTTTATTTTCAAATATATGAATATTATATTCAAAATGTATTTAAATACTATTACCCTTCTTATTCTATCACCAAACCTGCAGCCTTTTAAAACCTATATTAGTTACTCTTTGTAGACGAACTAGAACTTGTATTATTATTTGATTGTTCACTATTTGAGTCACTACTTTGTTCTTCAGTACTACTAGAACTTTCATTTGATAAATTCGTTTGATTTGAGTTATCCTTTTTGGATTTTTCAGTTTCTTGTTTAACTGATTCTTTGGCAACAGAACTATCTACTTCTTTTTGTAACTTTTCTCGTTGCGCATTGAGCTTTTCTTTTTGTTTCTCTAGATTATTTTTTTCATTTTTTAAATCTTTATTTTCTTTTTCTAGCTGTTTAATATCATTTTCTAAAGATACTTTTTCTTCACTTTTACCACATGCTGACAATATTAAAGTCGCAAATAGTAAAAGTACAATCCACTTCTTCATATATTTCTCCTTTAAATATGTATCAATAACACTTATTTTAACATGAAATGTGGCTTGATTCATTTTATTATTTTAAGTCTTTTCGCATTTGTTTATTATTGGCCTCCACTGTACTTTCGATAGAATGAGCATCTTTTTCTATCGCCCATTGTTCTAATGTCAGTTTTAAATTAGTAGCTATCCCACTGTTTAGAAAACGAGGGTGTGTATATAACATTTCAATCGTTACCACTTTCGTACTCGTTTCAAATTGATCTCAAGTGAAAGCAAAAGGTTCTCTAAAATCATGGTTTGACTCAATAACATAAATAATATCTTGGTTCATTTTTAATCTTCTCTCAAACATTTCTTGTCTTAATGCTATAGAAAGTGTTGTAGCATGATAATTTAATTCACTTTTTTCTAAGTAATATTCATGAATACGTGCAATATTCTCAATTAATTGATAATCAGTCATTGAAAGAATTCTCATTTTATATTCTCCCTATTTATACATTATATTCTTTACATAACTATGATATGATTATTCATATTTAATATGTAATAATCAACTTTTAAAATTTTTAAATATTTTTATTTTTAAGGGGATAATAAATGAAATCGACTGCAACATTAGCCCGTGAAAACAACGTAAAATCAATGCGTTTAAATAATACGGATCGAGAAATTTTTGAAAACTATATGACTTATATTAGAGCAGATTTACGTGTAAATCCACATGATAGTGAACTCATGCTCAATCGTATTTTGAAGGAGTTACTTGCCGCAGAGAAGGATGGAACTTTAGCTCTTGAATTTTTCGATCATGATCCAAAAGCACATGCTAAAAAACAACTTAAATCCCTACCAAATGAAACAATTAAAAATATTGTTAAATCTATTTTTAGAAATTTTATCTTTTTAGTGGGTATATTCTTTTTCTTTAAAGGGTTTATCGGTTTTTTTATTCCTGATAATCATAATGAAGTATATTTATATACCTTTCCCATTACGCTCTTCATTGGTTTAGCTATTATATTTCTCTTTATTTTAGTCGTTTTTAAAACTGTTCAATTACAGTGTTTTAATAATTCGCATTGGATTTGGTGGTTTAATTACTGTATTATCGCATTACTAGTAGTAGCACTGTTTTATGTGTTTTTTATTCCACAGTCATTTTTGGCATATGGACCTAGTATTCGAATTAATAATTGGGCATTTATTATCATCTCTTTAATTATTACACCTATTGCTTTCTATATAGAACATCATTTTGTTGATGAAGATTCAAATACTGTGTTATAAAAATATTAAATAAGAGCCTAGAATATTATTCTCAGAAAAATAACAACTCATTGAGCTATATATAAACAAAATAATTATAAAAAAGACCCTTTTCCTATTATTTCAATAGAAGAAGTGGTCTCTTTCATTTGTCGAAGTATTTAATGTCCTAGACTTTTATTTTCATACATCATCATTTCTATTAATTATTGTATATTCATACTTGAAGATGTAAACGTTTGATCTTTAGTGAACCATATTAAAATCATCCCAATAAAAATAGATAAGGCAGAAACATAAAAAACGTTTTCTAATCCGACCCAATGACTCATTACGCCCCCTAATAAGTTTCCACATAATTGTCCTATTACCATTGCATTAGCAAATAAAGTCGAAGCATAACCAGGAAAGTCAGGTAATATATCTTGGAAATAACTAATACCCAGTCCTAATAAAATCGCTAAATAAAATGCTAAAAATACTTGTCCTATCATCATCATATATATATTTTCAAATATACCAATACTAAAATAGAATAGACCACCACTTATGGCTCCTAGTATAAGCAAAGTGCGTGTAGATAATTTGGATGCTAAAATCCCCAATATAACCATAAAAGGAACCTCTAAGCCGGCACATAAACTTGCTAAAGTACCTACATAACCTTCTCGTTCTTTCAAATATTCTGTAACGAATAATGGCATATTCATTGTATACATCCACTGACCAATATGTAGAAGTATAAAAGCAATAAATGGAATAAATAAAGTTTTATCTTTTAACATATTAGGTGCAGTTATTTCAATACTAGCAGTATCTTTAACTTGGTCGTTTATAGTCAGATTTAAATCCTTATAAAAGAATATTTGTAACAACAGTGTAAATAATAAAATGATAACCGTGCCGCCAAATAGCCCTGCATAACCCATAAATTGAATGAGGTATGCACCAATGAGTGGACCAAATAAAAAGCCAAAAGAGAACATTGATCTTAATACAGTATTAGCAAATTTCGCATTATTTCTTGATGAAGAGGCATTAATAGATTCTCTAGCGGATGCATATAATTGGGGCATTGCAGGGGCGAATAATCCTTGAAATATCGCATATACTATAATAAATAGCCATATATGATGTATGTAAAAATATATAGAAAAACTAAGTGCCCCCATAAATAGTGCGCAAATAATAAGTATTTTCCGATTAAGATGATGTGTATCTGAAAATCTAGCAACAATCGCATTTACAGTAAATTGACTTACTGCAGCCAAAGCCAAAAGCACACCAAACTGATTTGTCGACATTCCTAGTTCTTTTGTTGCGAATAAAACAAAGTATGGCACTGTAATGGCAATACCCATTCCTAAGAGCATCATATTAATAAGAAATAATTTATAGTTTTTAATATGCAATAGTGCTGAAAACATATACTATACCTCTATTCTTCTTTTAAATTGCAATATTGATTAACTATTATTTAGTAAAATTAAGCATTAAAGATACAAAAGTATCAACTTGTGGTAGTTGCAATATACTACTATCATAACTCATATACGTTGAGCGGATTAACGGAAGACCATCAATGTTGACTTTTTCAAATTCAAATACGTGATGATCAATATTCTTCATCATTATTTCTGGAAGAATAGTTACGCCTACACCACTTATTAGCATTTCTTTACATGTTGCCACTTGATCTACTGTAATGGTAGCATGATAATCTTGTCCAAATTTTTCACTATACCAATGATTAATTTGATTTATATATATTGGATCTGCTTGAAATTCAATAAATGGTAATTTTGAAACATCTTCATGACGTTCTTTTGGATAAATAAAATAATGTTCATCATCAAATAAATGGATATTTTTTAAATTCATTACTTTATTCCCTCTAGTAATTAAAAGGTGATAATCTCTATGATTAGACCTAATTTGCTCTGTTGAACCCACTTGAACCTGTATTTCTACATTAGGAAATTGTGTATTATACAAACTCAATACACGGGGCAATATTGTTTGTCCAATTAAAGATGAACATCCTATAGATATGGTTCCATTTACTTCCCCTATATGTGCTTGTATTTTGTCGAAAAACATTTTTTCTCGATTCAACATATCACGTGCATGTTCGATGATCATTGCACCTTCTGTAGTAGTAATCAATTGTTTTTTAGTACGAATAAATATTTCTACTCCAAACGCATGTTCAATTGTTTTTAAGCGTTGTGTGACTGCTGGTTGTGATATATATAAAATTTCAGCAGCTTTTCTTAACGTTTTCGTTTCATCTAATGTAATTAATAATTGATAATCTTCAATTTTCATAGCTTCCCCCTTATGTTTATCCACGAATACGGCTATGATGGTAAATAAAATTGATACTATTTCATTATTGTTTTAGTACTAAAGAAATATAATTACGCTTTCTTATGCTTATTTAATTTACCTATCATCTTTTTATAACAATGCATAATTCGATGATGTATCTCTGCAAAATTGTCATCAATCTCAATCATCAATTGATGCGCGATAATATAGGCTTCATGGAATTGTTTCTTCGTAATTTGTCCATTTTTCAAAGCTAGTTCTAAATCATGTTCATCTACTAACTCATATTCACCAGTAGATGGTAAAACCAGCACATCTAAAAATAAATCTAATGTTCTCGCGTTCCCTTTTTGAGTAATATTTTTAATGTTAATATCAAAATAGTACTCTAATGGATTCCCCTTATCATCAAACATTGCAGTAATACTATAGCGTTTTTTTTCCGGCAGAATTTGTAACCATTTATAGTTATTATCTACTACAACTACATTTTGATCGACCACCGTCACCTCTAAAGGCTCACGCACCTTTTTCATCGTGACCAAGCCAATAATACCTTTAAACCTATTATTATTTACCTTAACTTCTATGTAATCACGTTCAATTAGGCGACGCCAGTGACGTTTATCTATGTATTTAATTTTCACAAAGCCACCAACTCCTTGTCATTATTATATTAAACTAAGTAAACCATGTCATCTTATGGCATGTTTTATTACTTTTAACATATAAATTATTTAAATTTTCAATTTCATTTTACTATAACTATTAAATTTTTAGGTAAAATTGACAAAAACACTAAGTTTTGATAGTTTTATTCTATATTATCTGAAAATTCTAAATAAAAGGAGCATTTTTAATTATGACAGTTAGACCTTTTCGAGCAGATCACGTGGGAAGTTTATTACGTCCTAAGCGCCTAAAAGAAGCACGATTTAAATTTAATAATAACGAATTATCTTTAGATGAATTAACACGTATTGAAGATGAAGAAATCGAACGTATTATTGAAAAACAAATTGAGATTGGTTTACATAGCATTACAGATGGAGAATTTCGTAGAAGTTGGTGGCACTTTGATTTTCTAGAGAATATTAATGGCGTTGAAGGATATACTCCTGATCATGGATTAGAATTCGAAGGTGTAGAAACACGTGCACATAATGTGAGAATTGTGGACAAAGTATCATTTAATCCAAATCACCCACACTTTGAACACTTTAAGTTTTTATATAAAAAAGTGGCTGGTCGCGCAACTGCTAAAGTATCAATACCTAGTCCAAATCAATTGTTCCATCCTAATATTTTAAACGAAACGATTTATCCTAATATAGAAGATTTTGCAAATGATATTGCAAAAGTTTATCATGAGACGTTACAAGCATTTTATGACTTAGGAGCACGCTATATTCAATTAGATGACGTATACTGGGCTGGTTTAACTGACGGTACTCAAAAAGTGAGAGGTCGTCAACGCTCTGAAGATGAAAAACTAAAAGCACGTGATTTAGCCTATAAAGTGATTAATAAAGCTATCGAAGGACTACCAAATGATTTAATTCTGACTACTCATATTTGTCGTGGTAACTATAAATCAACTTGGGCAATTTCTGGAGGATATGAAGCCATCGCCCCTTATCTATTTAAAGAAAATTTAAATGGTTTCTTTTTAGAGTATGATGATGAACGTTCAGGTGATTTCGAACCGCTTCGTTTCTTTAATGACAATGCTTATGCAGTTCTAGGACTGATCACCTCTAAAACAGGTGAATTGGAAAATAAAGAAACAATTAAAAAAAGAATTAAAGAAGCAGAACAATATGTAAATATTGACCATATCTGTATTAGTCCACAATGTGGTTTTGCTTCTACAGAAGAAGGCAACGCTCTAACTGAACAAGAACAATGGAACAAATTAGCCTATGTTGTAGAATTAGCTAATGAACTTTTTGGCACTGCTGAATAGAAAATGGTCAGAAATGTTGTCCTCTATCTCTTTTTAAAATAAATCTTTTTAAAAAAGACACTTCATTAATGTAGTTATACTTAACTCGATTAATGAAGTGTCTAATTATTAATACTCAATGTTTTTCAATGCATATTTTTGAATCATTCGGCGATATTGTGGATATGCTTCTGTCAACTCATCTTGTGTGAATAATTCAAAATACTTAAATTCAAATGCAGGTTGACACATACAGCCTACTAAACTATAACCTTCCGAATGAGGTACACTCGAAGCAAAAATGGTTCCTTTGGGAACAACATATTGTAGTACTTCTCCATGGTCTACATTTGGACCTAACAAGACACTACGATATTGGCCATCTTCAGTTAACATATGTATCTCTAGTGATACACCAGCATGATAATACCATACTTCATCAGCATCTATACGATGAAAATGCGAAATATCATCTGCTTTTAATAAGAAAAGTATACTACTAAAAGATGCCCTTTCATCTTTCTTTACACCCTCCGGTCGAATAGTTTCTTTATAATATCCACCTTCTGGATGAGATTCCAAGTCTAACGATTGTATCCAAAACGAAGCCGTGTGTTTCACTATTTTAAGTCCACATTATGGAAAACATTTTGAACATCTTCTAAATCTTCAAGTGCATCAATAAGTTTTTCAAGTGTTGCTTGATCATCTGCTGAAAGTTCAATATCAGTCTGAGGTAACATTTCAAACTCTGCAATTTTAAAGTCTTCTACACCTGATTGACGTAGTGCCTCTTGTACTTGTGCAAATTGATCAGGTTCTGCATACACAATCGTCAAGCCATCTTCTTCAATAACGTCTCTTACATCTACATCTTGTTCCATCAATGTTTCTAGGACGTCATCGGCAGATTTTCCTTCGACACCAAACGTTGCAGTATGGTCAAACATATAAGCCACTGAACCAGATACACCCATATTACCACCATTTTTTCCAAATGCTGCTCTAACATCTGATGCTGTACGATTCACGTTATTAGTTAAGGCATCTACAATAAGCATAGAACCACTTGGACCAAATCCTTCATAACGTAGATGGTCATAATTTTCATCTCCACCGCCTTTAGCCTTATCGATGGCTCTATCTATAATATGATTTGGAACAGAATATGTTTTTGCTCTTTCTAGCACAAGTCTTAATGCTTGATTTGATTCAGGATCTGGCTCTCCTGATTTAGCTGCTACATAAATTTCTTTACCAAATTTTGCATATATTCTACTAGTATTTTTATCTTTTTGGGCTTTTTTTTCTTTAATATTATTCCATTTACGTCCCATATTGTCATCTCGCTTTCTTACTCAATAATACTTATTATATAGTATTAATAATTTATTGTCTAAATTGAAAAAAACGTTACTTCCTTATAAAAAATAAAATACTGACAAAGCATCCCCTTGTCAGTACTCTCCCAATTCATTTAGTTAATTATCTAAAAATCTTTCTACATCATTAAATAAAGCATTAAATTGATCAATATTAGATTTGTTCATATAGATAAAAATTTTACGTTCATCTTCTGTTGATCGAACTTTACTTAATTTCTCTTTTTCTATTAATCTGCGTATAGAAACAAGTAATTTTGTTCTACTTAATTCTAGTTCTTCAATTGCAACTTTTAAGAATGTTTGCATTAAAATTTGATCGTCTGCTGTGTATTCATAAGCTAATTTTAATAAAGCTAAATCATTTAAGGTTAGTTTGTATTCTTTCTCTATATATTCAGACAACGCTTTATATTGTTTATAGATTTTCAGCAAGCGATTTAATTCATCGTTACTCAAGCATTTGCACCTCCAATAAAAGCGAACAATTCAACATATATTATCCTTTAATTTTGGAGTTCTGTCTTTTGCATTTGTTTTGAATTTTTTGTTAAATTTACCAACAAACTCAAATATTATTGTGCAAAACTTTTTTGAGATGAAATTTATTATTTATATATCTCAATTATATAAAGCCCGTTATAATCAAGTTTAATTTGTAATGCCTCTTTATTAAAGTTGTGTTCTCTAATTTTAAAAGAAGGATGTAATAAACGATTTACTTTCTTCAAGAATGTTTTAGACCATTGATAACGATTACGTATGTCTTCAGTAATAATATGATTAATATTGCCGTTATAATCATCAATCTGTTGAATCTTTATAAGATGATTTTTATTTGTCTTATGTTTAAAATCTACATATATATCAGTTTTTTCATAATTAGCATTTCGTGATTCACTTTCTAGAACACGCCAATCATATATAAATAGTATGAATTTATTTTCTTTTTCAATTACTATATAATGATCTTTAATGTATTTTGGTTCCTGACTAAGCGTCATGATATGGGCCATCATTGTTCCTAATATTGTTTTAAAACCTTTTTCATCAAAAAGATGTAAAGCATTAAATTGATGACTATCCTGTCTAAAATTGAAACCAATACCGTCAAAGTGTTGAGCTGATTTAATATTTGTTTCTACAATTAACGGGGCACTACTATTTAAGTCATTATACTCACTATTTAAAAACACATGATTTTCAACGTTTAAAAATATTATTCTTTGATTTTCTAAATCAATGTGATTTAAAATTTCACGTATATTTTGATAATGTAATATATTCTTTACTAATAAACGATTATTACCTTCTATTAAATAGGGTTGATTTAGTTTTGAATTATCAATAAACAGAAATTGGAAATTCACTCTTTTAATTTGCGATTCTAAAGTTTTAAATAAAACTGGATTATTTAGCAATTTGCTAATTTCTAATCCAAAAGAAAACCGATTTGTTTTATGTTGTATTTTTAATATCATACGATAAATGGCTTTTAGATCAATCTTTTCTAAATCAAAAACAATACCTAATTCATGATTTACATTTACTTCAACTTGGTGTATTTCAAGATAATCTAATACATTTTCATATGTCATTTCAAGAAAGTTAATTAGGTTTAAATCCTCAAGTTTAAAACTTATATTTAGATTTTTTCTAATAATATATTCAAATATTCGCTGAAGTTCTTTAACAGTGAAGTGTTCTTTTATTTCCTTCATATCCACTCTTACATAAATCATTAATGATGGACTCTCGTCAAGATAATCTATATATTTCTCTAAAAATAACAGTTTTATTTCTTCAATCGTATTGATTTGTACTACACATTGATAAGGTTTGATAAACGTATCTAATTTTGCATCGAGATATATTTTATGTTCTGTTTTCTTTTGATAATAATATTGTTGTGACAGAATCATATCTCTTATATTTTGTAGACTATCATCAATATGAGTTTCATAATCCATAAAAATCATTTTTTCATATTTATTACATGATCTATACTCATTTGGTGTCATTCCCATATAACTTTTGAACGTTTTAGAATAACTTGATGCATTACTAAACCCTACTTTTTCGCTAATTAAACTAATCGTATCATCTGTTTTCAATAATAATTCAAATGAATTTGCAATCTTCAAAGTGTCTACATAAGTTTTAAAACTAATATTTAACAACTGTGTAAATTGTGATGATAAATTAGATTTAGATGTAAATAGATTAGATGAAACGTCTTTTAATGTTAATTTCTTTTCAATATTTTCATTAATATAGTCTAATACTTCACTTAACTCCCCATAATAAGCATAATTATATTGATCATTAGCAATATCTATTTCAACACTACCTTGTCTTCCAATAATTTGAACAATGTCAACTATGTATTTGTTATCTTCTGAAACAGATTTATGATTAATATGATTCATTGTTATCTGTAATAATGCTTTTTTTATTGCATTAATAGATTTAACTAAATTAATTGAATATTTATAATCAAAGAAATTAAATCCTTCTTCTTTAAACCAATCACTTGCAATATAAATCATTAATGTTTTCTCATTCTTATTAATTGAAAAAATATCTTTATTGTTTATAACGTAGAGATCATTATTAATCGTCACTTTTTTGGCAAAATGTTGAATTTCTAATGAACCTTCTATTGGGAACAGCAATATGATACCATCTTGACAACGTGTCATTTGATATTCATGCTTAGTAAGTACCTGAAAATACCCATTAGACATATACTAACCTCTTTCTAATCTTGGTAGTCCTTCTTTTAATGTGTTTATATAAAAATGCTAATTTATAAGTGTTTAAATGTAAATCTATCACAACATTAATACTAAATCAAAAATATGTATAAAATTAAATTAAGTCTGATTTTATATTAAATACATTTCATAATTATTTAAAAAAGATGCTCTATAATTGCCTTCTTACTTTAATAAAATAAACAGCTTAGACTACTCTTTATTTAAAATGTTTTGAAAACAATGTGAGAACATCTTTTCTAAATATTCAACTTATTATAAATATGAATGACTAGTTTTTAAAGCGGTTTGCTAAATTCAATATATCTTTAATGATGTTTAATAAATTAAGAAATAAATTAAACCCCATTTCTCTTGGCGTAAATCTACCATGTTTCATGCGATTAAAATCAAATAATGTATATAGTAAAAACAAGACTAAACTAACCATTGTAATAACGATATGGAATATTGAATTATGAATAAATAAGCCAACTAGACTAGCAATAATAAGGGCAATTAACGTTACAAATAAATATTTACCTAAGCTAGAAGCATCATGAATAACAAAATACCCCAATATTCCAAATACAATGAATGCTATAATGGCTAACAATATATTTTTATAAAAAACCTCTGCTCCTAAATTTTGCATATACATTGAAAATGTTGCATACGATAATAAACCAATAATAATAGCATAGATATGCGAAATAATAAGACCATATTTACGTGCTCTTTTAATAAATAACGTCGCTAATACAATGACAAATAATGTAATTGATAAAGGACGTCGCCATTCTACAGGCAAATATTGACCTAAATAACAGCCAATCCCAAAAATAAGCCAATAATATGTAAAAAATAGCCAAACTTTACGATATGCATGGTTTTGTCGAGTATTATCTTTTGAACGTACGCTCTGATGTTGATGATTTACTAAATTTGAAGAACTTGACATCTTATACTCCTCTTTTAAATAGTGTCTTACAAATATTGTACAATATTTGTTGGGAATACAAAAATAGTATAATTTATTTACTTTTAAGTAAGCGTCCTATCAAGAAAATATAAAAATTATTACAAGTTTAAATCATTAAACACAATTCAACCTACTTCTTACATGATACGTACTTGCTTCAATTTTACTATAAGAAATATTACAAATTTCTTTTTAAAAAAATTTAATTTTATCTAAATAAAACTGTTAAAGACTACTGTATCAAGGTTTTTATCTATTTACAAAAAATAGTATTACTTTTAATAATATTACAAGATAATAACAACCCACATATTCTTATATTTTTTTGATAGTATATGCGTGTGATATAAAAAGATGAATTATACAAATTTAACAATATTAAATTCTAAAAATAAATTTTAAAATTCAAGGAGGATACGTAGTTTGAAAAAGTTAGCTTTTACGTTGTCTATTGCGTCAGGCGCTGTAGCATTTTTCTCTCATCATGCTGAAGCATCAACACAATATACTGTTCAACCTGGAGATTCCTTATGGAGTATTGCAAACAAATACAATACGCCTGTTGATGAGCTTAAACGAAATAATCACTTAAATGGTAATTTAATTTTTCCAGGACAAGTACTAACTATTAATGGATCATCTACTACTACATCAAGTAGTTTATCAAGTAAGTCTTCTACTACTTATACTGTTCAATCTGGTGATTCACTTTCTCGTATCGCTAATAAATATGGAACTTCAGTTACTGACTTAATGAATGCAAATAATTTTTCAAATTATTTAATTTACCCTGGTCAAATATTAAAAATTCCAAGTAATTCAAGTACTACAAACTCATCGTCTACTACTGCTTCTCAAAGCACTGGTTATTCTTCACCAACCTTTAACCATCAAAATTTTTACACTGCTGGTCAATGTACGTGGTATGTATTTAATCGTCGCGCTCAAGCTGGATCACCCATTAGTACATATTGGTCTGATGCTAAGTATTGGACTTATAATGCTGCTTCAGATGGTTATATTGTTAATCATACCCCTACTGTTGGATCAATTATGCAATCGACTGCTGGGTATTATGGCCATGTAGCATATGTGGAGCGTGTGAATCCAGATGGTAGTATTCTAATTTCAGAAATGAATTATACATATGGGCCTTATAATACAGATACTCGTGTGATTCCTGCTTCATTAGTTTCTAGCTATAACTATATTCATTAATATGATTCAAACCACAAAATAAGCTTGAGACATGTTTATGTCTCAAGCTTATTTTGTGGTTAATTTACCTTAAAGAAAAATATTTAAAATCCAAAATATAATTGCTGCTAAAATAGCAGAAATTGGCAACGTAATAATCCATGTAATAATCATACGTTGAGCTGTATTCCACTTTACACCTTTTGCACGATTTGATGCACCTACACCTAAAATTGATGACGATACAACGTGTGTTGTAGATAATGGGAAGTGTAATGATGAAGCAACGAAAATCGTTAATGCTGAAGATAAATCAGCAGCTGCTCCATTAGCAGGTCGTATTTTCATTATATTTCCGCCTACTGTTTTAATAATTTTCCAACCACCAATTGCAGTTCCTAGACCCATTGCTGTGGCACAAGCAATTTTAACCCATAATGCCGGTTCCACATTCGTTGGATCTTGTAAATTCGCTACAATCAAGGCAAGAGTAATAATACCCATTGATTTTTGAGCATCATTTGTACCATGTGAAAACGATTGAAGCGCTGCAGTAAACATTTGGAAAAAGCGGAAATTACGATTTGCTCTCGTAAGATTCGCATTTTTAAAAACAATTTTAACAATTGTATACATGATAAAACCAACACAAAATGCGATAATTGGTGAAATAATTAATACAATGATAATCTTAGTAAAACCTTGATAATGTAATACTGTAAATCCCTGTGCAGCTATTGCAGCTCCAGCAATAGCACCGATTAAGGCATGCGATGAAGAACTTGGTATACCATATAACCAAGTCACCAAATTCCAAACAATAGCAGCGATAATAGCCGCTAATACTACTACTAGACCATTTTGTAATTTAAATGGATCTACGATATCTTTAGTAATTGTTCCAGCTACCCCTGTAAAAGTAAGTGCACCTATAAAGTTCATAACTGCAGCTAGAAAAATAGCTGTTCTTGGTGTCAATGCACGCGTAGAAACCGCAGTAGCAATTGCATTTGCTGTATCATGAAAGCCATTGATAAAGTCAAAGACTAGAGAAAATACAACGATAGCTATAGTGATGACTAATACATATTCCATAATTTAAAACTCCCTTAGCTATTTTTCATGATAATTGTTTCAAAGTTGTTAGCAACAGCTTGACATTTATCAGCGATATTTTCTAAGCTTTCGTAAATATCTTTAATTTTAATTAAAGTGATTGGATCTGTTTCACTATTAAAGATATGTTTAATTGATTGTCTTAATATACCATCACAATTTGTTTCAAACTCTTTAATATTAATTGAATGAATTCTCATGTGAGATAATTTTTTATCAACAAGTAAACCAACTGCTAATTTCATTTCAGCGACAGCTTTTTGAATATTGTCAACAAATTCAGCCATGTATTCATCAGTATATTCAATTGAATACATTTCAAACATTCCAGATGTTTCTTCCATTGCATCAAGTACATCATCGATTGCATTACACAATGATAGAATGTCTTCTCGTTCAATAGGAGTGATAAATGTTTGATTTAAGTCGCTAATGACCTTGTGCATAAGTTCGTCACCATGTGACTCGTACGTTTTAATGTTATCAGAATAAGCTTTTAAATCTAAATGGGTATTAAAATCCATTTTCCCGAATTCTACAGCTGCACGGTCCAGATTAAATACCATTTCTTCTAATTGAACCATAAACTTATCCTTTTTCTTAGTGAACATTATAATGCCTCCATTTTAGCGATTGCTATCAATCACACGTTTATTATTTAATTTAAGACAATTTAAAAATGAGCTACATTTACAATAGCTTATTTTAAAACATTATTTAGAAAGCTTTTGTAAAGTTTATGTAAATATAATGTTATACCAATTACGATACACTTCTACTTAACACCTAATTTGTCTCTAATTGAAAATATCATAATTTTTTCATCTCTACAATAAATTTACAAATTCTTTACAAACTCGAAATATTCTCTCTTAAATTGAGTGATTGATTGTTCGCTTAGAATGATTATAAGCAATAAATGCAAACATACTATATACTATTGTATAAATAATCATAACTATAAAAATGGACATTTGATTTGTAAATCCTATAAATTTCATAAATACAAGTGCTGCAAAATATGCATGCAGCAAAGCAATAGCCAAAGGTAGTCCAAAGTTAAACGCCACTTTCAATTTTAGACCTCTAGCCATGTCTTTTTGAGTAAAACCTAATTTACGTAATATTGAATAATTTTCTAATTCATCTTCAGTTTCATCAATTTGTTTAATATAGATAATACATCCAGTTGCTATAAGAAATGCAATACCTAAAAAAGAACTTACAAATAATAAAATTCCTGTTAAACTTGAAATTTCGCTTGCTATCTGACTTCTAGTTTTTAAATTCTGATTCATGTGATTGATAGTCTTTTCTAATTTAGGTATATCTTTTGTATGTTTTAAATCAAAACCATGTTGAGAAATGATGTCCTTATTTTTAACATGTTGTTTTATAAATTGATAATCCCCGTTATTAAGCACGAGTGTCGGTCCACCTAAATCTACACTCTCTTTAAAATAAACTTTATGAATCACTTTTTGAAGTTGAACTTTAGTATGATGTCGCTTCGTACCAATCATTGTTGTTCCGTGTGGCCGATGTTTAGTTAATTCAGGAATAACATCTTCTGGGATAATTAAATCTGCTTGTCCTTTTTTCAAAGAAATATTTGAAAAGTAATCTTCACTTGTTATAGTCACCGAATAAGGTCTAGCTGCATTTACATCAAATAGATGATCTTTATATAAATGCGTGTACACTACTTGCTTATAATTATAGTTATATGCAATATGCTGTTGCTCTAATTGATATTTTAACTTCTCGGACAAGGTGTCGTTGTTCGTTGTTACTTCATACGGTGATTCTAATAAAATTTCTTTACTTAAAGATCCTCGACTAATTGCTGCAAAACATAGGACAGATACAGTAATAGCAGAAATAATAGAAATGATTGTTAAAGAAAAAGCATTCTTTCTAATCCTAAACATTAATGAAGAAGTGAAAATAACATCATTTACAGTTACATTTCCACTTTTAAATGATTTAATTATTTTTAATATTAGAGACACTGAACTTCTAAAAAAGAAATAGGCTCCGATCACAGTTAAAAATAAAATAATGAAAGGTAATACGATATCATCTAATAATTCAACAAATCGTGTGGATAAATAATATCCTGCCAAAATGAAAACAATACCTAAAATTCCTAGAATAATTTCTCCAAATGTAATATGTTTACCTGTTTCATCTATATATTCTTCAGACTCCATTAATTGTGTAACAGAATATTTATTTAAGAAAATGATAGCTTGAAGAATAATTAAAATATATGCAACGATTAAAATAAATAAGGTTTGAATTATAGCGTCTACACTAAAAATAAGCGATACCGAAGTATGTATACCTAATAATTTCAATATAATCATAAGTAAAATTTTAGACCCAACAATCCCTATAATCATACCTAAAACTGCAGTGATCAAGAAAATAAACAATTGTTCTAACATAAACATATAAATAATACTTACTTTATTTAACCCCATAATCTGTAATAGTCCCAATTCGTAACTTCGTCTTTTAATAAAAAGAATATTGGTATACATAATAAAGACAACGATGATTATAAATAGAAAATAACTTCCTATTTTAGAACTCTCTCTAATAATAGATAAAGACTCATGTATATGGAGATGATGAACATATTTAATCGTAATAAAACTAAAATATAAAACAGTACTAATGACTAATGAAAACATATAAATAGCATAGTGCTTAATATTTCTTAGGAAATTTCTCCAAATAATATAGCTAAAACTCATAAACCTTGCCACCTAATATACTTTGGGCTCTTAATATTTCTTCATAAAATAATTGTTTATTATCTTGTCCTTGATAAATTTCAGTAAATATTAAGCCATCTTTCAACATTACAACACGATTAGAAAAACTTGCTGCAAGTGGATCGTGTGTAACCATGATAATAGTTACATCATAGATTTTATTTATTTTTTCAAAACGTATGAGTAAATCTCTAGTGTTCTTAGAGTCTAAAGCCCCTGTTGGTTCATCCGCAAAAATAATTTTAGGATATGTAATAAATGCACGCGCTGCAGATGTTCGTTGACGTTGTCCCCCTGAGATTTCAGACGGATATTTATCACTAATATCATATATATTAAGCGCTTCAGTAATTTGTCTATAACGTTTATTCATTTCTTCCTTATTTAATTTAAGTACTGATAAAGGCAACATAATATTTTCTTTTACAGTAAGTGTGTGTAATAAATTATATTCTTGAAAAATAAATCCAATATCTTTTTTTCTAATTTCTGATAGTTCCCTATTTGATAACTTTTCCAATTGTTTTCCATTTAGTATGACAGATCCTTGTGATAAATAATCTATTGAACTTAAAACATTAAGTAATGTTGTTTTACCAGAGCCAGAAGGTCCCATAATTGAAACAAACTCTCCTGTTTCAATGTTTAAATTAATACCTCTTAACACTTCTTGTATCGTTTGTTTTGTCCCATATGTTTTAACAATTTGCTTTGCTTGTAATATTGTCAATTTAGAATGCCCCTCACTATCATATATTTTAACTATTGAATGATATAGATGAACCTGAGACGTCATTATAAAGTCTCAGGCTTCACCCAATGTTCTACTCACTTATGACACTAAAATGATATTTCCATACGCTTAATTTATGTATTTACTTTAAATATTATATAAGTTTTAGTTCAAACTTTTTATAGTAAAGTCCAATATCTTATTTCTATAAAGCGAACAATTATACTTATACTCTATTTTAACAACACTATTATGATAGACTTAATTTCTCTTGTGACATTCTTTCTATGACTTCGTTTTGAATAGGGAACGTTAAAATAAATGTTGTTCCTTCTCCCACCGTCGACTCGACCTCTACTTCAATACCTAATGGATGTCTTACACTTTCTACTAAGTATAAACCAATTCCAGAAGAAGTTGTTTCATTACGATTTGCGGTAGAAGTATAGCCTCTTTCAAAGATACGTGGTAAATCTTTAGCGCTAATCCCACGTCCATAATCAGTAATTTCTAAAGCGATATGGTCTTTTTTAGCTAACGATCGAATAACAATATCTTTTCCTTGAGAATATTTCAAAGAATTAGATAAAATCTGTCTAATCATCATGCGACACCATTTTACATCTGTAAATACTTCTGGATTCGTATCAAATTCTAATTCATAGCCAATACCTTTAACTTGACTGATATGACGAGTAAGTTGAATTTCTTCTATCACTAAACGTTTTAATGGTACTTTTTCGAAATACATATCTCTATTTTTAGATTCAAGACGTGTTAAATAAAGTTGCTTGTCTAATAATTCATTCACTCTTGACCATTCATAAAGTAAGGCTTTCTTACGTTCCATATCTTCAGCTTGATCAATTAATAATTTCATTGCTGTAACAGGTGTTTTAATATCGTGAACAAATTCAGTTAACGATTGTTCCGACGCTTGTATATGAATTTGTTGTTCAGTAGCTCTTTCTTTGTGAAACAATAATTTACGATATAAATAGTCCACCATTTCTTGTTGAAATGGATTCTCAGCTAATTCTTTGTGTTTAATTTCTTCGATTTCCTTATTATTATAAAAATGTTGATATAATTTTACTTCTCTTAAAAAAGTAAAAACAAGAAATATACAAGTCAAACCTATATTTAATAGGACAATGTATGCTACACTTTCAATTGCCATATCATAGTCTATATATGCCATCCCTAAAAATACAAACTGTAAAAATATAATCCAAAATATCCAATTACTTCGTGTTTTAAGAAATAGCCAAAACCATTTCACATTACTCATGTGCCATATATCCTTTACCTACTTTTGTTTCAATTTCTGTTTCCATACCGATCTCAGATAATTTTTTTCGTAATCGATTTACATTGACTGTTAATGTGTTATCACTAACAAACGCTTCGTCATCCCATAACGCTGTAATTAATGTATCTCTAGTCACAATTTGATTTTGTTTTTGAATTAACATTTCTAAAATAATCATTTCAGTTTTAGATAAATAAATGATTTTATCGCCTTTTTGAATACTATCTTTTGAAAGATCGACTAGTGCATCTTGCCAATTTAATGTACGTCTTTCTTCTACGCCAAATTGATATACGCGTCGATAAATTGCTTGTAACTTCGCAATTAGTACGTTGGTATGAAAAGGCTTTTGCATATAATCATCTGCACCTAATTCCATACTCATCACTTGATCCATAGGATTATCACGTGACGATAAAAATAAAATAGGCACATTAGACACTTGTCTAATTTGACGACACCAATAGAATCCGTCATATTTAGGTAATTGCACATCCATTATAACGATTTCTGGCTGAACATTATGATATGTTTCCATTACGTTACTAAAATCATTGACACCATAAACAAAAAAATCCCAATTTTCTAATTCTTTCTTTAGTTGTTGAAAAAGCGTCTGATCATCTTCTACTAATAATATTTGCATATGTTTTCATCCTATCACTTTGTATATTTCATTTTTTCTCCTGATTGCATACGTCCATTGAAATGCCTAATACGACAATCAATTTCAAACCCTCTCATAATTAAACTTTGTACGGGAGCTTGAAAAAAATAATAGAGTGGCCATAACAATTTAGGAATATAATCATATAGTTGAACAATTACTAAACGCGTTCCTTTAATTTGACGAAATTCCAATTTCCCTTGTTTTTTAGAACGTTTTTTTATAATTGAACCGCCTACTAAATTAAATGTAATTAAACGATTATCATTTACTTCTTTTTTCATTACTAATAGAGGCTTACACTCGTTACGAGCATATATTATATATCGATTTTCTATATATTTCGTGTGTAAAAATGTACCACGTGTATCATTCAGCCATTTAAAAAAATAAGCGACTAATTGTTCTAAAGACCATTTTCTAGGTAATATCATTCTTAATGCTGACCGTATATCATTATACTTAGACGCTTGTAACTCAACATTAATATGAGAGCGCTTGATATAGATCTCAGTCGTTTCAACAGGAACACCATAGTTTTTTAAACACTGTATTGTCTCACTATCAAAGCGATTACCTCTTACGTACAAAATTTTATTTATTCCTTGTTGTGCTGCTGCCCTTGCAAAATTATCGGCTGCAATGAGATTTAAATCACGTGCAGTTGCTTGAGTAAGCTTGGCAGAATTTTTATTAGGATCTAAATAAAATACCGCAATATTCATACCTGACATTGCTGATTTAACATCTTCATAATTATAAATATCTTTTTTTAGCCATGTTATATTACGATTAACCTCTTTTTTTGTATTTGGATATTTAGATAAAGCAAACAAATTTGCATCATTTTCTATCGCACTGCTAATATTCTTACCTATATAACCACTACCACCCGCTAACAATACATTAGGTTTCATTATTCTGTTACTCCTTTTTAAAATTCTAAATATGTATATTTTTTAAATAATTGGTATAATATATGTTATATTACTATCTCAGGAGGAAGCCGAATGGCTCATATTATTCGTGAAATTAGTATAAAAGATACTGAAGCTTTGACAACATTATTAGCTAAAATATATGATGAATCTGACTATACACTTTATAATCCTGGAGAATTTAACCCTAGTGTGTCTTCTATTAGTAACCTTCTAGAGCGTATCATCACTTCTCCGAGAAATACCATCTATGTAGCTGAAGAAGATGATCAACTCGTTGGATATATATTCGTCACTACTGAAAAATACGAACGTACACAACATGAAGCAGTTATTACACTTGGCGTTACTAAATTGTATCAAAAAAAAGGTATTGGACTTGCTTTAATTAATGCTGTTGAAGCTTGGGCTCTTAACCATAATATTAAACGTCTTCAAGCTTCAGTTGTTCCTGAAAATACACACGCAATCATGCTACTTAAAGGCGCTGGATTTAATATTGAAGGCGAACTTAAAAATAAGTTACTGATCAACAATCAATATTTTAATAAATATATTATGGCTAAATTACTACTTTAATTACAATATGTATTATACGCTACGTTCAAAATGCAAAAAAGCAATTCGTGTTAATTACACGAATTGCTTTAGACTGTCTATGAGTTATTTAACTTTGTAGGCAGTTTTTTTATGGAATATTTATTTTATCAATTTTAAGCAATGTGATCTTTGTTATCACTTTTACGTAAATAATATTTAATAAGCACTGCTACTACAATAAATAATCCAACTACGCCCATAATGTTATATAAGAAGTTGATTAAATCTGCAAAACCAACGAAACTTAAAATAAAGGCTGCAATCATCATAATAATAATAAATATATGATATTTTTTACTGTATGGCTCAGTGAAACGTGCAGCAAACGAATAAGTCAATCCTAAAATAGTATTATACATTACTGCTAACATAATCACTGTTAAAACTAATCCAAGCCATGGATGAATTTCATTCGCCAATTTTAAAGTTGGAATTTGTTCATTTTTAATTTGTGGATATTCTGATTGTAGTGCAAAGTTAATCAATGCAAGTAAAACAGTATACACTACACCGCCAAATAAAGCACCGGCACCAGATACTTGACGTTTAGATGCATCTCCACCAATCGCTACAACCGTACTAAATCCTACAGCAAAAGCTAATCCACCGTACATTAATCCTCTAATAATACCTAAGAATAAACTTGGGTGATCTACTGTACTATTAACTTTACTGATAGAGATACTTCCAGCAAATAGATAATATATAGCAATAAGAACTACCATGACAATCAAGAATGGTGTAACGAAACCTAACGCTCTTACGATCTTATTAAAGTCTAATAATAATGTTAAATAAATAATGACTGTCATAATTAACGCGCCAAGCCATGTAGGTATACCAAAGCTTTCTTCGAACGTTGCGCCTGAACCTGCAATCATTGTTACAGCAATTCCAAATAAGAAAAAGACTAGAATATAATCAAAGATTTTACTAAATTTTTCACCAAATAAATATTGTAATGTTGATTCATGATTTGTTGCTTCAAAAGCCGTTCCAATTTTAGCGACTTGTCGCCCTATAAATCCTAAAATTAATCCTGATATTAACACGCCAATATATGACCATAGACCATAAGGCGTGAAGAATTGCATTACTTCTTGCCCTGTAGAGAATCCTGCGCCTACTACAATCCCCACATAGGCAAAACCTATTTTTATAGATTCTTTATTCAACCCCATGTATTGATTAACCTCCTTATTTTTGACACATTCAAAATTATAACGTACTAATAATAATATGCAACAGTGCATAAACGTTGCGAGACAACGCTTATCCCTTCTAAGTACTAGTGTTAATACTCTTACAAACAATTTAAAAATTTTAATATTTATAATAATTTGTCACAAAAATTATATTTGAGTTACTAAGTAAAATATTATTAAAAAAAGTTAGATAAACTGAATAACCATGGCTATTCATTATCTAACTCTCTTATTTCACTATATTATTTTATTTTGAACTTCCAAATTTCTTTAATTCATCAAAATTGACTATAACATTATCCATGCGTTTAGCTGAATCTTTTAACACATTTCTTGCTACATGATTATTAGGATCTAATTTTAAAATTTGTTTAGCTACTTTAAACGCTTCAGAATCTGAAATAATTGGGTCGGGTATAGCATATAATAATAGCATTTGAAGCAAACTTTTTATTTCCTTACCATTTGTTAACTGAATAGAAGCATCTGCATGATAATATGCCGCTTCTAAAGCGCCTTCTACTTCACTCAAAGGATAGACTAATAATAAAAATGCTAAATCATGTAATTCTGCTGTTTCATTATCCTTCATCATATCTAATATACAAGTATAAAACATAATGTTTTCTTGTTCATGAGCACATGATATATACACTTCTTCGAATTCCATAAAATCAATATTGGACATTATATTTTTAATTTCTTCAAATTTGCCGTTCAGAACGTAAAATTTAATATCTTCTTGTAGCGTAATGTCCACCTACTTTCATCATCAATATCATGCTATTTATTTTATCATATTCATTTTGGATAATCATTTTATAACCTTTTTTTTATATAAAAAAAACATCAAAATTCATCATTACTTATTTAAACGCTGTAGACTTAAATGAAGATCGATTCACTTCTTGAATCGCTTCATTAGCAGTTTTACCAACACTTAAAGACATTGCTGCTGTAAAGCTTCCTTCTACAATGGGTGCATTTACTTTGTAAATATAATACTTACCTTTATACATATCAATTGCTAAATCAATATTCATTTCTGATGATCCTAAATCATAAAAACATAATGCATCATCATCTAACTGATTAATCAATTGTTCAATATCATCATATGAAGTTCCAATTTCACCGTTTACTCCACCATAGGCAATCACATTTATGTCATTTGTCATTTTATTTAATAAATCTTTAGTTCCCTTAGCTATATCTTCACTATGACTAATAATAACTATAGTTGTCATCATTTCAACTCCAGTCAATCAATTAAATAACGAAATTAATTTTTTATTAAAGTGAATCTTAATCAGCGTATTTTCATTATAAAATAACTTATCTGAAAGCGCGAATATTTGTGTATCAGACAAAATATTAGTCATTGACTGCCTATATATTAAAAATGACTGAGATAGGTATCCAACATCATAATAATTGTAGCTATGTTGCTGAAGTTATAATGGATCTCACCTTTTTTCAAGTAAATTGTAAGTGACTAAAAGTGGTTTCCCTGTTCTAGGATCTTTTCCTAATACTGCATCTATATTAAACACACTTTCTAATATCTCTTTAGATATGACTTGGTCAGTAGGTCCATTATCTATAATTTGTCCTTCTTTCATGATTAACAAATAATCCGAAAATCGAATTGCCTGATTGATATCATGTAAGACCATAACGATCGTACACCCTAATTCTTTATTCAACTGTTGCACCAATTGTAAAATTTCTAACTGATGAGAAATGTCTAAGTACGTTGTAGGTTCATCAAGAAAAATAATATCTGTTTTTTGTGCTAAAGCCATTGCTATCCATACACGTTGTCTTTGTCCTCCACTTAAATCATTAATCGATTGGTGACGAAATTCTGTAATGCCTGTTACGTTTAATGACCATTCAATTTCATCTTTATCTTTTTTAGATAATCGTCCAAATCCTTTTTGATGAGGAAAACGTCCATATGAAACAAGTTCTTCAACGGTTATACTATCAGTCACTGTTGGAGTTTGAGGTAAAATGGCAATTTTTTTGGCTACTTCTTTTGTAGATTGATGTTGAATGTTTTGATTATCAAGTAATACTTCTCCATTTTTCACTTCAATCAGTCTTGAGAGTGCTTTTAATAATGTAGATTTCCCACAACCGTTCGGTCCAATAATTGATGTGATTTTACCATCACGTATTTGAACATCTAATTCCTTTATAATTGTCGTATTTCTATATCCTATATCTACTTGAGAGGCATTTAAACGATTCATATATAGGCCCTACCTTTGTACAAAAAATATTTACGACATCTATTGATAATCGTTCTCAATTAATTATTACTAGTATACCATTTATACACAGTTTTGACTATTCTTTTTACTATGAGGCGATTATAAAAAATAACCCTAAAAATCTGAGATATACATAAAACACCTCAAATTTTTAGGGACCCTTTTTTATTCATCGATTAAAAAACCATTTCCATAAACATCACGCACGTCATGAATAACCAAGAAAGCATTCTTATCTATTTTTTTTATAATTCGTTTGGCACGAGTTACTTGAGTTTTAGCTACAACAACATACAAAACGTCTTTTTCTTCTCTACTATAATAACCATGTCCATTCAATATAGTAAGACCTCTACCAACTTGTTCATCAATGGCCTTAGCTACCTCTTCAGGTTTGCTAGAAATAATTGTCATTGCTTTTTTTGTATTAAGTCCTTCAATAACATAATCCATTACTTTCGTGCCTATATAAAGTGAAATCACAGTTACCAATGCTTTACTTAACGGTAGCACTGTTAAAGAAATGGCTACTACAATTAAATCAAAAAATAATAATGCGTATGCTGTACTAACATCTAAGTATTTATTAGCTATTCTTGCTAATATTGTTGTTCCAGCTGTAGTGCCACCTGCTAAAACGATTATTCCAATACCTAGTCCAACACTTGTGCCGCCAAATACTGCATTGATGATGACATTACCTGTTTCTACGTGCCATGATTCTGTAAGACTTAAAAAAACAGAAATAAGTACAGTAGCAATAATTGTTAATATCGTACTTTTTTTACTTAAAAATTTATACCCAATAACAATCAATATTGCATTAGCAACGAAATTAGTGAGCGCTGGTGAAATATGAAAAGCGTAATATAATACAATAGCAATACCTGTGACGCCACCTTCACCTAAATTACCTGATATAACAAATGCATTGACCCCTGCTGAAAAGATAAAAGAACCTAGTATAACTAAAAGTATATTTTTTATATTTTTGTTCAAAAACACCCACTCCTTTTACGACTATAACGATTAAAATGTTAGCACAGTCTCATCATTTCCTACAATATACTTTTAAAAATTAAATGTATTAATAAATTTTAAATATCTTAAAATATAAAGATTTAATTTAAATATGATACATAGTCATCTTTAAATCTAATGTACTAATAAAAAATACGTGGAAATTTTCTGAATTTTTCGTTTACTTATAAATATTAGTTTGCTATACTATGTATAACTTCTTAATTACAAGAAGTTATCTCCTTTGTGTTGTTTATAGTAACAAAACAAATTTTGCTCGAAGTACTGTGACAGTACCTAGTCCTTACCGTTACAAGTACATTAATATTCATTTCCCATAAAAACCAAGTATATAAAGTGTCTCCTCACTTTGCATGCTTGGTTTTTATCATGCAATAAAATGAATAATAAAAATAGGAGTGACATAGAATTCTTTTCGAATTCAATGTTCACTCCTAATGGTTACTATAAAATGATTTAATTTTTAATACTTTACCATGCAAATAAACCAACAAATGCTGCAGTAAGTAGTGAAACTAAAATACCTGATAATAACATCATCGGTACATATTTTGAAACAAAATCTGATGTTTTCTTATCAACTATACCCTTTAATGTACCAACAATCATCCCAATTGTAGAGAAGTTGGCAAATGAAACTAAGAATGTTGATATCACTGCGCGACGATGTGCACTATATGTATCAATTACTTTTGTAATTTCACCCATAACTACAAATTCGTTTGTGACGATTTTTTTGGACATCTGTTGTGCCACTATCCATGCCTCGCCCCATGGTAAGCCAAGCAATAAAGCAAATGGATACATAAAGACACCTAAGATTTGGTTTAAACCAAAGCTACCTTTCAGACCCATCCAACTGCCTACTAATCCAGTAATCAAATTAATAAAACGATCTAAAAAATCAGCCAACGCTACAAAACTAATAACAAAAGCGATAATAATTAATACTAATTTACCCGCATTTAATACTGAATCTCCTAAAAATGAGAAGAAAGGTTGACGTTCAATTTTTTCATCATTATTAATGCTATAGATAATATCTTCTTTTTCTTCAACAGTGACAGGATTTAAAATAGAAGCCACAATAATTGCATTAATAATATTTAAAGGAATCGCCGTTAACACTAATTCACCAGGAATCATTTGAACATAGGCACCTACAATAGCTCCAGAAATAGAACTCATTGACATCATTGCAACTGTTAATACACGCATTTCATTCATACGCTTAAGTTGTTCGTTAGAGACTGCAAGCGCCTCTGTATTTCCTAAAAACATCATTTCGATACCAAAGAATGATTCAAATTTAGGTTGACGTGTGATTTTCGCAAGTACAAAACCAATTCCTCCAATAATTTTAGGAAGAATATTAAAATACATAAGAATATCAAATAGTGGAACAACTAATAAAATTGGAAATAATGCACTCACTGCCATATCCATTTGTTTACCACTTGTAAAACTACTGAATGCAAAACCTGTTCCAGTATGAGCTGATTGAATAATCCAAGCAATGGCAGCTGCTAAACCTTCAACAATTGATCTTCCAATTTGGAAATATACAAAGAACCATGCTAAGAATACATTTAAAAGAGCTAAGATTAATATAGATTTCCATTGAATATGTTTGCGATTCCTAGAAAATAAAACTGCTATTCCTAAAAATACAAGTAATCCAATGATATTTATTAGTAAAAACATAAGACACCTACCCACATTTTAAAATTAATATGTATCACATTACCCTTAAATAGAACCGTACTATTTTCATAAAATGACAACTAACGTTCTGTAAAAAGTACATTTAACATTATACCATGAGAAAATGTTCGTTAAAATAACATATTTAATAAAATAGTTGTCTATTTCTTTTTTTTGTTGTTATTTATCATAAACACCATTTAAACTTAATACGGTTATATAGAAAAAGAATGGGAAAACGAATTTAAAGTAACTATTTCCCATTCTTTATATTATTTGATTTTATGATTCATTTTCATGAATATCATTATTAATATAGTCTGCTATAAATTGAGAAGATTGACCTTTTTCAATTGAACAAAAATCATTATAGAACGCTTCAATTTTATCTTTATATTTTTCTTTATGTGTATCTAAATATTTTAATTCTTCAGCAAGTTTAAATTCATCTGTAATAATTTCTCCTGGTAAATCTTCCATATAATTCATATAGAAGCCACGAAGACCTTTATCGTATTTTTCAATATCATAAGCAAAGAAAAATTGAGGACGTTTCAAAATACCATAATCAAACATCACTGACGAATAGTCAGTAATAAGCGCATCAGATATTAAATATAATTCTGAAATATCATTATAATTTGAAACATCAATAGCAAAATCATCGTATCCAGTTAGATCTAATGCATTTGCAATAAGATAATGCATTCTTAGTAAAATGACATAGTCATCTCCAATTTGCTCTTTTAAATTAGCTAAATTTATTTTCAAATCAAATAAATATTGACCTTTTTTAACGAATTCATCATCTCTCCAAGTCGGCGCATACATAATAACTTTTTTATCTTTCGGTAAATTTAAATCTTTTTTAATTTGTTCTATATACTCAGTATCATTTTGTCTTGTAACTAATACATCATTTCTTGGATAGCCAATTTCCCAAATTCTTTCTTCATCCATCCAAAAAGCAGATTTAAAGATATCCGTAGAATAACGGTTTGGAGATACTAAATAATTCCAACGAGATGCTTCTGTATAAAAATTCTTTTTATAATTTGCTGTTGTTGTTCCTGGCATTCTTACCACTTTCATATCATTTGCTAAACGTTTTAACGGTGTACCATGCCAAGTTTGAATATACACTTGATTCTCTTTTTTATTTAAATACAATGGTAATCGAGCATTTGAAATCCAGTATTTCGCTTTAGCATAGGCTTCATAATATTCTTTGGATCCTTTTTTCACCTTAGTTGCATTTCCAGGAATAATATTGTTATTAGGCTTAGAAAAGACCCAAATATAATTATATTGTGGATAGTGTTGTTGCATATATTCATATATGTACTTTGGACTATCACTGTAATTTTTGCCACCAAATGACTCAAATACAATCGTATGTGGATCTACTATATTTTCATTATCTGTAAGTTGATATTTAGCACGTTCTTTCATCTTACTGTTTGTAAGAATACTTTTAAATAAACGTGTTTTTTTACGTAATTCATTCACATATCTTGCATTCTCAATGTCATTCATAGATAAAAACATGATTTCAAGATTATATAACAACTTACCATCTTTAATGATATTCCATTTTAGTGCTTTTACTACTTTAACTAGAGTGTCCTCTAAAGCAATATATCTTGCTTTAATATCTCTAAGCGAAGGATCAAACCCTTTTTTAATTTCATTTTTCATTCTTTGGACTAAAAATTTCTTAACTTCTTTATTTGTAGTTCTTTGCATAGCATCAAAGAAACTATTTGTATAGTCTTCAAATTTATCAATAAAATCTTGATCACTTAGTGTATTACCATTAAATGGATCATATACTTCACCACGATAATAAAACGGAAAATTAACAATTCTAACAAAATGTTCAGCATATTTCAGATACTCTAATACAAATGAATTATCAGTAAAAATGCTTAAATCTTCATTAAATTTAATGTCATGTGCTTTAATAATTGCATTTCTAAATAAAATATTACATACAGTTTCTTTTCTTAAAATTGAATTAGGATATGAATGGTGTGATCGATACTGCAAACGTATCTTATCCTTGTCTACATATTGAGGACGTTGCATTGTAAATTTGTGTATCGGCGCAATTAATGTATCTAAACCATTGATATGATTCAAATAATATTCAATAGCATATGAGGCTAATTGATCATCCGCATCTAAAAACATCACGTATTGACCTTCTGCTGAGTCCAAAGCAATATTTCTAGCATGTGCATGACCAGTATTTGTTTCAAGTTGAATAAACGTCACATCTTTATCATAAGATGCTAACGTTTTATTTAAGATTTGTGTTGAATGATCCGTAGAACCATCATCTACAATAATAATCTCAAAATCTTGATTCCTTTGATTTTTTAAGCTATTAATACAATCTTCAATATATTCTTCACTATTAAAATATGTAATAATTATTGATAGTTTATTCAATATCATTCTCTCCAATTTTATTTATGTTTATTCAATTAATTTTTAAGCAATGGGTTTGTGTACTAACTATATCTTATCAGCCTAAGATTTTTTCATCTACACTGTAAAATTATATATTACTTTATCATCGTGATATTTAGATGTTCAATATCCATTATTTATTTAAATTTTGTGTAGTCACAAATTGATGATATTTCTCATGATATTTCATTAATTCGTCATGTGTACCTTCTCCCGTCACACGTCCTTGATCAATAAAAATAATTTGACCTGCTTTTTTAATCGTAGAGAGACGGTGTGCAATCACTATCGTTGTTCTACCTTTCATCAATACTTCTAAAGCTTCTTGAATTTTTTGTTCACTTTCACTATCAAGATTTGCAGTAGCTTCATCAAGTAACAGTATATCTGGATTTTTCACAAAACTTCTAGCGATATCAATACGTTGTCGTTGACCCCCAGACAGTTTTAATCCACGTTCGCCCACTAATGTATCGTATCCTTCATCAAATTGCATAATAAAGTCATGACAATTCGCTAATTTTGCATATTTAATTAGTTCTTCATCAGAGACAGTACGGTTAATACCATATAAGATATTATCTCGAATTGTTCCTGTCATCATAGAGTTTGACTGCATGACATATCCAATTTTGCTACGCCAATTCGTAATTGGAATATCGTAAATACTTTTATTACCATATGTAATATCACCATTATCGATATCATACATACGTTCAATTAAATTAAAAATAGTGCTTTTCCCAGAACCTGAAGGACCAACAAACGCACTAATATCGCCCTGAGGTATACGAAATGATATATAATCAAGAATCGTTTTTACATCATATTTAAATTCTACGTTATTAAATTCAAGTGCTCCATTCTCAATGTTGATATTAGCAATGGGGTTTAACTGTTCCATCGGTTCCACGGGTTCTTGCATAATTTCATAAATACGTTGACTTGCGCCTACAGCTTTTTTGTAATCAGTAACTAGTGTAGATAAGTTCATAAGCGGCATAGATAACTGCATCACATAAAAAATCATAGCTATTAAAGCACCTGCTGTAATAGCACCAGTAGCAATTCTAATTGCACCAAATCCTAAAATAATGGCTATCATTAATAACATAATCACACTTGAAATAGGTTGAATAATCGCTACTATTTTTGCCTGTCTTAAACCTAATTTATATATTTCATTTAAGTTATAATGTGCATTATTTAATTCTTTTTGTTCAGTATTAGAAATTTTTACTAAACGCATTTCTGTCAATACACGACCTAATAATCCACTAAAATTGGCAATTTCTGCTTGGGTATGTTTTGAAATTTTTTGCATACGTCTTCCAAGTGGAATCATAATACCCATAAATATTGGAATAGCTATGAAAGTCAGTAAAGTCATTTGCCAGTCCATAATAAACAGCATAATAATGGAACCAATCAATGTGATAATAGCTGGTAGTAATTGTGGTAATTTTTGAGAGATAAAATCGTTAATGACCTTAGTATCATCAGTTAAACGACTCATCAACTGACCACTTTCATTTTTGTCAAAAAATGGCATTTTCAGTTTAATCATATGCTCCCACAATAATGAACGAATGCCATAAATCATTTTTTCTCCAATTTTACTTAAGAGATAAATACCTAAACCGCTAAGTAATGCATTAATGATAAAGATACTTGCAAATAGAACGACAATATTCCAATTAATATTATTAGTAGAAAATTTATCTACTAAGCGACCTGTAAACAGTGGAATCAATAATCCGCTAAGACTTCCTAACGAAGAAATGATAACAGCAGTTATTATTAAAGCATAGGGCCAAGACAATCGTTTAAATAGAAAAAATAATGGATTGTGTTGTTTCATAAATAAACCTCTTTAGTCATCAATTTGTATTTGTATTTTTGATATTATATTTAGTATTTATCCTAATTTAAATGTATTTTAACTGGTAATTCGGTTGTTCTTAGTATAGCATTTTATTTAAAATGTTTTATTACATAAAAATAGGAGTGCCCTAGAATTCGTTTTGAATTCACTGTTCACTCCCAAAAAGATGGGTCAAATCAAAAAATTATTGTTATCTACTTGATTTAACCAATGATTGAGACATAGCTAAACTTCTAAGGTGTCTATATGTGTCTTTAATAAATTATTATTTATTTTGCATCTTTTCCGTATAGCTCTTGTTTAATTTTAGTTGTTGAAATACCCTCAGTGCGTTTTAGATATACAACTTCACATTTGTCTTTTAGGAAGTCAAATTTACCTTCCCAGTCATGGCCCATAACAAAAACATCAACATCATAACGATCAACGTCTGTTTCTTTTTGACCCCATCCATCTTCTGGAATCACTAAATCAACGTAACGAATAGATTCTAACATCATTTTACGTTGTTCAAAATCATAATAAGATTTTTTATTTTTAATTTGGTTAAATTCATCTGTTGATAAAGCTACAATTAAATAATCGCCCATTTCACGAGCTCTTCTTAGTAATTCTATATGACCATAATGTAATAAATCATATGTACCATATGTAATGACTCTTCTCATATTTCCTTTCTCCTTTACAAATTTTTAACATTAATTAATAATCTTAATTTAGCATAAATATATTTAACATACCATTAATTTTATATTGACATGACTTTTCATCATTTACTTATTCATCATACGTTTCAATGATTGCTTTCCACTAAATACTAATTTTTTAGGCATTATTTGGGCTTGAAAACGTAAAAAACCAGGTCGCCCAATTCCTACCTCAATAAGTGTATGTCTCCATAACTCATAGGTCTCACGTGTCCAATGAGTCGCACTTTGCTCTACGGCTTGTACTATTCTAAACAATGCTTCTCCAGAATAATTTGTATGTTGCATATCTCTGATATATTGAGTGATTTTGTCTATAATTTGAAGTGTCACTTTACTGTATTTTATTAAATAAGCTTGAATGAGATAGCTGACAATTAAGTCATCCATTCGATAACTATAATATGCTTTTTCTTTGACAAGTAATAACATATCCATGACTTCACGTCGAACTTTTCTAGCATCTTCTAAGTAAGATATAAATGTATCTGCACGTTGATCTGTAATAGAACCTTCTCGCTCATTGTATCCATATACGATAAAAGGAACTAGCTGGATATCCCTTGACATTAAATAGGCACGAGTGACAAATGTATGTTCTTCACAAAATACTACATCTTCATCAAATCTTAGTGTATTAAATTTAGCTTTGAATAACTTGCCACCTGGTCCAATAGATTGAAGTATTTCTGGCGCTTCTGCTAAAGAAACCATTGCTTCACGATGAATGTCTTCGTGTGTTGGAATGACTTTCCAGTCACCATGCATCCCTCTACCGATTTGCCCAATCACAATATCTAGATGATCATTTTTCTCATAATATTGAATCATTTGATCCATTTTTCCAGGTAAAAATTGATCATCTGCATCTAAGAACATAAAAGCATCGATATCATCTGACATTGCAGAAAGACCCATATTTCTACTTTTTGCCGCTCCTTGATTGTCTTGATGATAAACAATGAGATGTTTAACTTCTTTTTGCAATTCAGTTAACACTTGTTTTGTACGATCTGTTGAACCATCGTTAATACAAATAATTTCTACATCATGTGTTGTATCAATCGATTTAACTGCTTTTCGAATTGTATTTTCAGCATTATATACTGGAATAATAACCGCTAATTTCATTCTTTCACCAACTTTTCAATAAATTTTAATACGTTTTCTAAGCTTTTTTCACTATTATATTTATGCCAATGTTTAAATAATGGTTTTATTTCTTTTTCATTATATTTAATCTTAGTTACTAATTCATCTATATGTTTCACTTTATAAAATGTTGGAATATCGCGATAAAATTGATTCAATCCACGCACCTCTTCATACTCTTTTTCGTCAAACACATAAAATAATGTAGGTTTATTGAGTAAGCTAGCTTCTATTGGTAGGGAGCTATAATCACTAATAATAATATCAGCCATCATCATTAGTTCTGACGTTGTCGCAATATGCTCACTATTAGGAATTGATGGATGAAGTTGATTAATGAGAGTATAATTGGGTAATTGCTTTTCAAAATATACTTTATCTATTTGACGATTATCCATTTGATTTTCACGATAAGTAGGCACATATAATGCTAATTTATTGGGAACATTATAATATTTTTTTAAATTTTTTTGCTCCGTCTTAAGGTCTAATTTAAAATATTTGGTTAATCGAGGTAGACCCAATTTAAGCATTTGAGTGCTCTTAGCATCAAATGCACTTTCAAAACATCTACTCATCTCTTCTCCACCGACTAAATAATAATCAGTAGCATTATAAACGCTTTTATATTGTTGAATCATTTTTTTATTATTTAAATCTACTTGATGATCCGTTAAACCAAAATTTTTTAAAGCACCTGAGGCATGCCATGTTTGGATGATGGTCTGTCCTTTTTTCTTATGATACCCTCCGAGCATAAGATAATATGTATCAATCACAATCACTTTTGCTGTACTTATCGTCTTGATATGTCTCACTATATGACTATTTCCGGCAGGAACAAAAGATACATTTTTAAATTGCTTTAGCTTAGCCCATTCTTTTTCTTTAGCAATGACGGTTAGTTCATACCCTTTCTGATTTAATTGCTCAATTATTGGCATAACGTCTTCGGGAAATGTCATTAAAATCGCAATATGATTCGATTTTAGTCGTTTAAATCTAAAAATTTGGTTTACGATAGTAATAAGTGTCATATAAATATTTTTTATCACTACTCTTGTCATCATTTAATCCCCTTACTCGTTAATAAAATAATTTATAAAGAAAGAGTAGGACAGAAATACATTGATTTTGTCTCTACTCCTTATCATTTTCACATACATCTCTATCGACATCGTCTATATTTTATATTTATTTATGATATATATGCTAAAGAGCTTGAAATGCAATCTAATACATTTCAGGCTCTCTACTAATAAATGTAAGTATTGATTTATCTAGCACACGTTTTATAAAAAATCTGCAAAATGATCTCGATATCTACGATGTAATATAGACCCTAATACAAAGAATACTATAATAATCACAATATTATAAAGAAGTAATCTCCAATGTTCAATAAAGTACCATTGATGGAATAAAATTGCTGCGCGATAAGACTCAGCTAAAAAGTATACGGGGTTAAATTTCATAATGTCATTAATTACGCTACTAATTCCAGTATCTTTTGGTATCCATAAAATAGGAGACATATAGAATAAAATTCTTAGTAATGCTTGCATAATCATCTGTGTATCACGAACAATGATTCCAAGTGTTGATGTAAAAAGTGCTACAGAAGCCACAAAGAAAAATGTTAGTGGTACGTAAATTAACAATTGTACAATATGGATAGACGGCATAATGCCATTTCCCATACAAATTGCAATAATAAGTGCTAATAAGCCAATATGGCCATAAAATTTACTTGTTACGATATAAGTTGGAATAATTGATAAAGGGAAATTCATTTTCGCTACTTGGTTAAATTTCATAGATACTGATTTCGTACCTTCAAGAATACCTTGGTTAACAAAGAACCACATGCTAATTCCTACTAGTAACCATAAAATAAATGGAATGCCATGTATCGGTTGATTACTACGAATCCCCATACCAAAGACAAACCAATACACCATAATTTGAAGTGCTGGGTTAAGTAATTCCCAAGCCATACCTAAGTAATTATTTGTATTTGTTATTTTAATTTGAAATTGTGCAAGTCGTTGCACTAAATAAAAGTTTTTTATATGTTCTTTAAAAACAGTTCCTACTGCCGACATTGAATTAAACCACACTTTCAATTGTAAATTCATAATGGCTTTTAATTTCTTTAACTACTGATTAAAATCGTTTTATTATAAAATTTCTAAATCAACGTTTAAAATGATTCATATAAATCCATTATATATTTACGCAACACATTAGTCGAAAATTTTATTAGGATAGACTTAACTCAGAAAAGAAAGTAAAATTAATATATTGTTTACAAAAAAGATACAAAATCTCATATACACTTTACACTAGGTTAATAAATTTAACAACTATTGAGTGATGTATTATAATCTATATAATAAATCATAAGAAAGGAAAAATCATGAGCGTATCTGTTAACATAAATCATGTGACAAAAGAATATCGAATATATCGCAATAATAAAGAACGTATCAAAGATGCGTTAATTCCTAAAAATAAAAACAAAACCTTCTTTGCTTTAAATGATGTGTCTATTACTGCTTATGAAGGTGATGTGATTGGTTTAGTAGGTATAAATGGTTCAGGAAAATCCACGTTAAGCAATATGATTGGTGGTTCATTATCTCCAAGTTCTGGAAATATAGATCGTCATGGTGAAGTAAGTGTCATCGCCATTAATGCCGGTTTAAATGGGAAACTGACGGGCATTGAAAATATTGAATTTAAAATGCTTTGTATGGGGTTTAAAAAGAAAGAAATTAAAAGACTTATGCCTCAAGTTATTGAATTTAGTGAGCTTGGCGAATTCATTTATCAACCTGTTAAAAACTATTCAAGCGGTATGCGTGCGAAACTCGGTTTCTCTATCAATGTAACTATTAATCCTGACATTTTAGTTATCGATGAAGCACTATCTGTTGGCGATCAAACATTTACTCAAAAATGTTTAGATAAAATATATGAGTTTAAAGAAGCAAATAAAACGATTTTCTTTGTAAGTCATAATATCAGACAAGTGCGTGAATTCTGTACTAAAATCGCTTGGATTGAAGGTGGAAAGCTAAAAGAATTTGGTGAATTAGATACAGTGTTACCTAAATATGAGCAATTTTTAAAAGATTTTAAGAAAAAATCTAAAAAAGATCAAAAAGCATTTAGACAACAACTTGATGAAAAACGTTTTGTTGTAAAGTAAAAGAGGTAGAGACCTAAGTGATTCATAGGCTTAAGTCTCATCCTCTTTTATTTTTTCTTCTTATTCTGCAATTTCCAAACTTTAAACATAAATTTAGGAATACTTTTTATACGACCTATTCGCTTCCAATCAATAAGTAATCGGTAGACCCATTCCATATTTAAATTTCTAAAAAGACGAGGCGCTCTTTTTTTAGTACCACTAAACACTTCTAATGAGCCACCTACGCCCATCATTACTGTATGCTTAAAATTACTTTCATTTTTTTGAATCCATTCTTCTTGTTTTGGAACACCCATTCCAACAAACAAATAGTCAGGATTGAAACGTTGAATTCTTTTCACTACAGTTTCATCTGACAGGTCAATATACCCATGATGATACTCAAAAGTAACATTAGGATATTTCTGTTGTAATTTGTGTTGTGCTTGCGCAACAATTTCATTTTTTGATCCTAACAAATATACCTTTTGACTTTGCTCGTGTGCAACTTTAATACATTCTTCCATAAGTTCAATACCTGGTACACGTCGCTTTAATGGTTGTTTTAATCTATTAGAAGCTTTAACTACACCTGTACCATCCGCAATGATATAACTTGCACTATTTATAAGCTTTCGATAGGTTACATGTTCAGAAGCATACACTACGATTTCAGGATTAGCAGTTACAATAAACAAGTTATCATTTGTATTATTTTCAAAAAAATGTTTAATATTTTCAACCATATCCAACATTGTCACATTATCGAATTGTACGCCTAATATATCTACTTTATCGTTTTTTTTCTTTTTTGAACTATACATTTACGTTAACTCCCTGCTTTCTTACTCTCTTTATATGTTGTAATGAATTTATAATAACCTCAACTTATTCATCATATATTATTTTTGCCATTGTATTCAAAAATACGTCTAAAGTCTAAAGGACCAGTTTATCTTAATGATTTATAATAGAAGTCACACTATTAACGTGAGGTTGATTATGGATTATTTGCAACAATTTTTAACTACGACTGTTATCTTAAATATTTATTTAGTCATTATTATAGCAATATCTTATATCATTATTCATCAAAATCGACATTGTTCTTTTAATCAATATTTAGATATTTATTTAAATTATATTCCAGTACTGACTCATGAAATGGGTCATATTCTATTTAATAAGTTAAGTGGGGGGCATGCTAAAGATCTTGTCATTGTTGTACACCCTAGTGAACGTAAAGAAACGTTACAACAAGGCTATGCAATAACACAATCTAAATCAGTTACTGGACAATGTATTACGACATTAGGTGGATATGTCATGCCACCAATCATGTTAATGATAGGTTTTTGGACCATTCATTTTAACTATCCAAGCTTATTTTTAATCTTATATAGTTTGATATTTATGTATTACCTTATTTTAACATCTCGAAAATTGTCTCCCATTATCGTTTTAATCATTTTAATTTCATTATTGTATTTTTTATTGCAAGGCAATAATCAATTTATGATTTTTTATATCGTAGTCCTCCTATGCCATCTTATCTTAGGTGTCCTATTAGGAGAAGTTTTGCAATCTAGTTGGACAATTATATTATTGACTTTCCAAAGAGTAAAAACACATTGGGATGGTAATACTTTAGCTGAATTGACACATTTACCAACATTATTTTATAGTCTATTTTGGATTATGATTAACGGTTTCTCTTTATATTTAATATACAAATTTATGATTTAAAAACGGCTCATCATATTCAAATTGAATAGACGACCGTTTGTTTAATTTTTCTCTACAAATATATTCATTGCATTATCATAACTTAGAATCGTCATAGTTGTATCATTATTTATAATCATGACTTTGTTGGTTTTATCTTTGGATACTATTTCAATGTTATCTCCAATTGAAATGTGCTTACTGGATAGATAAACAAGTAAATCCGTTCTATCGCGAACACGTTTAATGTTTACTATGTCTCCTTCATCATATTCAAGTAATGAGTCATTATACTTTTCTTTATAAATATAATTTCTTGGAATAACTCCTCCATGCGGACAAGTTTCAGGATAATTTAACAGTTTATCTATCCTTTCTAAAAATAAGTCAGAAATTTTATGCTCTAAAATTTCCGCTTCTTGATGTACTTCTTCCCAATTATAATTTAATACTTCAATTAAAAATTGTTCTAATAAACGATGTCTTTTTATAATATCGAGTGTATGAGAGAGACCTTCTTTAGAGAGTTTTACCCCTTTATAATGTTTAGTTTCAACAAATCCAGCTTTTTCTAAACGACTTACCATTTCACTTACAGAAGGTGGTTTTATATCTAAATATTGAGATAATATTTTATTTGAAACGAAAGCGCTATCACCACCATTAGTTAGAATTGCTTTGAGATAATCCTCTTTTTCTTCAGTTAACATGATTTCACCTCATAAACAGTTTCATCTTATTGTATCACGAATGGTTGCGTAATGTGATTGTCTTATATTATCTTACAATAAGAGGAATATATCTTAAATTTCAATGTTAAACCTTCCATTTATACTTAAAAAAACCTAAGACATAGCGAGTTGTCTTAGGTTTAGTATTAATCATTATTGAATTATTAAATTAGTCAGTTAAACTGTCTACAATAACCATTTCATCATAGTTAATTGCCTCACGTAATTTTAAAGCTGTCGCTTCTGTAATCTCTTCATCACTAATAAGTTCAGTTAAAATACGACGTTGCTCTCTTAAAGCATTCAACTTAATTTTAGTAATTGAATCTTCAGAACGTGTGTTAAAGAAGTTAGATGGTGATAAGTTGTCTATTCTCATTAAATATCCATCACATATCATACCCACTTCTAATTTATTGTCTTCATTTGCCTCCTCCACAAGTCGGCTTACAACATTATAATGGACTCTTTTATTGATTTTAGAAAGTTCCATTAAGTTTTCAGTAACACTTAATGATGAAGCTGCATTTGTACGTGTACGAATATGACGTTTCAAAAGTAATCCTCTAATTCCAACAATAATACGACGAATGAGTGAAGCTTGTCTATAAACTTGTGTACGTTCAGCAAAACGCATATAGTTTTCTAGCATGCTTTCCGTAATTTCGCCTTCATCTGCTAATTTTTCAAGTGTTTTTGTTTCTACGTTAAAAGCAATGCGTTGTAAACGTTCAAGCTCTTTTGAATTCTCGTCATCTTTTTCTACTGATTTTAGGAAAGTTAATTTATCATGATATTCTTTAATAACATTTCCATATCGATAGCTTGTTTCAAAGGAGGAATGTTTGTTTAAATAATCAATCACGTGTTCTAAAATATAAATTCTTGCTTCTTTAAAATTCATACTTCCTATTTTAGGTTGAGGTGCATTTTTCGTAACAAAAGGTAAAATGATTTGTGCAATGACCAAGCTTAAGATAACCATTCCTGAAGAAATAAAAAGTAAATCATTACGATACTTAAAGGCTTCATGATTTTGTAAATAGTAAGGTAACGTTAATGCGATGGCAAGTGAAATTGTTCCATGAACACCACAAAATGTCATAATTAACGCATACATACTTCGTTTAGGTGGTTTCTCTTTCGTATTTGTCCCCTCATCATTCATTAATTTTTGGAATGGACTGACTGATAGATAAAATAAAGGATATAGTACATAAACCCAAATAAATCTAAATACATATACAGCCAATGCTACTAATAAAGTAATTCCTATTAAGAAAAGTAAGTTATGTGGTTCACTTTTAATAATTTTTACAATGACTTCCGGCACTAAGAAACCAAGTATCGAGAATACAAAACCATTTAGTGCATAGCCTAAAATATTCCACGTATGGTTATAACTTAGTTGAAGGCGTGTACGTGTTTGAGCAATACGGTCACGTTCAAAACCATGAACAAGTCCGGCCACTACAGCAGCAATGATACCTGAAGCATGGAATAATTCTGCCACAAGATAGGTTACAAATGGTGTTAACAATTGAAGAAATACAAACATATTAATATTTTCAATACCACGTCGTGTTAACGTTAGACGGAATCGAACAAGTAATATACCGATGAACAATCCTACAATGGCCCCTCCTATTGAAGCAATTAAGAATTGTTGAATCGCTTCAAATAATGAGAAAGCGCCAGTAACAAGTATCCCTACTGCTATTTTAAATGAAATGATACCTGCAGCATCATTTAATAAAGACTCACCTTCTAAAATCGTCATTGCACCTTTTGGTAATACTTTACCTTGAGTAATAGCTTGCACTGCCGGAGCATCGGTAGGACAGAGAATTGCGGCAATCGCAAACGCTGCACCAATTGGTAAATCTGGCCATACTAAGTGAATAAATAACCCTACACCTATGACGGTAGTAATTACTAAACCTAATGCCATTAACATGACAGGTTTAATATATCTTCGTAAATGTACCCTAGATACATTAACACCTTCAACAAATAATAAAGGTGCAATGGTCGCTAGCATAAAGAGTTCAGAATCAAAATTGAATTCAACTGGTACAGGCAATATAAAGAGGATCATTCCTAATATGATTTGAATAAATGCAAGAGGTACTTTAGGAATAAAAGTATGAACAAAGGAGCTTACAATAACAACAGCTAGAAATATGAGAATCGTTTCAAATATTTCCAAACTTTCACCCCATTATTTCATATTTAATTTGAGATATAAGATACATTGTCATCTTATGTATTCTAAACGTATATAGTTATTATCTACCGTTTTTATGCTCTCAATCAATATCAATTTTATCATTAAACTATATTCAGATTAACTAACTTGCACTTTCAAAATAATTCATTTAAAAATTATTAAGATTTACAATTATTCTTCTAAATCTTCAATATTTTTATCCCCTTGTTGTTTTCTTTCTTCAGCTCTATGGTTTTTAATATCATAATACAGTTTTTCTCGTTGTTCTTCTCTTTTTTTAGCACGACTTTTTAACTCCTCCCTTGTATTAAATTCTTTTGAACTTAATAAAATGGAAGATTGTCTTGGTGCATCATCTTTTCTATACATATATGCTCCAGTTCGATACGCTGCTCTAGCAACAAGGTGCATACCAACAGCAGACGTTAAATTAATAAAGACAATGGATAATAATAAACGAACACTAAAGAAACCTTGCACCGTTGTAAAGTATATTAATACCCCGATTAAAGTAAGTAATACAGAAAGCGTTGAACTTTTCGTGGAAGCATGACTACGTAAAAAAACATCTTGAAATTTTACAATGCCTATTGCACTAATCACTGCAATAATACTTCCTAGAAAAATAAGGATAGACGCAATCAACTCAGTGACGCTTTTTATGAGTTCCATTGAATACCCGACCTCCTCCAATAAATCTAGAAATAGATACAGAGCTTACAAATGAAATAATCGCAATTAACATAATTGAATCTAAATACGCATCAGTACCATAAATCACGCTAACCACCCCAACAATGCACATAATTACAGCACTGGCTGCATCAAATGCTACGACTCTGTCTGCTGTTGTAGGACCTTTAATCAAACGAAACAATCCAATAATAAATGCAATACCAAATAATATTAAAGCTCCTGTACTAAAAAAGTTAGTCATCGCTTGGATCATCGTGACACCTCCATAATTAAACGTTCATATTGTTTAATACTTTTTAACAAATTAGCTTTTTCATTTTCAGAAATGTCTATACTATGAATAAAAAATTTATTGGTTAATTTTGAAATTCTAATCACTGTCGATCCAGGCGTAATAATAATTAAAATGGTTAAAAATGTAATGGCCCAATCACTTTTTAACTCTGTTTCATATGTGAGAAGACCAGGATTCATATCTTTTGTTTTAAATAAAATATATTTAATGATACTAAGACTTGAAGTAATTAACTGATACAAATATATGGCTAAAAACTTAATAGCTACCCATATTTTTACTAAATAAAATTCTTGACCAAAGAATCGATGAAGTATATAAATGATAATTAATCCTATAAGATAGCCAGATACAAAGGTAGAGAATAAAAAAGAACCTTGGTCTTGAAAGAGTACCCATAGAAAAGCAATTAAGATATTCAATACAATTTGTCTCATTTATTCTCCTCCTTTAAATGTGGATTAACTAAGTGATGGAAGTAAGCATCATTTGTATTTAACTCTGTTGCATTTTTAGTAACATTCATAACAATTGGTGCCGCAAGACCCATAACTAGTACAACTACAGTTAGTATGCCAATCATACATTTTCGATGAACAGGCAATGGGTTGTAATCAACTTGCTCGCCATCTGCATCTCCAAAGTACATAATAAATAGTATTCTAAATAGACTATACATTGCTAAAAGACTTGTTAAAATCATGAGCGCTAATCCAATATAATTACCATTTTGAACCGCACCTTGAAAAATAAGCACTTTACCAGGGAACCCACTAAATGGAGGAACTCCGCCAATCGCGAAAATCATAACGATAAATGCTACGCCAAAGAAAGGCTCTCTCTTTGCCAAACCATATAAATACTTATATTCTCTATAACCAGACATATAAACTAAACTACCAATAATAAAGAATAATAATGTCTTTACTACAATATCATTTGTTAGATAAAAAATAGCACCATGAATTCCAGCAAATGTATTTGATCCTAAGCCTAAAATAATAAAACCAATTGATAAAATAACTTGATATGCTGCAATTTTCTTTATGTCTTTAAATGCAATGACTCCAAAAGCACCAATAATCATCGTAATACAAGACATAAATACAAGTATGGGGTGTGTAATATTTGGATGTTGATCAAATAATAAAGTAAAGAAACGAATTAAAGCATATGCTCCCACTTTCGTCATTAAAGCTGCAAATAAAGCTGCGAGCTCAGTATTTAATACTGCATAAGCTTTAGGTAACCACATAAATAAAACTAACGATGCTTTTGAGCCAAATGCAATCATAAATACAATTGCAATGACCACTACCATTTCATTATTGTGAATATCATCTAAGCGTAATGCAACTTGAGAAAAGTTTAATGTCCCTACTAATTTGTAAAGTAAGCCAATACCTAATAAAAATAACCAAGAACCAATAATATTTAAAACAACATAGACAATGGCTGCTCTTAATTGTTCTATTGATTGTCCTAATGTTACAAGCACAAATGATGCAAGCAACATAATTTCGAACATCACATAGAGGTTAAATAAATCAGAAGTTAAAAAAGCACCAATCACACCGGTAGTTAAAAATAAAATAAATGTTGGTAAATAATAGCGATTCACACGTTCTTCAGCAGGTCCAAATCCATACGCCATAATTAAAGTCACTACAAAAGAAGCGACTGTTACCATGAGTAAACTTAAAGTATCACCTAAAAATTGAATACCAAAAGGTGCTTTCCAACCACCAAAATCTAAAGTGATTGGTTTATGATTCATCACATAAATCAATAAAGCTAGCGAAATAAGCGTATTAACCGTCATTGTTCCAATATATAAAATCTTCGAAACTCTATTTTTATTCTTCGTAAATACAAGTAATAATGCACAAAGAAGTGGTAAGAGAATCGGAAGGATTAATAAGTTACTGTTCATCATCTTCATCCTCCCTAAGCACATCAATTTCTGATTCTTTTGTAACACGATATGTTCGATAAACTAATACAAGTAAGAAAGCTGTCATACCAAATCCAATAACAATTGCAGTTAAAACAAGTGCTTGCAATAATGGATCGACATAGTTGGTATTTGAACCACGAATAAGCGGTTCTGTTACGTGGTCACTATAATGACCCATACTCATAATAATCAAATTACCAGCATGCGTATAAATCGAAATCCCTACAATAATACGAATTAAATTTAAAGATAATATCATGTATGTCGCTAAGAATACGAGAAATCCTATGATAAGTAATAAAATAAGATTCATGATTTACCCCCACTCAATGCCAACATAATTGTGACAATCACACCCACTACTGAAAGTACTATGCCTAATTCGAAAATCGTCACTGTAGTAATATGCATTTCATTAAATATTGGTAAATGAAGTGTAAATTCACTTTGATATAAAAATGATTTGCCAAAAAAGGTAGGCGCAATTGCTGTGATTAAAGAAATAAGTGCTCCAATAATCATTAATTTTCTAAAGTCGATAGGTAAACTATCCAATACTTTTTTTACATCGAAAGCTAAAAACATCAAGATAAAAGCTGAGCTAAAGACGAGACCACCAATAAATCCTCCTCCTGGATTATTATGACCTGCTAAATAAATGTAAAAACCAAAAGTAAGTAAAATGAATACAACAATTTTAGTTACTGTTTTTAAGACTACGTCATTTTCTTTCATCTTGACCCCTCCGATCTTTGTAATTTAATAATGTATAAATACCTAAACCAGCAATAATTAATACTAAACCTTCAAACATAGTATCAAGTGCTCTAAAATCACCTAAAATGGCATTCACAATATTTTTACCACCTGTGAGTTCTTTTGCATTCATATAATATTTAGAAATTGTTTCTAAACCATCACCTTGTTGTGCCATAAACACAAGGGTTACCACTGCGCCTGCAAAAATGAATGCTACAACAATTTTCATCATTTCTTTTTTCTTATCTGCTTTCTTACGTGAAATATTGGGTAAGCGTGAAAAACTAACAATGAATAATATTGTAGTCATCGTCTCTACTACAAGTTGTGTTAAAGCTAAATCAGGTGCTCTCATGATCAAATAAAATAATGCAACTGAATAGCCAATAATTCCATTTAATATTACCATCGTTAAACGTTGTCTTATAAAGACAAGTGCTATACCAACAACACTGATTGAAATAGCAAGCAGTACTTCTAAAGATCCAAAGTCAGTAACATGCATTAGATGTAGTTTCGGAAACCCTACTCTTAAAAAGCCATACGCTACAAATAGTGAAAACACTAAAAGTGTAATCACATTATAGTAGTTTAATCGGTTCGTCATTACACCACGAATACTACAGCCAGCATAATGTTCAAATACACTATAAGCTTTACGATAGAAATTTGTAATAGACGCTGTTTTGATTAAGCGATGCGTTAACACTTTCCAATTTACTTTTGTTGCTAAAATAATTCCTAAAATAATAACAATGATACTAAAAATAAGTGGTAAATTAATGCCATGCCACTGGGATACATGTGGTGCCATCTTATCGACTTGGATACCTAAGTTTGTGACATTTCTTAATGCAGGTAAAACAATCGGATGCGTAAAGGTATTTGGGATAAAGAAGATAACAGGTAGCATCACAGCAAAGATCATTGCTGGTAAACTGAACAACCATGGCTCATGAATATGCTTTTTAGGAACTTCTTTTTCATTAAATTCTCCCCAATATGTTTCTTTTAGCATGTAAACTGCATAGACAAACGTGAATATACTTGCAATCACGCCTAATGCCACAATTATGATGGTTAAAGTTAAACTAAATTGCTCTAATTCAATAGATTTAACTAAAGAATCAAAAAACATTTCTTTACTTAAAAAACCATTTAAAAATGGTACTCCTGCCATTGATAATGCAGCAAGCGTCATACTCAAATGCATTTTAGGAAAGAATTTTCTCATGCCATTTAATTTTCTAATATCTCTTGTGCCCGCTTCATGATCAATAATACCTACGCCCATAAATAACGTACATTTAAATAATGCATGATTCATGACATGGAACAAGCCTGCAAATAAAATTAATGTGTAAATTTTAGCCATTGGTCCGCTTGGATGCTGCGCAATACCTCCACCTAAACCGACCATTGTCATAATCATCCCAAGTTGACTAACTGTAGAATAGGCAAGAATTCCTTTCAAATCGTATTGTCTTAAAGCTGTAAGAGATCCAAACATCATTGTGATTAATCCTACAAAAGTAACAATATAAATATAACTATTACTTAAGCCTAATACAGGTGTGAATCTAAAAAGTAAAAATATACCTGCTTTAACCATTGTTGCTGAATGTAGATAGGCACTTACAGGGGTTGGGGCAGCCATAGCTTTAGGTAACCAAATATGAAATGGAAATTGAGCTGATTTTGTGAAAGCTCCAATAAGCATCATAATGATCATTGGAATAAATAAAGGATGCTCGCTAATATGATGACCTTGCGATAAAATTTCAGTAATTGTATTCGTACCTGTCATTATGTACAACATAATAAAACCTGTTAATAATGTTAAGCCGCCAAATACCGTAATCATAAACGACTGTATTGCACCTAGCTGACTATTTGCATTACTATACCAATACGAAATAAGTAAGAAAGATGAAACACTTGTGAGTTCCCAGAAGATATACATAAGGATGGTATTATTAGATATTACTATACCTAACATACTAAACATAAATAAAAGTAAGTATATGAAGAATCTAGGTAAGTTATCACCATTAGGTGTTAAATATTGGGTAGCGTAAAAGAAAACAGCTATCCCTATAATAGAAATAATTAAAGCAAACATTAATCCAAGTCCATCTAGTCTTAAATCTAAATTCAAATCAATGGCTGGCATCCAAGCTAGTTTAAAAGAAATCACTTTCTGATGAAGTACATTAGGAATTTGAGATAAGAAGTAAACAGAAGCAATCACTGGAGCGAATAGGGAAATATATCCTGCATAGCGTCTTAGAGGTCTAATAAATAAAGTGATTAGAACCATACCTATGATTAGTAAAAGTGCCCCTAGTAAATAAATTAAACTCATCAAAGCCCTCCTTTTTATAAATTTAAAGCAATAATTGTATGATGATCTTCTTTAGGTGACAAGCCAATAAATTTCAAAGTTTCATGCGTAGTCTGGTGTCCTAAATATTTTTGAATAATCGCAATAGAAATACCCGATTTATAAGCATGATATGCAAAAGTTTTACGTAGAGTAGTTAAACCAATATGTAAAAGGCCTAATTCTTTAGCTGCGTGGTGAATAATTCGATAAGCTTGCTGACGTGAAAGTTCTTTATGTGTACGAAGAGACTGAAATAAAAGATGATGATCTTTCAACTGATTTTCATAGATATATGTATCAAATTCATTTCTTAAATCAGAAGGTATCATAATTTTGATAAATGGAGCGCTTTGTTGAATCCAAGCTGTCTTTATTTCTTTATTTTCCTTATTCTTTATATCTTCAACTTTAAGATGTAATAAGTCAGTAAGTCGCATACCTGTATGTATCGCCAGTTTAAATAAAAGATAATCTCTGTCTGATTTCGTTTGTAACACGTGATACATCTTCTTAATATCATTCTTTTTCTTAATAGGTTCTACATAATTCATTTATCCACCTCAAAAAAGTTTCTTATTTAATGATATATCATATTTTAGTAACATTGAAATATTTCGCTCAACTTTTTTTGATTTTAAGTTACTTTTTTTAAAAATATTTTCGATATATAAAGTGTAAGGAGGTGAAAGTAAGATGAACGAAATTACTCAGTTATCTGTTATTTGTACTCACGTTACACATGATACAAATGGAAAAGCTAAAGAAATTAAACGTCGATTTAATAACATTAATACACGTGCTTCTGAAGCAGACATCAAATCATTTGTAACAACAATTTCAAATTTGATTGAAGAATCTTTCGATAAAGTTGAAGTTGTAAAAACCCAAGGATTAGTTTAATGAATGATTTTATTAAAAAGGAGGTATGAACAATGTCAAAAACTTTAGAACTCATATTTAAGACAAATCTAAACAAAACAGCTAAGTTACAATTACCACAAATTTCAGCAACAATAACAGAGGCTAATGTACAATCAGCAATGGAAAATATCGTTAAATTAGATGTTTTAAGATTTACCAGTGGCGCTCCAAGCAAAGTCGCTTCAGCTCAGATTGTAGATAAAACAACAACAGTTTTATTTGAATTAAATTAATTGACATAGTAGACGTATGTTACAATATCAAATTTTACTTCACGTCTTCTAAACAGTAGATTGAGAATGGATAAAGCGTTCTAAAAGAGTTTTATCCGTTCTCTTTTTTTAGTATAGAATTTTTTTATAAATTTACGTATAATAATCGTATTTGATAGTAAAAATAATGGAGGAATTACGTTTGCTTTTTTTATTTGTACTTGGAATTATTGCTGGTATGATGGTTCCTATTCAAACATCGATTAATTCTAGATTAGGTCGATTTACAGAGTCATCTTTTTATGCCTCTACGATTTCTTTTTTTGTAGGAACTCTATTTTTATTAATACTTAATATCATTTTTAATATCCAAATGTTCTCAAGCTCATTTTATGCTGGTCACTCTATTGATTATCATTGGTGGGTTGGTGGCTTGCTTGGTGTATGTTTCTTAACAGGTAACTTATTACTTCTTCCAAGATTAGGTGCAGCACTTACGGTTGTGATGACAGTTGCTGGTCAAATCATAATGGGTGTTATGATTGATACATTGGGGTTACTTGGGGCCAATCAAACATCTTTTACTTTTTTAAAAGGTGTGGGGATTCTCGTTTTATTATTCGGAATTCTTCTTATGAACCATCTACCTAAAAATAAACTTAAAGATAAAAGAAATATCTCACTTTATATTTGGTTGTTAATTGGCTTTATTTTCGGATTTGCGCCTCCACTACAAACTACAATCAATAGCGGGCTTTCAAAGCAAATGGATTCTTCTTTATTCGCTGCACTAGTTTCTTTTACTATTGGAACTATTGCGTTATTTATTCTAACAATAATATTTAATAGAAGTCTAAAAATTAAACTATCACAACAGCATCTCGGTCGTATTAAACCACTCTATTTTATTGGTGGGATTTTAGGCGTCGTATTCGTTACATCTAATATTATATTAATGCCCTATTTAGGTGCTGCTCTTACAACTATTGTCGCAATGCTTGGCCAAATGATAATGGGCGTCATTATTGATCACTTTGGCATTGGTGTACCTAAAAATGAAATGACTTTCCGTAAATTTATAGGATTAATCGCTATAGCAATTGGTATTGTTTTATTACGTTTATTTTAATGGCTACTAAAATTAAACTTTTATCTAAATCTTCGTCTTCTTAATGCAATAATTGAGAAGACTTTTTTGATGTCATCATTTCGTTATGTTGTATTTAGCTCTAAACTTGTATAATAAATGCATATTAATGTTTAGAGGTGATTATATTTGAAAAAGTTTTTATCCCCCTTATCAATAATGCTAACTCTCCTCCTTATCCTTATTATTTTGTTTGGATTTTATATTTATTCTAAAATTCCTAAAACGACTCATTTAAGCAAAATAGAAACGATGACTGTAAAACCTCATTACCCTCTTTCTTTTCAAGGCGTTCAGCAAGCTAAACAAAGTTATACACTTTATTATGAGCCCTCATTAGGTATTAGTTCAGATATTCTAGTAAAAAATAACGAGATTATATCTAAAGATACACCCATATTTAAATATTATAATCCACACATCGAAAAACATATTCTTGCAAAAAAGAAACTTTTATCTTCAATACAGCACTCAAATAAAATATCCTCCGATAACTTCAACCAACAAGTTCAATTATCTAATGATATACTCAATTTACAACAACAACTTCAAACACGCATTTATGCTCCTATTAAAGGTCGAGTCACTGTACTTCAGCCTTTCCCTTCAAAATCTCATACTGAAATTATGCAAATTAATAGTGATGAACGAATCATTCATGCTAAAATCAAGGAATCTCAACTTAAACAACTTAAAAATAATCAACTTGTTCAAGTTTCTATTAAAAACACTAGGCAATTTGAAGGGAAAATTTTATCTATTTCTTCTATTCCTTATAAAACTGAGACCTCTTCCTCTTTTTATTATGTAGATATTTCTACAGATCCTTCCTACCCTATTGGATACCATTTTGATCTTCACTTAGGAACAACAGAATATGAATTACCCGATAAAGTCATTTACAATAAAAATTATGTTCTAGTTATACATAATAAAAAAATTATAAAAAGAAATATTAAATATATTAAAAGTAAAAAAAGTGGGTATATTATGGTATCCAATGGATTAAATATTGGAGATAAAATTATTACGCATCCTTCTGCATCTTTGTTAGAAAGCACCGAATAATCTTTTGTTTTAGTATATTAAACTTTAATTTTATAATATGGGGCATCATAATAATTGTTCTTAATTAAATCTTTTATAAAATTTGCTTATTTTTATAAACAAAGTATTAATTAATCAAAACATTGTTTTATTAAGTACATTTTCGTTTACTTTCTAATTTTATTTAGTTATAATTAACTAAATAACATAGAATTAAATTAATTTATTTAATCTAAATTATTAATAGCTTTTTTAAACTAATAGATGACGTTATATATAGATAAATTTAACGGATGCATAAAAAATAGAGAGAATATTAGTTGGGGAGGTCTTAAAATGGCTATTTCAAAAATCAATGACTGCTTTGAATTATTAGCAATGATTACTTATGCAGATAAATTAAAAAGCATTATTAAAAAAGAATTTTCGATCAGCTTTGAAGAATTTGCTGTTTTAACTTATATTAGTCAAAGTAAAGAAGAAGAATATTATTTAAAAGATATTATTAATCACTTAAACTACAAGCAACCTCAAGTAGTAAAAGCAGTGAAAAATTTATCTCAAGAAGATTACTTCGATAAAAAACGTAATGAGCATGATGAAAGAACAGTATTGATTCTTGTAAATGCAACGCAACGTACAAAAATTGATGAGCTACTTAATAGAGTTAACAAACGAATTGAAGAAGCTAACAAAGAAACAGAATTATAATAGTAAACCATAAAGAGACTAGAACTTAAAAAACCTAGAATAATAGCCCGTAGATAACATTTGTCTACGGGCCTCTTTTATAGCCATAATTCATATTATATGATGTTGTTTTCTGTAAAATAACTTCATTCTAATATTTATAAACACTGTTTAATCATTCTTTATATCTAGAACACCGCTCTTTAGATTGTTCTGTTTTCTTAGATATTCGATTATAGATAATTTTGACTCTATGCTTACATTTTTATATCAATAGATTTGTAGTATTAGATACATCATTTTTTTCTACAAAATTTAAATATAATGTTAAAAATTTCTCTTCTTCTTCTATATGAGGTGCATGCCCTGATTCATTAAATAAAACATAATTTATATTTTTAAATTGATTTTCAAACTGTTGATTCTCTTTATTGATAATAATTGGGTCATAACGTCCATCTACTATCATAGTTGGAACATTGATCTCATGTGTGACTGTATTTGATTGATTCTCTGTATCTAATAAGGCTCTTGATGCTACTGCACTATCTTCATCGTCTTGTTTACTATATAAGCGTTGACGTTGAAACCACTTCATTGCAACATCATTTTTCTTATAAATATATGGAAATAATATAAGTAACGCTTCAGATTTATTAAACCCCGCTACTTTATCTTGGTGCTCAATCATTAACTTTGTAAAACCATGAACAATATCTTCAGATTTAGAAGATATAATTGTTAAAGATCGCACTTTATCTTTATATTTTTCGGTAAAAGCTTGTGCAATCATTCCACCCATATCATGCCCTAATAAATGTGCGCTTTTAATACCTAATTGCCGCATTAACATAGTTAAATCTTTAATGTGATCATTTAAGTTATAACTCATAGGATGTGTAGATTTTCCATGACCTCTCACATCGTAAACAATGACTCTATAGTGTTTTTTCAACTCTTTTTTTAATGAGTAAAACCCAGCTAAATTACCATCTAAACCATGAATTAAAATAACGGGAATGCCTGTACCTACATCTTGATAAGCTATCTTTATTTGATTAAACGTTTCAATTTTTTTCATATCGGCACCTCCCTTAGTATTTACTATACCCACTAAAACATATTTAACGCTATAAACATGTATACAATTAATTATTTTTTTATTTAAAAATTTTTATATAATTTAAATAAAAAACTCAACCCTATTCATCATGGTTGAGTTAAAATCATATATTTTATTAAATACTTCTTCTAGATGATAATCGTATAGTATATGTAACAATTAATACGACGATAATAATCCAAATGATAAGTGAAACAGTTTGAGCGACATTTGAATTTACAATAACAGCATCAATCGTCTTTTGAGAGAATAATAAACCTACTGCTGTATATTCTAATCTTTTAAAAATAACCCCGCATAAACTCATTATAAGTCCCATAAAGAAAATAAATTGATGACTATACATAGTAATAGGAACAATGCCTATAGTGAGATTAAATGCACGCATAATAATAAGAATTAAGGCAATAATTGCAATCATATAGCCTATGATTATCTCTGTGCGATTACTATATAAATATTTTTTCCGAGCAATTTGTATATGAATAAAAATAGTAATCGGGAAAATAACAATACAATAAAACAAAGATAATATGGTTGCAGCTTGGAATGGAACGTATTGCTTATCATATAAATATGAAATTAAAATAAAATTGATAATAAAAAATATAATAGGATTCAATTGTAAACCAAATAAATTCCGTTGAATAATTAAGATAATTTGAGCCGTTGCTTTTCCCCTAAAATCAAGATAATCTTGCTTTTTTTCTTCGGATTTTTTAAAGTCGTTACTTATATTTTCTTTAATGTCATCGATAAGTTTAGGGGGCATGCCTTTATGAGTAAAATAATCATTCACATTTTCAAGTAATAATTTATCGTTTGATCGCATATGTTGCTCCTTTATCGAATGCAAGTTTTAAAATACATTCAATTCATTCATTTCAACATTTTATCATAGATTTCAATTGATTTCTTTTCGTAAAAAAGAAGTAGGATAACGAATTCCAGATGGAATTCGTTATCCTACTTCTGTATATTTCATTATCTTTTAAATGAAATCGATGATACGTAACTTTAACTAACTACTTCATTACATTATTTATTAATGTCAATACGATATAGTTTTAATACTTTGTCTTTAGGTGAGCTTGAACCAAATTGATAGCTTGTTTTACCGTTTTGAATATAAGCAAAATTGCCACTTACACTATTATATTGAACGCGTTTAATGGCTTTTTTACCTACACTTTGTGCTACTTTTTGATAAGTTGGACCATTGGCTTGATTATAAGTCATTGATACTCTAGTTACATAACCAGTATTTTTTTTACCGATTGCAGTAACAACTAATACACCTTTGTTTGTATGGAATTCATAGTATTTTTCTTGATTATTTGGATTATATGAATAAATAGGTGTGCCATAGTGATTAATAACATTTTTAATTGATTCACCTATAGTCACATTTTCTAATGTTTTTTGACCTTGAGTTAATTGTTGTACAGTCTGAATCGAATTACCACTAGCTGCTTCAGCATGATTATAGCCTACTCCTGTCATTACTAGTCCAGAAACTAATAGGGCTGTTGCTAACTTTTTCATAAGCACTCGCTCCTTTTTCTTTTATGCTTAATTACAGTATACCCTATTTATGACCAAAATAACAGAAACATTACAAAAACATTACAAAATATTTCATTTTTATAATGCATTAATATTGGTAAACAATACTATTTAGTGTTGAGGCATATGTTTTTTTATAAAAGGTGTCACATCATGGATAAACTTCTCTTGTTCTTCTTCAAAAGGATACATGCTTGACTTCGAATACACTTCGAAATATACATTTCCTATTAAATCTGCTACTTCTTTAGATTCAAGAGATGTTATTCTTTCTCCATAAGCACTTGCAACTATAAATGTGGGTTTAGTGATGTACTCAAATACTTTTGCAATTCCTCTTTGTTTAAATACTTCATCTACTGCTTCTGTCTCTTCTTTAGTAGAAATTGAATTAGTATCTTCGACATTTTTTAAGAACTTATTCACTTTACGATGTTTATAATAGCGATGTTTATCTAAAAACTTCTCTTGTTTATCTTCATTCCAGTTACGGATTTTATGTGCGTATTTTCTAAACAATCGTTCTTCTGGTAACTCTCCTTCAATAGATGTCGGATTGATCATTGTTAACGAAGATACATACTCTGGATATTGCTTTGATAAATGCGCAATAATTGTAGCACCCATTTCATGGCCAATAAAAGCCGCTTGATCTATGTAGAGATAATCTAATAATAAAATAATATCATCTGCAAATTCATTGAATTTAATATGTCGTGGTTTATCTGAATATCCATGACCACGTAAATCCAATAATACGACTTGAAATGTTTTTGAAAGTTCATGAGCTAAATTTTGAAAAATTGAAGCATTTTCAAACGCAGTATGTACAAGCACTACTGGGTATCCTTGTCCCATAGTATTGTAATTTAATGTAAATCCACCTTTTCTTGTAAATAATTCCATTTAATTATCTCCTTTTTTTTGTTTATTTACGGATAAAATCGTTAAGAGCTCTTCTATTGTTGTAATGATATAATCTACTTCTTCTTCTAAAGGTTCTAATTCAGCATTTTCTTGTTTATACCAAACACTTACCATTCCCATAGCACGTGCAGGAGCAACATCATTTAAGGCATCATCTCCAACATACATAATTTCTTCTGGTAAGACGCCAAGTTGATCAATCATATCTTCAAAAATACGTGGGTGAGGTTTGCGGTAACCTACTGTTTCAGAAGTTGATAAATAATTAATCACATGTTCTATTCCTAATGAATAAATCCGAAATTGTTTGATCTTTGATTTCCCGTTTGCAATTACACCTAGTAAATAATCATGCTCTGACAACTTTTCAAGTGTGTATAATGTGTCGTAGTATGGAAATACATATCGATAGAAATGCATTTCGAAATCATGAAATAAATCTTTCCATTTCAATCTATCGATGTGAAATTGTTTTATTATCTCTTTATATACATAAGGTTTATCGTTATCTTCATCATCATCTAATTCTATAAATTTATGTTTAAAGTCAGCAAGTTGTACATGTACAAAATAATCATGAAAACGTTCATATTGTTCTTCTATAAATTTATCTCGAGACTTAGTTCTATCCAATAATGTGCCTTCTAAATCGAACACAACTGCTTTGATTTGGCTTAAGTCCATTTTTATTTACCTCTTATCAATATAATTATTCTTATTTTAATAATTTTTGTTCACTTCACTAACGTGTTGTATTAGATTGAGTGACTAAAATATAAAATAATATGGGTATCCCAACAAGTGATAAAATAATACTTGCTGGAATTTGCACTGGATTGATAACCATCTTCCCTATAACATCAGCGAATAGCATCGTTAATGCACCTATCAATATGTTTAATGTCATTTGTATAGCAAGACTATATTGAAAATAATATCGTCTAATTAATTGAGGTACAATGATGCCAATAAAACCTATCACACCTATAAACGCTACTGCTATAGCTGTCATAATAGATGTTAACAAAAGTACAATAAATGTTATCCATTGCACATTTAACCCTAGAGACTTACTTTTAGCTTCTCCTAATTGCAAGAGCTTAATTGGTGTAACTAAACTATATATCACAATAATGATTGGCAAAGAAACCATTGTAATATAAACGAGCTCATTCATTTCGGCATTCGCAAATCCTCCAAAATAATAGGCTAACATACGATTCGTACGTTCTGGTTTAATGAGTGTAAGTATATATATTAATGCATTAAAAAAAGCGCCTACCATAAGTCCAGATATGATGAGTACTCTAATTGGAAAATTTCTAGACAATACGATTGTCATTATAACAACAAGTAAAAGTGTCGTGACACTAAAAATGATAGAAAAAATTGGAATAAATAGAAAAGATACGCCTAAAAATATAGCTAAACTTGATCCAAAAGTCGCTCCACTCGCTAAACCAAGTGTAAAGCTATCTGCTAAAGGATTATTTAATACCGTTTGAAATAATTGACCCGTCAACGTTAATATAGCTCCTACCATAAGCGCCTCAAATGTTCTAGGAACTCTAACTTTAAAAAAAATCATTTGATTAAATGCTTGATGTAATGACCCTAAATCCCAAAAAAGACTTATAGCTATGATGACACATAAGCAAAATGTCCAAACTGAAAATGTTAAATATAGATGTCGTTTCATTTCCACTCACATTTCAATTATTATTTATTTCCTATATTACAATGAATATATCCTTACTACTAATTAAAATAAGATTACAAAATGATTCTTTCTCTGTTTTACTCAATTTACAAGACTCTATGTTGTATAAAAAGCCTACAACATTATCAATATCGTTGTAGGCTTTTGAAAAGTCTCTCATCTTAACGTTTTAACGTTTATAAATTGCATCACGTAATTCTTTCATCCCCTCATCTATACGAGGTCCTGGTCGTGAAATTTCGTCACCATTGACTGTTTCCACACGTTCATTTTTTACTGCGTTGACTTCAGAGAAACCATCACGTTCTTTAATCACTTCATAATATTCTTCTTTTGAAATACCTTCAGTTGAAATTAAAATATCAGGATTTTTTCTAATAATACTTTCTTTATCTACTGCTTTCCATCCACTAACATTTGAAAATACATTTTTTGTATCTAGTTTTTCTATCATATCATTGAAAAAGGTTTCTTTTCCTGCTGTATATATTTCAGGTTTTGAAGACACTTCTATAAAAACGCTCTGTTTTTTATGATGTGCTGGAATTGATTCAATTACTTTTTGAACATTATCTTTTGTTTCTTTGACTAACTGTTTCGCCTCTTTTTCATGATGCGTCACTTTACCTACTTGCTCAAATGAATCGTAGACTTGATTTAAAGACTGAGCGTCTTTAACATATACTACCTTCACACCACTATCAGCTAAACTATCAAGTGTTTTTTTAGCAGATGATTTTTGAGATTCATGAGCTAAAATCAAATCAGGTTTAGCTTTTAAAAGTGCTTCTTTATTTAAGTTCATTGCATCAAATTGTTGCTTGCCTTTTTTCACGTTTTTTGGATAATCATCAACTGTTGATACACCTATAATATTTTTTCCAAGACCAAGTCTATATAATATTTCAGTATTACTTGGAATCAAAGATATAATACGATGATATGTATGAGTATTATCATTGTGATCCATTGTTTCTTGCTCAGTTGAGTGCGTAGAATGATGTCCTTTTTCACTCGATTGGTTTTGTCCACACGCTGCTAAAACTAATACTAATGTAAATAAAATAATCCACAGCTTCTTATTGTTCATTTATAAACCATACCTTCCTTTCACAATTTTGTTTATTTCATATATTTATCATACCAAATTATTTATATCATTAATTTAATTCTATAAATTTTTATTGTGTAATTTTATATTATTGGTTAAACTTAATGATTTAATTCTATTTCAAAATAAAAAAAGAAGGAAACAGATTTCAAAATACATTCTGTATCCTTACTTTTTTCATACTATACAGTAGCTATTTTAGGATTTGGGCCATACTTATTTGTCCCCTCATCACTATCTTTTAGTGTAAATGCAAAAGTGATCACAAGAATAATAAGTAAGACTAAAGACATAGCTGCCACCATAATTCCTAATTCAAGCGCAATCATTCCGTTGAAAACACCATCAACTGAAATACCGTATGTTCGATCTACAATACTTGAAATTTTTCTAATTAAAGTAAATATTAAAATAATAAGAGGCAGAACCAATGTGTGCCCTGTATCATGTAAACGACGCACCGTCATCGTAAACGTTCCTATAAAAATAATGATATCAATGATTTCATACACAATATCAAAAAATGTATGCCCTCCATTTAACCCCAAAGTAATGATATTAAAAAGTAAACTAATGATCACTAAAATAATACAATTAGCTAAAATAGCAAACCAATAATGACGTCTTCTAGTTCGACTTTTTACATTAAAATAATTTTGCCAAAATAATTTGAATGCTTCTATCATGTTTAAGCTCCTTTTATTCATCAGATATATTATACATATATCATCACATATTATAGAACTTAAAAACATCTTTTATTAAATATCATTTCGAATCGCATCAGCAATATACTGATTTAAATTATCGTGTCGTTTGTTATTAATTGTTTTAGCAAATCGCTCATCATTCTCATAAATCGAGGCAATATATTCTAAAAATTGTTCATCTACGTTAGGTACTTGTGTCTGAAGAATATCTTTTAGTTCAGAAATAGCTTGTTTAACCTGTATATGATTTGTTTTATAGTTTGCAATGAATAATTCATTCATTTTATCAAAGAATGAATGTAACCTCTCCATTGTTCTCTTATTATTTTGTTGTTTTTCTGTAGAATTCAATTGTTTTTGATTCTCTTTAAAAGCTTGATAATAAGGAGTATGACTATATTTCATTTCAGCTTCTTTCTCATATTGATGTTGTATATTATCATTATTCCATTTACTCATATTAATCTCCTCTTTTCTATGATTAACGAGATGATGATTAAGAAAATGAATCATTTTGTTTAATTGATCTCTTTGTGCAACAATACACTGATAATTATTTTCTAATATTATATTTTTCTCTTCTATACTGTTACTAAAATAAAGTTGAATATCTGCTAATGATAAATTCAGTTCTCTTAGAAATTGAATGGTCTGTAATTTAGAGATATCCTTAGAAGAATAATAGCGATAACCATTAGATGCAATATAAGTTGGCACAAGCAACTCAATTTCATGGTAATAATGAAGTGTGCGTTTAGTTACTTCGGTAATATGACTCACGTCATTGGGTGTAAAGTATACCTGATTTTCCATTCTGACATCCTGCCTTTTTCTTAATCTATTTGATTCACTTCTCTTTTCATCTCTCTATAAAAGAGACTAAGCTATGACGTCACGTTAAGGTCAATCCATATTTGTAAAATATGGATCTAAGAAATGATATCTTTGTTCAATGGAGCCATTAAAATAATTTTTCCCAAAATTATCTAGTAAAGCATGAAAATCATTTGCATCTTGATTTGTAAAGTTTGAAGGTAATTCAACATGTCTTTTTAATTTATCGTAATTCTCAGTATTGGCATAACCGAGTTTTCTATATAACCGACGTGTATAATGATCAGGAATAAATTCAACCCTCTCAAAAATGTAGACTAGCAATACATCTGCTGTTTCACTTCCAATACCATGTAGTTTAAGTAATTCATTTCTTAAATGTTCTCCATATACTTCATTAATTTTGCAATAATCAAACTGATATTGATTTAACCAGTTGAATAATGTAGAAATTGCTTTTGCTTTATTGTTATAGAAACCACTAGAGCGGATTAATATTTTTAGTTCTTCTATCGGCAGATCTAATATGTTTTGAGGTTCAAAATGGGTTGCTTCTTTCAGCCGTCTAAGAGAAAGTGCAGCATTATTCCAGTTTGTATTTTGAACTAATATAGCACCTAATATAATCTCTTCACGTGTATCTGCTGGCCACCATCCTTGAGGCCCCATATGTTTTAATAATGCTTTGTAAAGTTGTTCTGTAGTCATCATTGACATCTTTTTACCTTTCTATAAAAAATAAACACCTTCACAAATAAGTATTCGTAAAGGTGCGTTTAACTTAAAATTATTTATATTACATTGATTCTGGTGCTGATACACCCACTAATGCTAATGCATTGTGTAATGTAATTTTAACAGCTTCAATAAGAGCAACATGTGCTTTTGTTTTTTCAATATCATCAGATAATACCTTTTCAGCATTATAGAATTTATGGAATGCTGAAGCTAGGTCTTGAATATAATTAGTTAATCGATGTGGTGCACGACTTTCAGCAGCACTCTCAATTGTAGGCTCAAACTCTGCTACTTTCTTCAATAAATCAATCGCTTTTTCATTTGTAATGGTGCTAAAATCAGCGTTTTTGTCTATTTCAATACCTTTTTCTTTAGCTTGTTTTAAAATCGAACAAATACGTGCATGTGCATATTGTGCATAATAAATTGGATTATCTTGAGATTGCTCTTTTGCAAGTTCCAAATCAAAATCAAAGTGCGAATCAGGACTACGCATTGTTAAGAAATAGCGCGCCGCATCAATACCTACTTCATCCATAATTTCACGTAACGTAATTGCATTACCTGTACGTTTACTCATTTTAACTTCTTCGCCATTTTGCATTAAACGAACCATTTGCATAATTTGAATTTCTAAACGATCGCTATCTACACCAAATGTTTCTAAACTTGCTTTTAAACGATTAATATAACCATGATGATCTGCACCCATTAAATCAATTAAAATATCATTGCCACGATTAATTTTATTGTAGTGATACGCTGTATCAGGTGTAAAGTACGTATAGTTACCATCTTTTTTGATTAGTACTCTATCTTTATCATCCTTAAAGTCTGACGTACGTAACCAAGTGGCACCATCTGCTTCATACGTATAGCCTAACTCATGCATTTTTTCTAATGTATTATCAATCGCACCATTTTCGTATAGTGATGTTTCACTAAACCAATTATCAAAATGAACATTGAAATCTGATAAATCTTTTTTCAATTTATCCATTTCATAATCAACACCCAGTTGTCTAAATGTTTTTAAGCGTTCTTCATCAGAGTAATCTTTCATTTCCGGATGTTTTTTGGCTAAGTCTTTACCAATTTCGACAATGTCTTTACCATTATAGCCATCTGTTGGCATTTCATGGCTTGTATCCCCTAATGCCTCAAAGAAACGTGTTTCAATTGAACGTGCTAAATTTGTAATTTGATTACCAGCATCATTAATATAATATTCACGTGTTACATCGTAACCAGCTGCAATTAAAATATTTGCTAGTGAATCACCTACAGCAGCATTTCGAGCATGTCCAATATGTAAGTCACCAGTTGGATTTGCTGATACATATTCTAATAATATTTTTTTGTTTTTTGGTTCTTCCGCATAACCAAATTTATCCCCTTTTTGAATTGCTTCTGAGATGACAGCTGTTAAATATTGATTATCTAAATAGAAGTTGATAAATCCTGGACCAGCGATATCTACTTGTTTTACGTTTGCTTTACTTGTATCTAAATTGTCTACAATAGCTTGAGCAATATCGCGTGGATTACGTTTAGCAATTTTAGTTAAGACCATTGCAATATTAGTAGAATAGTCTCCATTTTTAGTATCTTTAGGGATTTCAACTTTAATTTCAGGAATATCTTCTGCTAGATTTGCTTTTTTAATACTTGCTTCAATTTCTTGTATTAAAGTTTTCTTTACTTTTTCAATAATATTCATTCGCCTATCTCCTTATACTTAATTTCATATTGATATGAGCCCATTTTTTCGTCATTTTGATGTAATTCGTATTGTATTTTTAATTTTCCACCATTTTCATTTACAAAATGTAAAATACTCTTAGTTCTTACTATTAATGGAATGCGTCCTGCTGGTATAGTGTAAAGTGTTGTAGTGTCCTTACCTTCAACGAAGTGTAAGTTCATATTGATATCACCTTTACGTATCAACTTCACGCCATTGTCTTCAATTTTAATTGTTACACTAACAACTGCACTTTCAATTTGTTCTTGATATCGAATATAATCGGCATGTTTTTGTTGCCATGATCCTTGAGAAGAAAATTCAAATGTTTGTGTTTCTCCATTTTGTTTTAAGACTTGTTTCGTTTGAATGTGTATATTCTTATCCAACGTCTGACTCACCTTAATCTTTAAAATATTACACCACATTATAGCATAAATCCTATAGTGCTTGAAGTTAACAAAATTCTATCAACATTAGTTAAATAGTTATCATAACAACGTCAGTAAAACAAAAGTCATTTTGCGTTCATTGTCCCATTTAAGTCCTTTCCCCAACTTACGTTACCTGTTGACTTTCTCTTTGAAAGTCTTTGTGTTGGGGCCCTGCTACAATTAAAAAATCTTGATATCCTGTGTTTTTAATTTAATTATCTACTTCTATGTAATGAAAAAGAGTCTAAGATGCTTATGTTTTAAGTCTCAGACTCTATTTTTCCAAGCTATTATGTTTTGAATGTCACCATTAGTATCATGGTATTACTTTTTTCTTTCTAATATGTCTGCTTTTGATTCAAGTTCAACAATATCATAATGATATTTTTCTAAAAGTGTTCTATATTTATAGAAGAAAATGATGCCGAAACCGATTGATGATACAAATAATAAGATATTTTTCATTTGCTGTCCTCTTTACTCCATAAATTAGATATAATCTTTTAAATAATTATATCATTAAATAACATTTCTTAATAACTAAATTAGATTAACTGTACCTTATTTCCCAGAAATAAATACTTTTGCTTCATTATCTTCTCCGCACCTATGAAATAAAACCTTTATATATTTTTTTATTAATATATTAGAATTTAATTACCATTCGACCTGTAATAGTTCCTTTTTCCATTTCTTCAAAAATATCATTTATTTCTTCTAATTCACGTGTTTGAACTTTAGGTATAACCTTACCTTCAGCAGCAAATTGAAATGCTTCTTTTAAGTCTTGTCGTGTTCCCACTAAAGAACCTACCACTTCGATACCATCGAGAACTAAACGAGGAATTTCTAAATCCATTTTTTCAACAGGTAAACCAACCGCTACAACACGCGCGCCAGCTTTAACAACATCTACTGCTTGATTAAATGGCGTTTTAGCTACAGCTGTAATTACTGTTGCATCAAGTCCTTTTTCATCAGTTAATTTATTAACTTCTTCAACAGTATCTTGATTTTTTGTGTTAACAACTGCATCTGCACCTAGTTCTTTCGCAAAATTTAATTTATCGTCACTAATATCAAAAGCAACCACTTTAGCGTTGAATACATTTTTCGCATATTGTAATGCTAAGTTACCTAAACCACCAATACCGAATATCCCAATCCATTGACCTGGTTGAATTTGACTTACTTTAACTGCTTTATATGTGGTTACGCCTGCACATGTAATTGAAGACGCTGCTGCTGGATCTAAAGTTTCAGGTACTTTAACTGCATAGTCTGCTGTAACAATTACTTGTTCCGCCATCGCACCATCAACTGTATAACCTGCATTTTTCACATTACGACATAAAGTTTCACGGCCTGCTGTGCAATATTCACAATGACCACAGCTTTCAAATAACCAAGCAATAGAAACGCGATCACCTACTTTTAAAGATGTCACATCATCTGCTATTTTGATTACACGTCCAATACCCTCATGTCCTAAAGTTCGACCTGTTACATCTCCGAAATCTGCATTTTTAACGTGTAAATCTGTGTGACATACACCACAATACTCTGTTTGAACTAAAGCTTCACCTGGTTCTAAGTTACGTAATTCTTTGTTTTCCACATTTACTTTATGATTATGCGTTACTACTGCTGCTTTCATGGCAAATCACTCCTTATTCAATATAATTACAACCTAATTTCATTATATGTAAATTCTTACAAAAATGGAAATATTTTACTTTTTTTATGATTAATTATTTAATTACTTATATTTCTATTAATTTCCTTTAATTAAAAAACGAGCATTAAATATGCTATACTTTTAATTGTAATAAACATATAATTTACTATTTATCATCATGACTTATTGGAGGGGAAAACTGTGAAAACACATGTTTTATATGGGAAATCCGAAGTTGAAGTCGAAGTGCCAGATGATAGTACAGTCATAGAACCACAAAATATCGAGGCCCTTGAAGATTATACTTCAGCAATTCAAAATGTCTTAAGACATCCTACTGGCTCAAAACCATTAAAAGAATTAGTAAATAAGGATGATATTGTTTCAATAGTCATAAGCGATATTACACGTCCAACACCTAACCATATACTGGTCCCCCTACTCATTGAAGAATTAAATCACGTTCCTCGTGAAAATTTCGTCATTATTAATGGCACAGGAACACATCGTGATCAAACACGTGATGAATTAATTCAAATGTTAGGAGAAGATATCGTTGATTCTGTTAAAATCGTTCAGAATCACTGCAATGAAAAAGAAAATCTTACTAAAGTTGGACACAGTAAATATGGTTGCGATGCTTACTTAAATAAAGACTATGTAGCATCTGATTTTAAAATTGTTACTGGCTTTATCGAACCTCACTTCTTTGCAGGTTTTTCTGGTGGACCTAAAGGAATCATGCCTGGCATCGCTGGTCTTGAAACCATTCAAACATTTCATAATGCAAAAATGATTGGTGATCCAAGATCGACTTGGGGAAACCTAGAAGATAATCCTGTTCAAGATATGGCACGTGAAGTTAATAACATGTGTAAACCAAACTTTATGTTAAATGTCGCTTTAAATAAAGATAAACAAATCACTGAAGCTTTTGGTGGTGATGTATTTGAAGCTCATAAAGAAGGGTGTGCATATGTTAAAGAACATGCCATGTTTAAATGTGATGATCGCTTTGATGTTGTCATTGCTTCAAATTCTGGTTATCCACTCGATCAAAATTTATATCAAACCGTTAAAGGTATGAGTGCGGCAAGTAAAGTTGTTAAAAAAGATGGGAATATTATTATGGTTTCAGAATGCGCAGATGGTTTTCCAGACCATGGTAAATTTGCTGAAATTTTCAAAATGGCTGATACACCACAAGGTATCTTAGATTTAATTCATGATCCAAACTTTTCAGAGGTTGACCAATGGCAAGTACAAAAACAGGCAAGCATTCAAACCTTCGCAAATGTGTATGTTTACTCAGAACTTACTGACCAACAATTAAAAGATTCAATGTTAAATCCTACTTCAAATATTGAAAAAACAATTGCTGATTTAGAAGAACAGTATGGTCGTAAATTGAGTATTGGTGTAATGCCACAAGGACCCTTGACAATTCCTTATGTAGAAGATGAAGACTAATTGAAAGGATTGATAAATATGACTGAATTATTAAATAAAGAAAATACTTTAGATACATTATTAAAAGAAATGGAAAGTGTTGTTATTGCATTTTCTGGTGGCGTAGATAGTAGTTTAGTATTAAAAAAAGCCATCAATGTATTAGGTAAAGAAAATGTTAAACCCGTCGTTGTAAAATCAGAACTTTTCAGAAATGAAGAATTTAATAAAGCTATTGAATTGGGGCATGAACTAGGTATTGACGTTGTGGAAACTGAAATGGCGGAATTACAAGATGAAAATATTGTTAGAAATACACCTGAAAGTTGGTACTATAGCAAACGATTAATGTATAGCAAATTAACAGACTTTAAAGATGTACTAGGTTTCAACTATGTATTAGATGGTATGATTATGGATGATTTAGAAGATTTCCGTCCTGGTTTAAAAGCAAGAGATGAATTCAAGGTACGTAGTGTACTTCAAGAAGCTAAATTATATAAAACTGAAGTTCGTGAACTTAGTAAAAAATATGATTTACCTGTTTGGAATAAACCAGCATTGTGTAGCTTAGCTTCTCGAATCCCTTATGGCGAATCATTAAGTTTCACTAAAGTAAACAAAGTAAACGAAGCTGAAAAACATATCTTAAACTTAGGTGTCAACAATGTTCGTGTACGTTATCACCAAAATATTGCACGTATTGAAGTTTCAGAAGAAGATTTAGCTACAGTAATTAAAAATAAAGATAATATTACGTTACGTTTAAAAGAATTAGGTTTTGATTATGTAACTGTAGACTTAGAAGGTTACCGCACAGGTAGTATGAACGAAGTCATTGATACAAAAAATACTAAATTAGTATAAGGACGTACACTTATGAGTAATAATCAACATTTTATTGAAAATCTGCTCGAAGGTGTAAAATCAAACCAAATATCAATTGATGAAGCTAAAGCCCAACTTAGTCATTACGACGAATTGGGCTTTGCTAAAATTGATTTACATAGAGCAAAGCGTCAAGGTTTTCCAGAAGTTATCTTTGGACAAGGTAAAACAAAAGAACAAATTGATACCATTATAACTAGTTTATCTCGTCATCACCATGTAATTCTTATTACACGTATTAATGAAGAAAAAGCAAATTATGTATTAGAAAAACATCCGCATTTAGAATATTATCCTGAAGCTCGCATTGTTTGTACTCCAATTGCCTCGGTTCAAAAATCAAAATATTATATTTCTGTGCTTTGTGCCGGAACTTCAGACTTACCGGTTTCTGAAGAAGCAGCTATTACTGCGGAACTTATGGGCATTACTGTAAAACGTTACTATGATGTTGGTGTTTCGGGGATACATCGTTTGTTTGAACATATTCATGAAATTCGACAAGGTAAAGTAAGTATAGTCATTGCTGGAATGGAAGGTGCACTTGCAAGCGTGGTAGGCGGACTCGTAGACCATCCCGTTTACGCTGTTCCTACCAGTGTAGGTTATGGCGCTAACTTTAATGGTGTCACTACTCTTTTATCTATGGTAAATAGCTGTGCACCAGGTACCAGTGTGTTAAATATTGATAATGGATTTGGCGCAGGGTACAATGCCGCAATGATTATGAATATGTTAGAAAAAAATGAGGATGAGAGAAATATATGAGTAATGCATTATACTTAGATTGTCATGCAGGTATTGCTGGAGACATGCTCCTATCTGCGTTGGTAGACTTAGGTGTTTCACCAAACGAAATAGAACATGAACTTAAAAAATTACCTATTGATAATTTTAAGTTAAATTTTAAAAAAGAAATGAAACAAGGTATTCATGCAATGACTTTATCCATTGATTTTCATGAGTCACATCACCATCGAACAGCATCTGATATATTTAAAATGATTGATGAAAGTGATTTAGATGACAGAGTAAAAATGAGAAGTATGTCTATTTTTGAAACGATTGGTCATGCAGAGGCAAAAATTCATGGCATGTCTATTAAAAACGTTCATTTTCATGAAGTCGGTGCCATGGATTCTATCATTGACATCGTTGGAGGGTGTATCGCTTTAGAATTACTTAATATCGATCATTTGTACTGTTCACCCATTCCTACTGGAAATGGGAAAATTAAAATAGCTCATGGTATATATCCAGTACCGGCACCTGCCACAGCAGAAATTTTAAAAGGTATACCATTAGCAAACTTTGACGTTCACAGCGAACTGACTACACCGACAGGTGCAGCAATTGCTAAAAGTTTAGTGACAGAATTCGGCCCTTTTCCAGCTGCTACAATGCATCATATCGGATACGGCGCAGGGACTAAAAATTTTGATTTTCCAAATGTAATTAGAGCGATTCAATTTACAAATAATGAGACAAGTTATGATCAAGTACAAGTGTTAGAATGTCAAATTGATGATATGACACCAGAAATGTTAGGTCATTTTATGGATACTGCATTACAAAACGATGTATTAGACATATACTATTCCCCTATTATTATGAAAAAAAATCGTCCAGCTACTCAGTTAACTATTATTTGTAAAGTTGAAGATAAATTGCGTATTGAAGATATGATATTAAAACATACATCCTCACTTGGCGTACGTAGTTATAAAGTGAATCGTCGAATTTTAGATAGAACATTTCGTGATATTCAAACGCCATATGGAAATGTTTCAATTAAACTTTCTTTAAAAAATGGAAAAATTTTTAAAATAAAGCCTGAATATGAAGATTTAAGAGTTATTAGTAAACAAACTGAACAATCTTTTCAACAGATTTATCATAATGTAATGAAATCAGTTTATCAGTTTTATAATATTGGAGATACTTTAGAAAAATAAAAACTCGAGATACTCAGTCATTGAATATGCACTGCTGAGTGTCTCGAGTTTTTTCTAATCAAATGCCTTAAATAACGCCTCGTTTGAGTTATTCCACATCGTTTCATTATGGGATATTAAAAAATCTTTTAATACTTTTTTATTTTCTTCACCAATTTGATCAATAATAACTTGATGTTTCATAGACTTATCCATCATATTGACATGTTCTGGCATACTCTTATAACCTCGACGAATACTTTTATTTACAAGTAAATAACATGCAGTGACGCCCGCGTAATAAGGACCATTTTCACCACGTTCAGTAGTCACCCAACATAACCAATATTCCTTAGCCTCTGGACCTTCCACTGATTCTTTATCAGTAATCCACTTTACGCCTTTTTCTACTTCCGCACGTGCATGCATACCGCCAATATCAACAAATGCTTCTTTATTTGCAACATCGATAAATACAGGTGCAATATTATCTAAACTAATCGCTCCTATATTTGTACCTTTATGACCATCTAGAGGATCATTTTTTATAATATTAAATTTAAACCCTTTATTTTCTGCCACGATGATTCCTCCAATACTTCTTTACCTTTTCACACTCGCTATTAAATAATAGCGTATATTATCATCAAATATTTAATTTAATTCATTCAATAAATTAATAATTGAACCTTTCACTTCCGAATCTTTAATATTAAGAATCATTTCTTTAGGATAGTATAGTTTATAGTCTTCTCGATTAATCCCAGTAATGCTTGAAATGACTAACGATTGGCTACTAATTTCTTTAATACTACCATTTCGTCGTAACAAATGGATAGGTTGTCGATTAGAACCAGGTCGATCATAATCATATGGTAAATCCGAAAAAGCTTCACTAACAAAATAATATTCCGGGTCAATGCCACCTTCAATAAATAAATCCTGTAATTCAGTAATTGTAATAATCGAACCATCAAATGGAATATACTTAAAGAGATCACGATTAATAAATCGACGCGCTAAATCACTTAAAATCTCATCTTCTTCATGTATCCATTTCTTTAAATAAAATAATACCGTTACTTCATCTAATTCTACATACTGATCAATTGTAATCGTACCTTCAAAAAATGGAATAAATTCTTTTGGATACATTTTAAATTGATAGTCTTCCTTATAAAGCTGTTTGACTCGCTTAAGACAATTATTTAATAGTACTTCTCCACCACGACTTACGGGATGAAAATAGATTTGCCAATACATTTGGTAACGACTCATAATAAAATTTTCTACAGCATGCATACCACTTTCTTTAATAAGTACTTCATCTTTTGATGGTCTCATTAATCGAAGTATACGCTCCATATCAAATGTACCATAAGATACACCGGTGAAATAAGCATCACGTTGCAAATAGTCCATACGATCAGCATCAATTTGAGATGAAATCATGGAAATGACTAATTTATTTTTATGCGTTTTATTAATAACATCGGCTACTTCCTGAGGAAAGGTCTCAGACACTTTACTTAATACTTCGTTAACCTCAGTATTTCCAGTAATAATTTCTTGGGTAAACGCTTCGTGATCCGTATTAAATATCTTCTCAAAACTATGTGAGAACGGCCCATGACCCAAATCATGTAATAAAGCTGCACATAAAGCAAGGGGGCGATCTTTATTATTCCATGCTTCACGCCCAACAAATGATTCATCAATCATACGTCTTACAATTTCATAGACTCCTAAAGAGTGTCCAAAACGACTGTGTTCTGCAGTATGAAAGGCAAGGTATAATGTACCTAATTGCTTAATACGACGCAAGCGCTGAAATTCTTTAGTTTTAATTAAATCCCATATCAGTTGATCTTTAACATGAACATACTTATGAATTGGATCTTTAAATACTTTTTCTTCAGCTAATTTTTTAGTTACATAAGATGATTGTGTCAAATTCATCCTCCTCTTTCATACTTGCTTTCATCAGTAGTAATATGAATTTAAGTTAATTAATTCTTATAATACTTTCTTCATTAACGCTAAATCTAATTGTTCACCATACATTTCTGGTTGATATGAACGAATTATTTCGAAACCATGATGTTGATAATAATGAATAGCTTCTTTGTTCTTATTATCCACTTCTAAAAAGACCGTATCATATTCATTTTCAAATTCTTGTAATCCTTTTTCAAGTAAACTTGTGCCATAACCTTTATGTTGTACACCTGGATGAACATAATGGGCAGCTAAGTACAATTCTTTACCATAGATAAAGTTAGCAAATCCTACAATTTCATTATTTTCTTCAACAACTAAAAAAAGTTGATCTTCTAATCGCTTTTTTAAATGGTGTTCATTATACGAAGCTGCTAATAATTCATTGATTGTTGATACTGCATAAATATTTAAATAGGTATTATACCAAGCTTTTGTAGCTACATCTCTTATTGCTATAACGTCATTAGTTGTCGCTTTTCTAATTGTATACATGCTTCATTCTCCTGACATTTCATTATAATTTAATAACAAAATTATATCATAGTATATTAATAAACGCTTTCACTCAACTTTAAGATGCATCTTATTAAGACAGTACTGCATTCCATTCCTGTGCTCTTTCTAGAGCATATACATCTTTCATAACATCTCCAGGTCTTTCTGCTGTACCAATAATATAACCATTTAGTTTTGCTCCAAGAAAATCTAAACTATATTCTAATTGTTTAATGCAAGGTTTCGCTTTTACTTTCGGACAATCTCCCCCAACTAAGATTAATCTAAAATCAATGTTAGACATTTTAGTTTTAAAATCCTGATATTTAGGATCGATTAATGATTCTGACCAATGATCGATAAATGCCTTTAAAGATGCTGACACACTATACCAATACACAGGTGATGCAAAAATAACTGTATCACTTTCAAGCACTTGGTCAATAATCAATTGATAATCATCTATGTATGACTCAATTTGCTTTGGTTCATGTCTATAATCTCTTACAGGTTTAAAATGATATTGTGTTAAATCAATCCAATTATATTGTTTTTCTTCTAGAGCATATTGTGTTAATTGAGCAGTATTTCCTTGTGGACGACTTCCACCAAATAATACAGTAATCATATATCTTACCTCTTTTTTAGTTTATATTATTAATGTGTTTTTTCTATTTACTTATTATGTACCCCATCTTTTTACTTTTATTTATAATAAAAACTCCTACACCTATATAAACGGTGTAGGAGTCATTATTACTTTTATTTAAAATACTTTATTCAATTGGGAATAAATTATCTATTTTCTTAATTTCTTCTTCAGTCAGTTCAATATTTGCTGCTTCAATGTTTTCTACAACTTGATCAGCACGTTTCGCACCAGGAATAACAACATCAAGTGATGGACGTGTTAAATAGAATGCTAATACAATATTAGCAATACTTGTATTATGAGTTTCAGCAATACTTGATAATTCTTTTACTCGACGTACGTTATCATTGAACACTTCTGGTTGGAAATCACGACGAGTTGCACGATGATCATCAAAAGTTTGATTTTCTTCATACTTACCAGCTAAAATACCAGAAGCTAATGGGAAGTATGGTACAAACGTAATATCATTTTCAGCTGCGTATTTCATTACTTCTTCATTTTCACGATGTAGTAAATTATATTCTAATTGAACAACATCCACATATCCGTCTTTATTCGCCTCTTTAAGTTGATCTAACGTAAAGTTTGAAACACCTATTGCTTTAATTTTTCCTTCTTTTTTAAGTTCTTGTAATGCTGCCACAGCTTCATCTTTTGGTGTATCCTCATCAGGAAAATGAATGTAATACAAGTCAATATAATCCACTTGCAAGCGTTCTAAGCTCTCTTCAACTTGTTGTTTTAAATAATCAGGTTGGTTATTTTGAACAACATCGCCATTATCTTTAATAACATGTGAACCTTTAGTTGCAATTTGAACTTTTTCACGAGGATATTCCTTTACAACTTCTCCTACAAGTTCTTCTGAGCGTTTAGGTCCATAAATAAACGCAGTATCAATTAAAGTAATACCATTATCAATAGCTTTTCTAACGACATCTTTCCCTTGCTCTTCATCTAAATTGGGATATAAATTATGTCCTCCGACTGCATTTGCGCCTAATGCAACTGGAAATACATGAACATCAGATTTTCCTAATTGTACAAATTCTGCCATGATATTCACAACTCCTTAAACTATAGTTTCTGTTTATAGTTTACCCGATTAGTGATGATAAATTCATTCAATAGTGTTTAAAACATTAAATTTGACATATTCTTTATTTTATATTTAAATGTAACTAATAAAGTTACACTTAGGAGGTGAATCATTTGAATTTAGAATTTAACATTGCCGTTCACGTACTTAGTTTTTTAGTAAAACACGACAACCAACAATTCAGTAGTCAAACTTTAGCAAAATTAACCTGCCTCAATCCAGTTCAATTACGTAGAGTGACTACTGTTTTAAATCAATATCAGTTTATTAAGACTTCCCGTGGTAAAAATGGTGGATATAGTGCAAATCATTCAACTGCTAGCATTAAGCTATCAGTACTATATCGTATATTTGTGCTCGAAAAAGACAGCCAACAGCGTATTTTCACAGGTCATGAGCAGAGCGATTGTGAAATATCAAGAAACATAGCAAAGACCATGTCACACTATAATCAAAAAGAACATCGTGTTATTTTAAATTTTTATGATACCCTCACTATTAATGATGTAATTAATGATACACTTCAGGAGGATACAACATATGACACATTATAATTTAATCGTTATTGGTTTTGGTAAAGCCGGAAAAACACTTGCCAAATATGCATCATCACAAGGAGAACAGGTTGCTTTAATTGAACAGTTTAAAGAAAGCTATGGCGGCACATGCATAAATCATGGCTGTATTCCCTCTAAAGTGCTTGTTAATGATGGTATTAAACATGTCGATTTTTCAACTGCCTTTTCAAGAAAAAAAGAAGTAGTCAAAGCATTAAATCAAAAAAACTATTTAAACTTAGAAAATGATGAAAATATTACCGTGTTAAACTTTAAAGCACAATTTAAATCTAATACAGAAGTAGAATTAATTGATGAAAAAGGTAAGTTAGTTCAAACACTGACAGCAGATAAAATTTTAATTAATACAGGTGCAAAATCTAATATTCCTAATATTAAAGGTATAGACTTAGCACAAAATGTATATGATTCAAAAGGACTATTAAATATTTCTTATCAACCTAAAGAATTAGTAATTATTGGTGGAGGATATATTGCATTAGAATTTGCCTCAATGTTTCAAAGCTTTGGTACAAACGTAACTGTATTAGAATATAATAAACAATTTATGGCTAGAGAAGATCAAGAAATAGTCACACACATAATTAATGATTTTAAAGATAAAGGCGTACGTTTAATTACTAATGTTGAAACAAAAGCATTAAAAAATGAAGGTGATTTGACAACGGTTGAAACTTCACAAGGAAACTTTACTGGTGATGCAATCTTACTTGCTACAGGACGTGTACCAAATACAGATTTAGCTTTAGACAATACAGATATTGAGTTAGGCACTCACGGAGAAATAAAAGTAAACAACCATCTACAAACCTCTGTATCACATATTTATGCTGCCGGAGATGTAAAAGGTGGATTACAATTCACTTATATTTCTTTAGATGACTTTAGAATCTTGAAATCTGAATTATTCGGTGATCGTTCACGACACACTGAAAATCGTGGTATGATCCCTTATACAGTATTTATCGACCCACCGCTTTCTCGTGTCGGTATGACCGCTTCAGAAGCACAAAAATTAAATTATAATTACGTTGAAAACACTTTATTTATTAATACTTTACCAAAACACAAAATTAATAACGATGGTCGCGGTCTTTTCAAAGTTGTAATCAATAAAGATAATAATGAAATATTAGGTGCTACTTTATATGGTAAAGGTTCTGAAGAAATTATTAATTTAATTAAACTTGCTATCGATCAACATATTCCTTATCAAGTATTACGCGATAATATTTATACTCATCCAACAATAGCTGAATCATTTAATGACTTATTTAATATTTAATTAAAAAAAAAAAGCTCGTAAACCCAATTTTTAATGAGTTTACGAGCTTCTTTATCATCGATATAGATTATTTACTTGCTTTACGCTTTGCTAATTTTTCTTTTAATTTTCTATCTTGTTCTTCTTTACGACGCTTACGTTCTTCATTACGTTTTCTCAAACGTTCTTCTTCTTCAGGATCACGTGGTTTTTTTAATTGTGCAGTGACTTTTTCCATAAGTTCATCTTCAGTCAATGCAGCAAGTGGGCGATTATTAACAAAAGCAAATGTCTTACGACGACCTGGACCACAGTATGACTGACAGCCTATTTCAATTTCAGCATCAGGATCTAATTTTTCTAATTTTTTCTTTAATGATTTTAAGTTAACTGCCTGACATTCGTCACAAATCAAAAATTTATTCTTCACTTCGCTACCCACCTTTACATTATTTTCACTCATATTTACTTCCATTCATGTATTACAACTCTAATTATTTTACTCTTTTTAATTAAAAATTCAAGCACTAAAAAAGATTTGCTATAAATAAAAAGCAAGACATATATTTCTTAATAAAATGTCTCGCTTCATCATAATAGTAGTCTTATTGTCCATGATATATTTTAAATCTCAAAGGTTTAATGCCTTCTTTTTCCCATACTTCATAAATAGAGGGCTTATCAACTTTATTATCGATAATTGTAATACCACAATCTCCTCCACCAGCGCCAGAAGTTTTTGCTGCCCCGCCAAAACGTTCACCAATATCACATAATAATTTTAATTTTTTTGTTTCAATATCAACCGTAGCCTCTTTATCCATTTGCTGAATAATACTACGATTTTGACGAATCATTTTTTGTACACCTTTTATATTATTCGTTTTAAAAGCATAGATTAAATTTTCAACACACGTATTTGATTGTTCAAGAAACTTACCATAAAAAATAGGATCAGATTTCAAACGCTTGACTTCACTTACTAAGTGAGGCGACGAAGCAGGAGAACCGGTCCATCCTATGAGGACTTCCATATTTTCAGGCGCTTGTAAAGGTTCTATATGAAGACCAGGCCAGTTTTTTTCTAATACTTCTTCTACAGAGGTTTCTTTCATTTGTTGTTTTACCCATTCGTGATCAAACGTACTATAGGCAAGCCATCCACTATAAACACTAACAGCAATATCTCCGCATGAACTTAAACTTTGTAATCTCATATTTGAAATAACCGCGAGCTTATAAATATAAAGATTGGATAACTCCATTTCATAAAATTCATTTAGAACCTTAATCACAGATACTAAAACTGCAGCACTAGAACCTAAACCATACTTTTGTCCTGATGCATCTGCAAGATTACTATCAATAGTAAGATGAAAATGTTTTAATTTTATATTACAACTTTTCGCATACTGCTCAAACACTTCAATAGCAGTGACTACATATTTGAGTTGATTGGCTGCATGTACATCTGATATTTCTATTTTATCTTCATTACGATTAAATGTGACAGGTTCATAGTGTAATGTTTTAGAATGAATCGTACCTGTAATTTCATTTGAAGCTTCAATAGCAGCCGTGACAAAACGATCTACTGCAATTAACACTGATTTATATCCCGGCTCGGTTACAGCATATTCGCCCGCTATATACAGTTTTCCTGGCGCTTTTGCCTGAATCATTATATCTCTTCCCTACTTAATTATTTCGACTCCTGCATGTGTAATATCACTTGTTATAATTTGATCTTTATTAAATACTTCTAAAAATTGATTCACAATCGCTTGTTGATGTTTCTTTTCTATTAGAACTTTTACATTTGGTCCTGCATCCATAGTAAAATAACAAGATAATCCTGCTTCTCTACATTCATGTACAATTCTCATAGCTTCGTAGCTTTCCGGCACAAGATATGTAAATGGTGGCTGTGCACCTAAATTTGTTGCGTGCATTCTCAAACCGTTTGCCTCAATCACTTCACCCATTCGTTTAAAATCTTTTTGGGCAATCGCTTGTTTTGTGACTTTTAAATCTTCCTCTACATGATCTAACCAGTATTGATAAAAACGTGAGGTATCACGAGTTAAAGACATACCTGAACGACTTGATACTTTCTTTGATTTATTGTTAATAACTACAAAAATCATAGCTAAGTCATTCTCGAAGCCATCTGACTCAATTTGATGGGCGTAAGACGTTTTATCATCATAACCTTTTTCCCATTCAGCAAAACCACCATAAATACTTCTTGATGCTGATCCAGAACCACGACGAGCAAGGCGAGATAAATCTTTATCTGATAGGTTTAAATCAAGCGCTTCATTGCAAGCACCAGCTAAAGCTGCATATGCACTAGCTGAAGAAGCTAAACCAGCAGCAGTAGGCACAAAATTATCACTTTCTATTAGTGCATACGTTGAAATACCAGCTTCTTTTCGAATCATATCCATATAACGTTGAATTTTAGCACTTTCTTTAGCATTAACAGCTTCTTTATTTAAAATAAGTTGATCTTCTGTTAATGAGTCATCAAACGTTACATGTGTTTCTGTATAGAAACGCTCTAATGTCACTGATAAACTATTATTCATAGGAATAATTAGATTTTCATCTGCTTTTCCCCAATATTTTATTAGAGCAATATTCGTATGGGCGCGTGCTTTACCACTTTTTTTCAAAGATTTATCCTCCTAACTTTTCAATCCAAGTATGTTGCGCTCCAGCTTTTTCGGCTGCTGCAACAATAGTTTTAGCAGTCACTTCTTCTTTAGTTAGAATTAACATGCTACCTCCTCGTCCACCACCAGTTAATTTACCAGCTACTGCACCATGTTGTCTTCCAATTTCGAGTAATGTTTCGATTTTATCATGACTGACTGTTAATGTTCTTAAATCGTCTTGACATTGATTAAATATATTAGCAAGCTGATCAAAGCTATGATGGTTAATTGCATCACTAGCTAAATAAACAAGAGAGCCAATATGTTCAATGACATTCATATATGACTCATCGTTATCACATAAACGATGTACATCTTCAACTGCTTGTTTTGTAGAGCCTTTAACTCCTGTATCAATAACAACCATATAGCCATCTAAATCAAGGGACTTTAAAATTTCAACTTCTCCTTTTTGATACCAAACGGGTTGATTCGTTACAATCGTTTTTGTATCAATACCACTTGGTTTACCATGAGCAATGCGTTCAGCCCAGTCTGCATTTTCTAGTAATTCTTTATCAGATAGCGGTAATTCTAAATAATCATAACTTGCTCTTATAAAAGCTACTGCTACTGCTGCACTTGAACCTAAACCTCGAGAAGGTGGTAAATTAGCTTGAATTTTAATCAACAATGGCTCTTCAACATGTTTGTTTTCTACAAAATGTGTAATAAGTGATTTTAAATGATCAGGTGCATCGTATAAAGGACCATCATAAACATCACTCTGAATTGCTGAATAATTACCTTTTTCTAAGCTTTCAATAAGCACTTTTACTTTTCCTGAAGTAAATGGAATAGCGATTGCTGGCTGGCCAAAAGTTACAGCATGCTCACCAATCAATATAATTTTTCCGTTAGATTCCCCATAGCCACGTCGTACCATGATATCTCACCTTTAATATTCTTTCTAAAATAATTTCAACATTCATTGATGTTGTTTTAAAATTGAACGTATTTATACATTTGTACATGTCATGTCACACATATGTTTATACTCATTTACTTCAAATCTTGGATTTGTGTTAATACATCAATAAATAGTATAAAACTTTGTCAAAAATAGTTCAAAACTTTGAAATATTTATATCCTAAAAAATGTTATAATCAACATAATTATGGTTAAATTATCGTTCTTAAATGAATCCACCTCATCTATATTACTATAAAAAATAATAAGAATGTAGCAATTTTTATATTTTTGAAGGTAAATATATACTTTAATTGTATTATTGCATGTTAAAAAGGGAGTAAGCTAAAATTCACTTAGAATTTTTCTTACTCCCTTTTATCTTATTTTAATCTAAGGAACGATTCATTTTCTCATTACGTTCAATCATTTTATCGAAATATCCTTCATAACGTTGCCACTCATCCTCTGTAATTGGATTCATATTTAGCTGGCCACCTAAGTCTTTAATCGCATAAAGTAATTGGAACATCACATCTTGAACTTTAATGTCCCGATGAAGTAATGTTTCCAAAGATGCCATACATTCTGGTTTAATATCCGGATATTTAAATTTCGTAACTTCACCTTTCAAGGCACGTTGATAAAATTCATGCATCATTTCAGCTCTTTCTTCACCAGAGCCTTCAACACATAAATAAATTTGAACTGCAATACCTCCACGTACACGTCGTTGTGAAATACCAGCAAATTTTTTTCCATCAATACTTAGATCAAATCTTCCAGGACAATATGAATGCTCTATTTCTTTAGTATCTATATCTACATTTTCATTTTCGAACATTTTACAGATAAGTAAATACATCACTGTGAATGCTTCATCAATTGTTGTCTCAGTTTGTCCTTTAAAAATAAGCGAAATATTTAAAACACCTTGGTCTAATACAACCCCAAGACCACCAGAATTTCTAACGATTGCATTATAACCGATCTCGTCAGTTAAGTATTGAATACCGTCTTTTAAAAATGGCAAACGTGAATCATGTATACCTAAAATGACAGTGTGTTGGTGAATCCATGTTCTTACAACGTTACAAGATATATCTTTTCCTACACTTTCTGAAAACGTGTCATCAAACGCAAATGACTGCATTGGCGCTAAACCTGAAGAATGGTCTATATAGCGCCAATGAATGTCATTAAAATACTTACTCGCTAAATCCATTATTGTAATGTTTGAGCAGCAGTAATAATTGATAAGTTATAAACGTCTTCAGTAGAGCAACCACGAGATAAATCATTTACAGGTGAATTAAGACCTTGTAAAACTGGACCAATCGCTTCAAATCCACCTAAACGTTGTGCAATTTTGTAGCCAATATTACCTGCTTCTAAACTTGGGAATACAAATACATTTGCGTCACCTTGAATTTTTGCTCCAGGTGCTTTTTTCTCTGCAACTGCAGGTACAATCGCAGCATCAAATTGAAATTCTCCATCAACCACTACATTATCTAAACCTTCAGATTCCACTTTTTCTTGTGCTAATTTTACTGCGTTAGCGACTTTTTCTACATCATCTGATTTAGCTGAACCTTTAGTTGAGAAACTTAACATAGCAACACGTGGGTCCATACCAAAACTTTTTGCTGATTTTGCACTTTCTACGGCAATTTCTGCTAAATCAGAAGATTCTAATGTTGGATTGATAGCACAATCACCAAATATATATTGTTTATCTTCTTTAATCATAAAGAAGATACCAGATGTTCTAGATACGCCAGGTTTTGTTTTAATAATTTGTAAGGCAGGACGGACAGTATCTCCAGTTGAATGTGCAGCACCACTTACTAATCCATCAGCATGACCAGCGTATACTAACATTGTTCCGAAATAGTTAACATTGTTTAATAATTCTTGAGCTTGTTCTTCAGTAGCTTTACCTTTACGACGTTCTACGAAAGATTTGACTAATTCAGGTTTCAAATCACTTTTAGAAGGATCGATAATTTGAATATTAGAGATATCTAATCCTTTATCTTGAGCTAAAGTATTTACTTTTTCTTCATTACCTAATACTAAAGGTGTAACATAGTCAGTTGCTTGTAACTTTGTAGCCGCTGTTAATACTCTTTCATCTTCACCTTCCGGTAATACAATTCTAACGTTTTTTCCTGAAAGTTTTTCTTGTAATACATCTAATAAACTAGACATAATGCCCTCCTCAAATTTTTAAAATAATAGTATGTTCACCTTAATTATACTTTATTTCTTTTAATATTTCTATTTCATTAATTTGTAAACTTTTAAGTATGTGTGACAATTCTCTTTATGATAAAATTTAATCTGTATTGATAAAAAATATATTTAAAGGAGCGATAGATATGAGTGAAGCAGCTGAAACATTAGATGGTTGGTATAGCCTTCATTTATTTTACGCTGTCGATTGGGCAACTTTTAGATTGGTGCCAGAAGATGAGCGCGAAGCAATGATTAATGAATTTAAAGTATTTATCGAAAATAAAGCCACTGCCAGAGAAAAACAAGCTGGAGATTATGCTTTATATAATATTACAGGTCAAAAAGCAGATATTTTATTATGGTATTTACGTCCAGAAATGAAAGAATTGAATGAAATTGAAAATGAATTAAATAAATTAAGAATTGCTGATTTCTTCATTCAAACTTATTCATATGTATCTGTGATTGAGTTAGGTAACTATTTAGCTGGTAAATCAGACGAAGATCCTTATGAAAATCCACATATTAAAGCAAGATTATATCCAGAATTGCCTAGAACAGAATATATTTGTTTCTATCCAATGGATAAACGTCGTAATGAAACATATAACTGGTATATGTTACCAATGGAAGACCGTAAAAAACTAATGTATAACCATGGTATGATTGGACGCAAATTCGCTGGTAAAATTAAACAATTTATTACTGGTTCAGTAGGTTTTGATGATTTTGAATGGGGCGTCACATTATTCTCAGATGATGTTCTACAATTCAAGAAAATTGTTTATGAAATGCGTTTTGATGAAACGACTGCTCGCTATGGCGACTTTGGTAGTTTCTATATCGGCCATATTTTAACTACTGATCATTTCGATCAATTTTTTGCAATTTAATATATAAATGGAGCAAAGACTGGCGTTTACTATGCTAGTCTTTGCTCCATTTTTTCAATAAATTAATATATTTATATAAGGTAATTAGTTTCCGAGATAAAGTACACTTTTAAAAAAGTGTACTTCAAGTAGTATGGTTTGGGAGAACTTCATTACTACTCTGAACATTAACAAATCGCAAAAGTGCTGTCGCTACCCAGCACAATTTTGATTTATTAACTATTATTATTTAACCGAATTGTAATGTTCTGAAACATTATTGTTATAAATCAATTGTTTTTTTACATTAAATTTTATTTTCATTAAAATATATTTACCTACTATTGAGATATAAATATGAATGTTCATCATATTATGATTGTTAAGTTTTATAATGTAAGGTAGTTATTTTCATGTACTTCTACTATAATAATGATTACATCTTAACGAATGGTGATGAAATGGAAAATATAAATAAGCAAGAACATATAGATGAAACTTTAATCAAAGACGTCGTCATGATGGCTGGACGTATATTACTTGAATCTGGTGCGGAAGGAACACGTGTAGAAGATACAATGACCCGTATTGCTCGAAAACTAGGATATCCTGAAAGCAATAGTTTCGTTACAAATACAGTCATTCAATTTACTTTACATAACGAATCTTACCCACGAATATTTAGAATTAATTCCCGTGATACTAATCTCATTAAAATTTCACAAGCAAATGAAATATCACGATTAATCACAAAAGGGGATATCTCTTTAGAAGATGCAAAAGAGCGATTAGAAAAAATATATATTGCAAAACGAGATAGTAGCTTAACATTTAAAGGGATTGCTGCTGCCATTATTGCAATTAGTTTCCTATATTTGCAAGGTGGCCAATTTATCGATGTGATTACTGCTCTACTTGCAGGTAGTATTGGGTATCTGGTTGTTGAAATTCTGGATCGCCGATTACACGCACAATTTATTCCAGAATTCGTCGGATCCTTAGTTATTGGTATTATCGCAGTATTCGGTCATTGGTTAGCGCCAAGTGGTGATTTAGCTACTATTATTATTGCTGCAGTCATGCCTATTGTACCTGGAGTACTGATTACGAATGCTATACAAGATTTATTTGGCGGTCATATGATGATGTTTACCACTAAGTCTTTAGAAGCACTTGTCACCGCATTTGGTATTGGTGCCGGTGTAGGTTCGATATTAATATTAGTTTAGGAGTACGCATAAATGTTTTGGTTATTTAATTTTATATTTAGTTATACAGCTTCTCTCTTTTTCTGTGTCATCTTTGACGCTCCTAGAAAGCTGTATTTATCGTGTGGTTTTGTTGGAGCTTGTGGATGGATGGTATATATTTTATTCTACCAAGGTTTGAATATACATACGATTTATTCAAGTTTCTTCGGTAGCTTTACATTGGGTTTAATCAGTCATTACATGGCTCGTAAAAAACGTGAACCTGCAATCATTTTCATGGTTACTGGTATTATTCCATTAGTTCCTGGTGGACTTGCCTTTGATGCAACTAAAAATCTAGTCTTATTACAATTTGGTAAAGCAATCAACACAATGCTCGAAGTCACACTTATCGCTGGTGCGATTGCATTAGGATTATTATTCGCAGACCAAATTTCAAAAATCATCGTTTCTGGTTTCGCTCGACGACGTAAACGTATATAACAATAAAACGCGAGAGATTGTTGGTAATTCACCCTCATCTCTCGCGTTTACGTATATTATTTTTTATCTTTTATCATTTCTTTAACTTCTCGTTCAGATTGATTTAAAATCAGACGACTTAATTCGTCATTATTCATATTTTTTAATTTAGGGTATCGAACTACAAAGAAAATAAGACCAATCACTAACCAACTACCCAATGCAATATATGAAGGCATTGAAAGTGAAGCTGGTGATCCTGGGACTAATAATAAAAGTAAAAAGATAAATGAAACAATAGAACCTAAAATAGCAAAGGTCTTATAAAGAGGACCATACGTGTTACTTTGTTTATTGTAACTAAATAGCTTAGCAGCAGATAAACAAGTAATAAAATAAGCAATCGATACACCTGTTGAAGACATATCAACAATCCATGTCAATGCGGTACGTCCTAACCATGGCGCAATTAAAGTAATAGCTACTAAAAAGATAATGGCTACATAGGGTGTTTTATATTTTGGATGTAATTTACTAAACGCTTTAGGCATGATACCAGCACGTCCCATTGAGAATAGTAATCGACTTGAACTCATTAAGAATCCGTTTAATCCAGTAAAAATCCCCATAATAATAGCAATCGCTAATATTCCTAAGCCAATATAACCAAAAGCAGTTTGTGTTTCAGCGCCTGTTAACCATAAATTTCCATTAAAGTTCGCATTATTCGTACCCAACCATCCTGTGTATAAAATCATAATGACATAAGTTAAAGATGCCGCTAATAAACTGTATACAATCAATTTGAACGTTTTGTTTGGCGAAAAATTAAACTCTTCTGCTGTTTGTGGAATATTATCAAATCCCACATAAGCCCATGGTGCAATAGCTACAATCATAATAATGGAATTAAACCATCCAAGCTCTTTACTTGCTAAAGGTTGTAAGTTGCTTAACGAAAAGTTATTTCCGAAAAATGAACCTATAAACATAAGTACAACAACAATGACCATTGCTACACAAAAATAATATTGGAGTGTACCAGAAACACTTGCACCACGAATTGCAATAAACATAAATACTAGTAATAATACCGTAGCAATAACTATTTCTGTTATGTAAACATCCCATCCAGCAATCGTATATAATCTTCCACTATTCAAAATGTTTGGCAGTAAAAACTTAATTAATAAACTAAATGCTGTCGCATTTAACGCTACTACACAAACATAACCGAATGTTAAGAACCACGATGAAAAGAAACTCACATATCTTCCAAAGCTTAAATAACTAAACGCGAATGCACCGCCTGACACAGGAAAACGTTCGACTAATGCACCATAACTTACAGCAATTAATATCATCAATAAAGCACCAATAACAATACCAATTGCCGAAGCAATCGAACCTGATTGTTTAATCCAATCACCGGGCAGTATGAATGCTCCCCATCCGATACACGAGCCATAAGCAATCGCCCAAACAAATTTTTCAGAGAGGTTTTGCTTTAAATCTCCTCTATCTATCTCTCGATTTTTATCATTCATAAAATAAACTCACCTCGAGTACTTAACATACCCTAAAAGGTGAGTTTACTAACCAAAATATAAAATATAATTATCCTGCAAATTTAAATGTTGCAATAATTAACATTAACCATCCCACAATAAAGAGTACGCCCCCTAATGGTGTAATCGCTCCTAAAATACGAATTTGAGTCAATGCAAGAATATATAATGAGCCACTAAATAGAACAATACCAAAGAACAGAAGCCATCCTGCCCAATTCACATTAATAGAAGTTGTACCACTAATGATGCCAATCAGAATTAATCCTAGACCATGATACATTTGATAATTCACTGCTTTTTCCCATACTGACATATATTTATCAGAGAGTTTTCCTTCAAGTCCATGTGCACCAAAAGCACCCGTACCAACAGACATCATCGTACACAATGCACCTAAAATTATAAATACTTTCATCATAATGTTTTAGTTCTCCTAACTTATTTTTAATTAAAAATCAAATATTGATTCACCATTTCCAATTTCATCATCCGTCACCATCATATTAGACGATTTAGTTTGATGCTTCATTTTTTGTGGAACTTTACCACCCATCGCTTCAATTTCTGCAGCAGTAATCGCTGAATGATTTGAAGACTTATTTGAAAACGAAGATTCAGAAGTTACACTATTAGTAAAATCATGTGTTGATTTTTTAGAAGGTCGTTTCGAAACATCGGAATAAAGAGATGTTAAGGTATGAATCGCATACATATGCTTTTCAAACTGCTGTTCATCTTGAGCTTCATCTGCTTGCACTAATTCGTGTTCTATAAGTTGAATTAATTGTTCTTTGTTCAATTAAGATTCCCCACTTTCGCACCATTGTATGGGTGTTTTACCTTTAGATTTTAAATAATCATTTGTACGAGAGTAAGGTTTAGACCCAAAGAAACCTCGATAAGCAGATAATGGACTTGGATGAACAGATTTAATGATATGATGCTTTGCTGTATCAATTAATTTTATCTTTTGCTGCGCAGGTTTTCCCCATAAGATAAAGACAACATCTTCGCGATAATCTGAAATAGCCTTAATAACTTCATCTGTAAAGAGTTCCCATCCAATGTTCTTATGGGAATGCGCTTCACCTTTACGTACAGTTAATACAGTATTTAATAACAGAACACCTTCACGCGCCCAGTCCTGTAGATGTGGAGAAGTTCTATGACAACCAATATCATCTTCTAATTCTTGATACATATTTCTTAAAGATGGTGGAAATTTAGCATTGGGTTGAACTGAAAATGCTAACCCATGTGCTTGGTTAGGTCCATGATATGGATCTTGACCCAAAATAACAACTTTAATATCTTCAAATGGTGTTAAATCAAAAGCTTGATAAATATTTTCTCTATCTGGATAGACGATTTGTGTCGTATATTCTTTTTCTAAAAAATCATGCATTGCTTTAAAATCATGTTTTGTTGTAATGTCATGAAAAATGTCTGACCATTCCATCGTTTTCACCTCATTTCTATTTTAACATAGGACCCCTCTGAAACGTGATATAAATCGCCTTACTATCTTCATGCTAGAACAATAGTTGAGTTACATGATATGATAAATAAAGATGTAAATAATTGACAGGAGTGATAATACATGGCATTAAAAAAAGTATTAACAATTGCCGGTTCGGATACAAGCGCTGGAGCAGGTATGCAAGCCGACCTTAAAACATTTCAAGAACTAAACACTTACGGTATGGTGGCTTTAACAGCTGTTGTAACAATGGACAAAGAAACTTGGTCCCACGATGTGACGCCACTTCCAATGGATTTATTCGAAAAACAATTAGAAACAGTCATTTCAATCGGTCCAGATGCTGTTAAAACAGGTATGCTTGGAACTGAAGAAATCATTAAACGTGCTGGCGAAGCATTTGAACAATCAGGTGCAAAATATTTCGTAGTAGACCCAGTTATGGTATGTAAAGGGGAAGATGAAGTACTTAACCCAGGAAATACAGATGCAATGATTAAATACTTATTACCTAAAGCAACAGTCGTCACACCTAATTTATTTGAAGCTGGTCAATTATCTGGATTAGGTAAATTAACGTCAATTGAAGATATGAAAAAAGCTGCAAAAATCATTTGTGATCAAGGTGCTCAACATATTATTATTAAAGGTGGTAAAGCATTAGATCAAGATAAATCTTACGACTTATATTATGATGGTCAAACATATTATCAATTAACAACTGATATGTTCCAACAAAGTTATAACCACGGTGCAGGTTGTACATTTGCAGCAGCTACAACAGCTTACTTGGCAAATGGTAAATCACCTAAAGAAGCTGTTATTAGCGCTAAAGCATTTGTGGCATCAGCAATTAAAAATGGTTGGAAAATGAACGACTTTGTAGGCCCAGTTGATCACGGCGCATACAACCGCGTAGAACACATCGACGTCGACGTCAAAGAAGTTTAAAGAGACTAGTCTTTTGTAATCCTTAATTAGATTTCATTGTCCTTCCCCGACGCCCCAACTCGCGTTGATCGTTGACTTTCATTTTGAAAGTCTCTTTGTTGGTGCCCCAGCATTAGAGTTGAAAGAAGCTAATCAGCGTACTTTCAATTCAATCAGCTACTGTCTGTACTGCATTTTTAAAGAAATATAAGCACTTCTAAAGCTTTTAATCTTGTGTATGATAGTTTGGTCACACTAGGATTAAAAGCTTTTCTTATATCTTCATTATCTTCTAGGTATTTAGTCGTAGTATGCTCTACAAAGTTCGTTGCAGTAAAAGTTAGTACCATAGACTCATGTTTTTTATCATAAAATCCATTACTATATTAAGTGTAGAGAGACAAAGGAGGAATTAACAACATGATTATCTACAAGCAAAATATAGAAAACGGTATCCCAATATACGAAATCATTACAAAGACCTTCAAGACGATTACGGTAAAATTCGATGAAACGTTTAGTAAAAATGACATCTATAAATTGCTCTCTCTACTAGAAAGTGACGTTGATAACATGAAATTAAGTTATTCATCACATTTCAAAAATTAAAAAGTGTTTTTCGTAATTGAATACGAAAACAGACGAATATTTCAAATTCTTTTTTTAAAGTTAAGACGCCCCTAATACTCAAAACCTTAAAAAGTCATTAATGATTCAAAAGCTCACCCTAATAAAATAGCGTTAATGTTAGCCAAAAATGTCCCCTTTTGGAAACTTAGAGAGAAACTTTAAGTTATACTAACATTAACGCTATATTTTTATAATATTGTTTCTTTTTTAACACCTATGGTGGGTTATCAACGGTTAAATAAATAATTATAAATCAGTATGATTACTTTTTTTAGTAATAACTATTTTTTCTTCACCATTTAAACCAAAGACGCTTATTTCATTATGACTCACTTTTTTTAAGGTAACTTCTTCATCTATATCTATAGTCTTTCTATACTTAACGTGAATTTGTGTCCACTCTATTTGAAAATACGCTAATACACAATCTACTACCAGTTGACCAGGGACAATGGTTGAATGAAGCTCATTTGTATCATTAACAAGGCGAAGGTAATGACTCACTTTATCATGACTAAACCTCATCATTTACCTCCTTTTTTATAAATGTTTGCCTAATAAATATACATTGTCTATTATCTTTATATATTTTTAAATCGTAGATATATTGGATATATGTTTTAAACTTTTTCGTACTTTTATGTGTTAAGTACGCCTCATATTTTAGCCTACATTTTAATGGTTCAAATTCTTCACATATTGTTCTTACAAGAAGAATATGTTCTTGTTCAAACTTTTGAAACAACTTAAATTTTGGCCAGACGTTTGCACACATGAGTGGAGGCACTACGCCTTTATACGTTCTTTCAACTACTTCGCAATACTCTCTTACTTCTTGCTCATTAAAATCTATTTCTATTTTCTCATAAGCCCCATCGTTCGAAAAGTATAGCATTTCCCATTCCTCCTCCAATCCCCATCGTAGCAACTCCCCGCTTCCAATGTGTCATATTTAATAACCTAGTGATTAATGCTACGCCACTTGCGCTATAAGGATGACCAGACGCAATGGCTCCACCCCACTGATTGACTTGATTAATATTTAATTTTAACTCTTGAATTGAAGCTAAAACTTGTGAACTAAATGCCTCATTAAGTTCTATTGTATCAATGTCACTTATTTTTAAATTTTGTTTTTTAAGTAATTCTGTTACGGCAGGCACTGGTCCAATACCTAGTCGTTTCGGATTGACGCCTATTGTCACAGCATCTGTAAACATCATTCCCTCTGATATTCCGTATTGTAATGCCGTTTCTTGATTCATAACGAGTGCAAGCGCAGCGCCGTCATTTTTCATACAACTATTTCCAACCGTTACTGTTCCGTTAGCTAGTAAAGGACGTAATCGATTTAATCGTTGTTCAGTAAGTGTTGGCTTAATACTTTCATCTTTATCAAATAAATGACCTTTGATGTTTAAAGGTACAATTTCATTACTTATACTTCCATTCTCATAATATTGATGTGTTAGATGATGACTACGTATCGCAAAGGTATCTTGTTGTTTACGCGTAATATGATAATATTGCGCAACATTTTCAGCTGCTTCTATCATACTTGGATCTTGATCTTCTGGTGCAAAAGAGGCACGCTCATAAAATTCTGGTAATTGTGTATCATACACTGATTGAGGCCGTTTAATCTTCCAAGGAGCACGACTCGTGCTTTCTACTCCTCCAGCTATATAAATGTGACCTGCACCCGCTTGAACCATTCGACATGCATATATAATACTTTCTAACCCTGACCCACATTGACGGTCCATTGTAACACCTGGAATACTCTCAGCTAGACCTGCTTCTAATAAGGCTTTACGGGCAATATTTCCACCATTACCTACGATATTTCCAATCACTACATCATCTATATCAGGTATTATTTTAGGAAAAGTTGAATTCATTTCTTCAAATAAGGGCATGAGTAATGTTTCAGGTTCTAAATGTTTCAATTTCCCACCATATTTGCCAAAAGGTATACGCTTCGCCCATATAATGACCGGTTGGTTCATCATTTAAAGTCTCCTTTTACATAGGCAGTACGCATTTTATTTCGAGCAACTTTGCCACTTTGGGTATATTGCATACTGTCTACTTTTATAAATTTGGAAGGTACATCATATCGTGATAGAACTTTCATAATATGTTGTCTCACAGTTTGGTACTCAAGTTCTATCGATCCTGTATATAGTAAAACAGCTATTTCACCAAAACGTGGATGCGGTTCTCCTATAACAATTGCTTCTTCTACTCCATCAATATTTTTTATCATTTGTTCAATAATTTGAGGATAAACATTTTTACCTCCAATAATTAATCGTTCATTTTGACGACTCACTAAATATAATTGATTATCTTTAATATAAGCGTAATCACCTGTTTTAATCCATGTTTCAGGCAATACGACAGATTGATTTACATACCCAGAGAATATCATATTACTTTTTACATTTAATAACCCTATATGATTCTTGTCTTTTTCCTCTAAACCAATCGTTACATTTTGAAATATGTATCCCACTGAATCAATAGAAGCTTCACGGTTAATGTTATAACTAATAAAACTTGCTTCTGACGTTCCAAAAAATTCAATAATATTAGCATGCTGAAATGTTTCGGCTATACGCTTAAACAACGAAGAAGAGAGTTTCGCCCCACTACTTAAAATAGTCGTTAAATGTAGGTGATCGTGATTTATTTTTGTTATTGCATGTAGCATTGTTGGAACAAGAAATAATGCACTATTTGTTGTTTGTTGTTTCATTTTGCTAACGAGCTTAGTCGCATTAAAACGGGTTTGTCCAATAAATGTTCTCCCTGTATATAACGCATAAATACAAGTGTATAAAGACAATGAATGTGCAAGTGGTCCCGGTGCTACAAGTATGTTTTCTTTATGACGAAGTAGCTTTTCATTTTCTTTGTATGACGCAAGCCAAGATGGTTCATTTCGATAATATGCTTTAGGTAACCCTGTTGTCCCAGATGTAAAACCAATATGTAATAGTTGATGGACTTGTGACTGCTCATGTAAATATGTAGGATATGTTTCAGAATACTTTGTCTTTATCAGTCTATGTTGTTCATCAACAAGATAGTCAATATGATACGTTTCAATCAGTTGATGAATTGTTACTTCAGACCATTGATCATCTAGAAAACAAGGAATACTTCCTTGCTCTAATATTGCAAAATAATTCAACATATTATGTAAAGGACTTTTACTTAACAATCCTACTCGGGACCCTTTCGGTAAATGCATGAAGACTGATTTTAATTGCTGTATTTCTGTATAAAGTTGTTGATATGTCAATACATCTTCTTCGAACGATAGCGCAATCATATCTGGTTGTTCTATTGAATAGTGATTTAATTTATTTAGCATTTCTAACATATGACCCTCTCTAAATGTTAACTAGATTAATTATTATATTAACATTATATGAAAAATAACACATAAAAAAATCACTCAAATATATTCATCTGAACGATAATATATTTGAGTGATGATTTTTATTCTAAATTAGCATGATTGTCTTGCATTGCTTCTTCATTAATATTAAAGGCATCCATTAATCCAATCACGACACTATCTAAAAAGATGAGTGAAGATTGTTCAAATAGACTACCTAACGGCTGTTCAGAGCCTTCTGCTTCATGTTTCGTTCCTGCAGGTAAAGCAATCACTGTATCAGCGACATCGCCAATTTTAGATTCTTTTTTAGTTGTTATTAAAGCAATTTGAGCACCAACTGAATGTGCCTTTTCAGCTAATAATCTTAGGTGCTCTGTTGATCCAGAACCGGAAATAATAATTAATAAATGATGCTCTTTAATAGATGGCGTTGTTGCTTCACCTATTGCAGATGCATCTTTTCCTAGTTGATTCAAACGCATTGCAAAGCTATTAGCAACATATCCAGAGCGACCTTTACCAGCTGTAAAGATACGAGATGCGCCAACCACTTCATTTGCAAAACGTCCATAATCATTATCCTCTAGATGTGATAACGTGTTATCTATTTCTTCAAGAATTAAATGATAATTGTTAAAAGTTGGCATTTTATTTACCTTCAATCGCTTCACGACATTGTTTAGCTGCTTCTACAGGATCATCTGCATTAGCAATACCGCCACCAACAATAACTAAATCAGGTTCTTCTGCTACAATTTCTTTAATTGTTTCAGGTTTAATACCACCAGCTACGGCTACTTTAGAATTTTTAATGACTGATTTAACTGTACGTAAGCTTTCTAATGGAGATTGTCCTTCAGCTTGTAAATCATAACCAGTATGAACAGCGATATAATCAGCGCCCATTTCATCTAATTCTTTCGCACGTTTTTCTAAATCTTGTACAGCAATCATATCAACTAACAATTGTTTACCATGTTTGTGTGCTTCTTCAACCGCACCTTTAATTGAAGCATCTTCTGCAACACCTAAGATAGTCACAACATCTGCACCAAATTTAATAGCTTGGCTTACTTCATAGTCTGCTGCATCCATAATTTTTAAATCAGCTAACACTTTAGCATTATTAATATTTTCGTTTAAATGTTGAACAGCTGGTAATCCTTCATTAATAACGATAGGTGTACCAATTTCTACGATATCCACATATTCTTCAACTTTTTTAGCTAATTTTGCTGCTTCTTCTTTATTTAATAAATCGATTGCTAATTGTAATTCCATTACAAACATCCTTTCATATCATAGTCGTAGTAGTATACATACCCATGTTAAATATTTTTAAACCTTTAAATCACTTCAAATTATTTTCTTTCATTTATAAATAAATTGAGCATAGGTGTACAATTCGGTAGTTCTTTTTAGTAAAATAGATAGATACACACATTGTATGGTTGTAAGGAGTGAACGTGTTGGAACCCATTAAAGCTGAAGAAGTACAACGATTGTTAACTACATTTGAAAACAAACCTGTCTATTTGCATGTTGAAACGACGAATGGTGCATATGCTAATCATTTTGATCAACGTGTGTTTAATGCAGGTACGTTTTTACGAAATATACAAGTCACATATGAACATGCGCAACTAAAGGGCGGAGATAAAGATCCATTTCGTGTTGGGTTGAAACTTCGTGATGGAGGTTGGGTATATGTGCAAGGCCTGACTCACTATGAAATCAATGATAATAATGAATTTTTAATAGCTGGATTTAATTACGAAGGACAGTTGGCTGCGACAATTGAAATCAGTGAACAGCCATTTACAGTATAGAGGAGGAAGATTCATGAAAGATGAAAGACATGTACTAATGATATTTCCACATCCCGATGATGAAACCTTCTCATCTGCTGGGACAATCGCAAGTTATATTGAAAACGGGGTGCCTGTCACTTATGCCTGTCTCACATTAGGACAAATGGGACGTAATTTAGGCAATCCCCCTTTTGCGACAAGAGAGTCACTACCTTATATTCGCGAAAAAGAATTAGAAGATGCTATGAAAGTGATTGGTATTACTGATTTACGTAAAATGGGTTTAAGAGATAAAACAGTAGAATTTGAGCCACATGAGCAAATGGATGATATGGTAAAAACATTGATTGAGGAGACAAATCCATCAGTGATTATTTCATTTTATCCAAAATTTGCTGTACATCCAGACCATGAAGCAACAGCTGAAGCTGTCGTAAGAACAGTAGGACGTATGCCTAAAGAAGAGCGTCCAAGACTTCAACTCGTAGCATTCAGTAATGATGCACCGGAGATTTTAGGTGAACCTGATATATTAAATGACATTAGTCAATATAAAGAGATTAAATTAAAAGCGTTTGAAGCTCATAAATCTCAAACAGGTCCTTTCTTAAAACAATTAGCAAGCCCTGAAGTTGGTGGAGAAACACAAAGTTTTCTAGAAGTCGAACCTTATTGGACGTATCATTTCGATAATTAAAATCATTAGAGGAGGTACAATAAACGAATGACTGAATTTGATTTATCTACTCGAGAAGGTCGCTGGAAACATTTTGGTTCAGTAGACCCTATCAAAGGTACAAAACCTACAACTAAAAATGAAATGACTGATTTACAAAGTACACATAAAAACTTCTTATTTGAAATTGAAGAAGTGGGTATTAAAAATTTAGTATATCCTGTTAAAATTGATCAATTTCAAACAGCAGGTACATTTAGTTTCTCAACAAGTTTAAATAAAGATGAAAAAGGTATTAACATGAGTCGTATCTTAGAAAGTGTTGAGAAACATTATAATAATGGTTTAGAACTGGATTTCGATACACTATATCAAGTATTACGTACATTACAAGACAATATGAAACAGAATGCTGCGGGAGTAGACGTTTCAGGTAAATGGTTCTTTGATCGTTATAGTCCTGTAACTCATATCAAAGCAGTGGGTCATGCTGATGTTACTTACGGTTTAGCAATTCATAAAGATCAAGTAACGCGTAAAGAACTTACCATCACGGCTACTGTAACGACACTTTGTCCTTGCTCTAAAGAAATTAGCGAATACTCTGCTCATAATCAACGGGGTGTTGTAACAGTAAAAGTGTATTTAGATAAACATTCTGAAATGATAGATGATTACAAAGAAAAGATTTTAGATGCAATGGAAGCAAATGCAAGCTCTATTCTTTATCCAATTTTAAAACGTCCTGATGAAAAACGCGTAACAGAACGTGCATATGAAAATCCACGTTTCGTTGAAGATTTAATTCGTTTAATTGCCGCAGATTTAGTAGATTTTGACTGGATTGATGGCTTTGACATTGAATGTCGAAACGAAGAATCCATTCACCAACATGATGCTTTCGCAAGACTAAAATATAGAAAATAACATTAGAATTTATAAATGAAAACAAGTTACAATCGAGGAAGATTGTAACTTGTTTTTTACATTGCGTTAAATATATCAAGCTCTTTAATATTATGTTGTGCTATAATATATATGTAAATTACAATTGAATGCAAAATATTAATAAATAAAGGAGTAAATAGCATATGCCACTTACAATTAAAGAATTACACGATATATTAGGGGGGGAATTATATGATGCAAAGAATAAAGAAAATAATATAATAAATAACTTTGAAAACTGGTTTCCTTTTATACATAATAAAAACACAGCATATATCTCTCCAAACAAAAAAACTTGGCGCCGTTTTGGAAGATCGCCAAATGCTAAAGAAGGAAATGAATATATTAGGAAAGATAAAGAAGATCTTGGACTAATAATAACCGAGCATTACGTTTCTAATATGTCTTATAAAATTCCACAACTTGTTGTAAAAGATTCTGCACAAACCTTAAGTAACTTAGCTGAAAAAATGAGAATACAATATAAAAATCCAGTAATAGCAATCACTGGATCAATGGGTAAAAGTTCTACAAGAATGCTTATTAGCGCTGGTTTAAAAGATTATATGCCATTACAGAATAGATATAATAATAATATTCGTTCAGCAGTATATTTATTACTATGTAAATTAATTAGACAACCAAATTTTGCTGTTTTAGAAGTCTCATTAAATGCATTAAATGCTGTAGGAAACTCTTCTTATTTAATCAAACCGAATATTGCTATTGTTACAGGTATAGGCGCTGCTCATATGTCTACTTTTAAAGATATTTTAAATATAGTAGAAGTTAAAGCAAGTATTTTTGATGGATTAGATTCTAATGGTATTGCAATAATAAACAAAGATACTTTACATTCTGATATTTTAATTAATCGTGCTAAAGAAAACACTAAAAATGTTATAACATATAGCACTTCAGATTCAAATGCAACTATATATCCAAAATCTATTGAATATAATAAAGGATTCACTGATATAACTGTCGAATTTGAGGGAAATGAATATACTTATCGAATTAATTCAATAAGTAATGGAATGGTTGAAAATTCTCTAGCTAGTTTTGCTGCTTTAACTCAATTGAATATACCTTTACAAAAAGCTTTAGATAACTTAATTACATTTAAACCATTTGAAAAAGTTTTAAATTTAAAAGAAATAAAAACTTCAAAGTTTCGTGTTAACTTAATTGATGACACACATAATGCTTCATTACCAGCTATGATAAATGCAATAAAAGCTTTTGACACTCAAACCAAGTTTTTTAAAGGGAATAAAATTATTGCAATTGGAAAAATTAGTGATTTAGGTAAACATTCTAGAAAATTACATTTACAGCTTGTTAATGTACTTGAAAATAGTAATGCTGATTATATTTTATGTATGGATGACGATCTAAAAGGAGTAGTAACTAGAGTTAAAAACAAACATATAACTTGGTATTCTAATAGATTTTTGATGGAACAAGATTTATTATATCTATGTAATAATGATTCAATAACATTATTAAAATCTTCTGCAGGAGGAACTGAGTTCCCTAAGCTTGCTAAAGATTTATCCAATAACTTACTTACTTATCAAAAAGATAACTCTAACAGCTCATTGTTTGATGGCCAATCTATAAATGGTCGTAGTTATATTATTGTTAATAATAATGACTATAAAATTATTGAACAATATAATTCTGAGAATTCTTCTACTATTGAAGGTTTAGGCCCAATTTTTAATTACTTAAAAGGTATAGATGATAATATAAAAAATGAAACAGTTACTATAGGGAATTGGGCAACTAATAATAATATATATTATGAGGGAAAAGAAACAAGCACTTATAATTTGATGAAAGATATGTTGAATTCACCTATGTATTCTCCAACTTATGAATTATCTAAGTATTTATTCAAAAATGGGCTACATAGAGATGAATATATAAACTCTATAATAAAAAAACTAGATTTATCTAATTCTGTTGCTATCAATTTAACTGGTAGACACACAATAAAAGAACGTCAAAGTTTTACAGTTAATGATTTATATTCAATTCTTAAATCATATAAAGACAATTTATTTAAATTCTCTAACAAAATTATTATAGGAAGAAAATATAAAAGTGGCATAATAAAAGGAGATAAACAATCGATTATATTTACTTCTTATCCTTCAGTTAAAACGATTGAGACACTTTTTCACTCTAAATATTAAGAATAAAGGAGACCAATAGTGATATATTCAGTAGGAAATAATTTAGGTCGTAAATTAACTGGTATAGAAAAAGCAATGATTAATAGATTAAATCTATTTAAAAAAAATTCAATTTCAAATAAATTGATATTTGTTTCATGGTCACCAAGGCTTTATTTACACGCTCAACTATTAAAAATCAATCAAAATGATGTTTTTAGTTTATACGATGTACTTCAAGACAGTTTAAATGTTAAAGAAAAATATTTTAATTGGATAAACTATTGGGAAAATGATTGTAACTATACTCTTAAATACGTTGTAGATACCAATGATATCAAAATTTATAAAAATGGATTGTATAAAATGTACGTTCATTTCGTAGATTCAAATTATAATATTTTAGATTATATTAATTATTTTGATATAAAACAACGTAAAATTCGTAGAGATTTATATGATACTAGAGGTTTTTTAAGTTGTACTAAAGTTCTAACAACTAATCAGAAAGTTGTTATGGAACAATATTATTCACCTAGTAAGAATGTTAAATTTGAAAAATATTATAATCCAGAAGATAAAATTCCTAAAGTACAATCTATAATATATTATGCATCTGATGGAATTAAATTTTTTGAAGATAATAATTCATTATTATCATTTGCGATAGAAACATTATACGAATCTGGAGACTTATTTTTAAGTGATAAAAACATTAAAACCTCTCCTATTTTTAATAAATGTAACATTAAAATACCAGTTGTAGCAATATTGCATAGTACTCATGTTAAAAACATTAACAACGTTTATGATTCAGAAATTAAAAACACGTATAAACCTTTATTTAATAATTTAACAAGATATTCTGGAATAATAGTGTCAACTCAACAACAAAAAATCGATGTATCTATTAGAATAAATAATGTTATTCCTGTTTATACTATTCCAGTAGGTTATACTGAAAATAGTTCTTTTAATAATGAAAACAAAAATTTAACAGATTCAAATAAAATTATTTCTATAGCTCGATATTCTCCAGAAAAACAATTAGAACATCAAATTGAACTTATCTCTAAACTAGTAAAAGATTTTCCTAGTATTCAATTACATCTATATGGTTTTGGTAATGAACAGAAAAAATATGAAACTTTAATTAAGAATTTAAATTTAGAAAATAATGTTTTTTTACGTGGCTTTATTCAGGATTTAGATCAAGAAATAGAAACTGCATATTTGTCTTTAATAACTAGTAAAATGGAAGGATTCAATCTAGGTCTATTAGAAACAATAGCTAAAGGTATTCCTCCTATTGGCTATGATTCAAAGTATGGCCCTTCAGATCTAATTATAAATAAAGAAAATGGTTTCTTAATTAGTAAAAATGATAAAGAAAAATTATATCATTGTGTAAAAGAACTACTATATAACGTTAATTTGAGAAATGAATTTTCTAAGGCTTGTAAAAAACATGCTAACAATTTTAATGAAAATAAAGTTATTGATAAATGGCAACTTTTTTTAAAATCTATTTTAGGTTAATTACAACTATAAATAGTTAAACTAATACTTCTTTTAGATTAGTCATTATATATATAAATTAATTGACTGAGTTATTCCATGAAGTTAATATGGTTAAATAAACAATTAAATAACTAAAAGAAGAGGCTAGGACATAATTCCTAGCAAAATAGCCAGTAAATGATTTTTTATAAATTCATTTACTGGCTTCTTTATTTACAATACTTCGTATTGTTGGCTCGCTTTCTTAGGAGACAGCTTCAGCCTGTAGTCTTCAGCTTGTCCTATTCCCTTAAGAGTCTCGCCAAAATACTTTTTTAAAAAAAGGCCCTTTCGTATAATTTAATAAACACTAATAAACTAAATTAACGAGGTGCCTTTGCCTTATGTATAAAGATTATAATATAACTCAACTTACTCTACCAATGGCCCCACAAATAATATTTCACGACATGTCAATGATATTGTAGAAACAATTCCTAAGACTGAATTCGATGAATTCAGACATCATCGTGGCGCAACATCATACTATCCAAAAATGATGTTAAAAGTCATTCTATATGCCTACACACAATCTGTGTTTTAAGGACGTAAGATAGAAAAATTACTTAATGATAGCATCCCAATGATGTGACTATCACAAAATCAAAAGCCTTCTTATAAAACGATTAATCGATTTAGAGTCAATCCAAAAGTAGATGCTTTATTAGAATCATTATTTATTCAATTTCATAGTCAGTGTTTGAAACAACATCTTATAGATGATCAGGGCATTTTTATTAATGGTACGAAAGTTGAGGTGAATGCCAATCGATATACATTTGTATGGAAAAAGAGTATTCAAAACCATGAGTCAAGGATAAATGAAGATTTTAAAGCACTCTATCATGAATTGGTAACAAATAAAATCATACCTGAGATTAAAAAAGATCATGATAATAACTTAACAAAAGAAGAAATAGATTTGATTGGTAGTCATTTGGATAAAGAAATCGAAGATTTAAACCAACATATCGATAATGAAAAATGGACTGAAATAAGAAAACAAATACGGCTCAAAAGAACTAAAATTAAAAAATACAAAAAGCAAATTAATGATTACTCTGAGCGAAAGTATAAATACGAAGTCCAAAAATCTATTTTAAAGGATAGAAATAGTTATTCTAAAACAGATCATGATGCCACCTTTATGAGAATGAAAGAAGATCATATGAAAAATGGACAACTCAAGCCAGGTTATAATTTACAAATAGCGACAAATTCTCAATTCGTTTTATCTTATAATGTGTATCAAAATCCGACTGATACAAGAACAATGATACCATTTTTAAATTCAATTCAAGAGACCTACGGTCATTTACCTAAATATATTGTATCTGACGCAGGTTATGATAGAGAACCCAATTATAGATGATTTTAATCGAACACCGCTTATAACTTATGGTATGTTTATAAAAGATAAAACTAAAAAATATAAAAGTGACATCTTTAATACTCAAAATTGGGATTATGACGAAATTAACGATGAATACATTTGTCCAAACAATAAACGATTAGGTTTTAAAAGATATGCCTATCGTCATGATAAATATGGTTTTAAACGGGACTTTAAATTATATGAATGTGATGATTGTTCAGAATGTCCTTTGAAACACCAGTGCATGAAATTCAATTCAAAAACAAATAAAAAAATAATGAAAAATTATAATTGGGAATATTTTAAAGCCCAAATTAATAAAAAGCTTTCAGAACCAAAAACAAAAACCATCTATAGTCAAAGAAAAATTGACGTGGAGCCTGTTTTTGGATTTATGAAGGCTATTTTGGGTTTCACTCGAATGTCCGTTTGAGGGATAAATAAAGCCAAAAGAGAACTAGGATTTGTATTAATGGCACTTAATATAAGAAAAGTAGCAGCTCAACGAGCTGAAAATAATCAAAAAAATTATAAAAAAGACAATTTCTATATTATTTCAATAGAAATTGTCTTTTATCACTTAACCAGAAACTTTATGCCCAGGATCCTTTAATGTAATTCTATTTTTTTAAAAACTAAAATATACTTAAAAAATACATTAATTAAATAAAACGATTTATCACTAAGAGAAATAAATATAAAATTTAGAAATTATAAAATAATAAAATTAAAAAATGTTCATCAAAAATTTATGTAATTTTACTTAGCGCTATAAAACTAAACATCTAAAAATTAAAAATCTTTAAATAAATGAAAAAATAGAAATAAGCCATAGTTATTAATTTGATTTATAAGATTCTAGAATTTTAAACAATTCTTTTCTAATATATTATATATGATAACCAATTATTTTAAATAATAATTTTAAAACAATACTCAAAAATTCGAATTATTATTTAAAAATACATCTTGTACTAATAATTATCACAAGATGTATTTTTTTCATCTACTTATAAAGAGTTAAAAAGTATTTTTGATATACAATACAAGAAAAAATTTTTAAATAATTCACTGATTAACGTTCCATACAAATTCTACTAAATATAGAAATATATTTATTTTTTAAAAATTTTTCGAAATTGTACGTATCCAGAGACATAGTGTTCAATGTCATCTATTCTTACTCGATACCCATGATGTTTGATAAAGAAGCTACCAAGAACTCGACTAGGCTTTTTAAAATACATTGCTACTTCGGGATAAAAGAAACCAGTACGTTGATAATCAGCTCTTGTATGAATCACATCAACTAGTCTTTGTTCATCTACTAAATTATTCACTACATAATCAAAACCTGTTTCCTTAGCTTTTTGGATTAATTTATATGTTGCCATTAACATTTCTAAAAATGTTGGGAATGTTGTTTCACGTTGCTCAATATAATCTAAGTAATTATTAACATTCTTAATACCAAACTCAAAGTATTCTTCTTTAGGAGCGATTTGTACTAATTCATTTGTACAATAACCTAGCCAATGATCATGATATTGCCAATACTCCTTTTTTATAAAATGATCTAACAATTTTTTAACAACATTTAACCAAACTTCATCATTATCTTGCTGATATAATCGTAACAAAGCTAATGCTGCTTCACCATCATAATAAATAATTCTAAATTTTTCTTTCACGGTTAAATCTGGATAGTTTAAAATATGAGTTGTTTCATAAGTGGATTTGTTAATCATAGATAAGATACCACGAGCAGTTTTTTGAGCAATATTAAGATAATAATCATTTTTTCTATATTTTAAATATTCACAAATTGTGAATATAAATGCCGCATTTTGTCCTAGTTTAATTTCATTAAGTTCTTCAGTATCATCAAATATATATCCTATATTATCCTTTTCATAAAAATTATTTTCTATTATATAATCTATTGCCCGCTCTACTGGTGATAAATTTTCTCCAATATATGCTAATCCTTCAACTAATGCATATGTAGAAGAAGAATGTCTCAATATATTATAAAAGTTTATCTCATTATCAAAATGAGGAAAATAACCATAAATATATCTTCCATTATCTAAAATCATATTTTTTAAAAAATGTGTGCCGCTTTTTATCAATTTATCTATTTCTTTATATAGATCCTGTGTTTTTCTTAAGCCTTTTTTGTATCCTTCACTATATAGTTCGAAAACATCATTTTCCTCTAATATAAAGCCTTTGGTATAAAATTTAATAACTTCTTTATTTTCATAGAAATCATAATTAAAACTTTTCTTATGATTTGTATATTTTCTTAAATAATTATTAATATTTTTTTCTGACAAAATCAGTTTCTTTTTCCCATTATTTTCTATTGGTTTGACAAATGCATTGGCATTGATTTCCTCTGGTAAAAATGATAAATCCCAATAATCATCAAAAGCTACACCAAAATCTACATAATTTCTTCTTGTTTTAATTATTTCATTACTCACTTTTTCAAATAATATTTTTTCACTTTTTATAACAATATCTAACTTTATCCAAATTGGATATTTTCCAGTTTTTTTTCTAAATTTCTGTATCTCATTTATAACATTTCTTTTAAGATAATTTGGTTTTTTTAATAATTTGACAGTAGCTTTGATATTAGAATTTCCTAAACTAAGAAAAATTTTATTTTTAATTTCAGTAGTATTTTCTATATAACTAATTAATTTATCTACTCTACTTTCAATATCCATTTATTTATCTCCTATTACAAAACTTATTTTATTTATTAATAGAAAATTAAAAGCCAGGCCATTTAGACCTAGCTTTTAACTTTTAACTAATTAAAATAGCATAATTATTTTTCTTTGTTTTCTCTTTTACGACGTTTGCCTAATAGTAAAGCACCTAAACCAGCAAACATTGATCCAAATAAAACACCATTAGAATTATTTTCACCAGTATCTGGTAATTTTTTATCTGAATCTGAGTCGCTATCTGAGTCTGAATCGCTGTCGCTATCTGAATCTGAGTCAGAATCTGAGTCGCTATCGCTGTCAGAGTCTGAGTCGCTGTCACTATCTGAGTCTGAATCGCTATCGCTATCTGAGTCAGAATCTGAATCGCTATCTGAGTCAGAGTCTGAGTCAGAGTCTGAATCGCTGTCGCTATCTGAATCAGAATCTGAGTCGCTATCTGAGTCTGAGTCGCTGTCGCTATCTGAGTCTGAATCTGAGTCGCTGTCTGAGTCTGAATCTGAGTCGCTGTCGCTGTCAGAATCTGAATCGCTATCGCTGTCTGAGTCAGAGTCGCTATCGCTGTCAGAGTCTGAGTCGCTGTCTGAGTCAGAGTCTGAATCGCTGTCGCTATCTGAATCAGAGTCTGAGTCGCTATCTGAATCTGAATCGCTGTCGCTATCTGAATCAGAGTCTGAGTCGCTATCGCTATCTGAGTCTGAGTCTGAATCGCTGTCGCTATCTGAGTCAGAGTCTGAGTCGCTATCTGAGTCAGAGTCTGAGTCGCTGTCACTATCTGAGTCTGAATCTGAGTCGCTATCGCTGTCTGAGTCTGAATCGCTGTCGCTATCTGAGTCTGAATCTGAGTCGCTGTCTGAGTCAGAGTCTGAATCGCTATCGCTGTCTGAGTCAGAGTCGCTATCGCTGTCAGAGTCTGAGTCGCTGTCGCTGTCAGAATCTGAATCTGAGTCGCTATCTGAGTCAGAATCTGAATCGCTATCGCTGTCAGAGTCTGAATCTGAATCTGAGTCGCTGTCTGAGTCAGAGTCTGAATCGCTGTCGCTATCTGAGTCAGAGTCTGAGTCGCTGTCGCTATCTGAGTCTGAATCGCTGTCGCTATCTGAATCAGAGTCTGAGTCGCTATCTGAATCTGAATCGCTGTCGCTATCGCTATCTGAGTCTGAATCTGAATCGCTATCGCTGTCAGAGTCTGAATCGCTGTCGCTATCTGAGTCAGAGTCTGAGTCGCTGTCGCTATCTGAGTCTGAATCGCTATCGCTGTCTGAGTCTGAATCGCTGTCGCTATCGCTGTCTGAGTCTGAATCGCTGTCGCTATCTGAGTCTGAATCTGAATCGCTATCGCTGTCTGAATCTGAATCTGAGTCGCTATCTGAGTCAGAATCTGAATCGCTATCGCTGTCTGAGTCTGAGTCGCTATCGCTGTCAGAGTCTGAATCGCTGTCGCTATCTGAGTCAGAGTCTGAGTCGCTGTCGCTATCTGAGTCAGAGTCTGAGTCGCTGTCGCTATCTGAGTCTGAATCGCTATCGCTGTCTGAGTCTGAATCGCTGTCGCTATCGCT
>NZ_SODE01000006.1:0-104542 GCF_004365845.1 Staphylococcus sp. AtDRG32
TCAAGTTTTGCGACGCAAATCTTTACTTACTATCTAGTTTTGAATGTATAATCATTCACTTGTCTGGTGACAATGGCAAGGAGGTCACACCTGTTCCCATGCCGAACACAGAAGTTAAGCTCCTTAGCGCCGATGGTAGTTGGACTGACGTTCCGCTAGAGTAGGACGTTGCCAGGCAAATCATTGTATGGATGCGATGACCCGATATTGAGACTGTGAGGTCTCTTTTTTTTATGTCGAAATTTATAGAAAGTGTTTGGAGCTAATGAATTGAGAAGTGGAAGTATTAAACTAAAAAAATAATAAAACTTCTTCAATAATATACTGAAGAAGTTTTTAATATTATCTCAAATTAATAATGAATACAACATTTTATTTTCATTAATATAAATATTTGATGGATCAAATTCATCGACATTATGTTTTAATTGTTCTAAATCTTGATGATTATTTAACTGAATGCCAATAATAACAGTACCAGTATTTTGAGAAGCTTTTTTTAGATATTCAAATTTAGTAATATCATCTTGAGGACCTAAAACATCATTAACAAATTCTTTTAAAGCTCCTGGACGTTGAGGGAAGTTTAAAATGAAATAATGTTTCATTTCTTCATATAAAAGTGAACGTTCTTCAATTTCTTTCATACGATTAATATCATTATTTCCACCACTGACTACGCATACTACAGTTTTTCCTATAATATTGTCTTTATAAAATTCAAGAGCTGATACACTTAATGCACCTGCTGGTTCTGCTACTATTGCTTGTTTAGAGTACATATCTAAAATTGTAGAACATACTGCACCTTCATCAATTTGTAAGTAGTCGTTGACGTATTGTTTGACAATATTAAAGGTAATATCACCAACACGGGCTACTGAAGCGCCATCAACAAATTTATCTATATGTTCTAAAGTTACAACTTTATTTTGAACTACTACAGATTCATACATACTACTTGCTCCGGCAGGTTCGACGCCAATGATTTGTGTATGTGGACTATGTTCATGCATATATGTACTTACACCGGATATTAGACCTCCGCCTCCAATAGCTGCAAAGAGATAATCAAATTGAATCATTTCTTTTTTTGCTTCTAATAAAATTTCTTTTGCTAATGTCCCTTGACCAGCGATAGTATAAATATTGTTGAATGGATCAATAAATGTCATATGATGCTCATCTGTATAAACTAAAGCTTCTTTTAAACAATCATCAAATGTATCACCAGTTAGAACGATTTCTACATTTTCTGCACCAAAGAATTTAACTTGATTTACTTTTTGAAGAGGGGTTGTCACTGGCATAAAGATAACAGCTTTTAAATTTAATGCTTTAGCAGTATAAGCTACTCCTTGGGCATGATTACCAGCGCTTGCGCAAGTAATACCTTTTGATTTAGCTTGTGTGTCTAATACTGAAATAGCGTTATAAGCACCACGCAATTTAAATGAGCGTACCCATTGCAAGTCTTCTCTTTTTAAATAAACATTACAATTATATTTTTGTGAAAGATAATGATCATATTGTAATGGTGTTTCTTTCACCACATCTTTTATACGTAAATAAGCTTCGTCTACATCAGTAGCTGTTACCGTTGTCTTTAAAACCATTTGTTATCATCCTTACATTGTTTTCTCATATTTCTCTATTAATTCTTCATATTTTAATGTAATAGCAATATCATCTAATCCATTTATAAGTTTATCTTTCCAAGTTTCATCTATATCAAAGTGGAAAGATTGATTATTTGCTGACACAGTTTGATTTGGTAAATCAACCGTTATATTATTTTGATTGGCTAGATATTTTCTAGATTGTTCATTTAAAACAATAGGTAACATTCCATTTTTTGTACAATTCATATAGAAGATATCGCTAAAACCACCAGCAATAATAATATTAAAGCCAAAATCTTTTAAAGCCCAAGCAGCATGTTCACGACTTGAACCACAACCAAAGTTGTCTCCAGTAATAAGAATTGAAGCACCTTTATATTTTGGTTTGTTTAGATTAAAATCTGGGTTATCTGATCCATCAGGTAAATAACGCCATTCATCAAAAGCAAAGGGTCCAAAACCAGTTTTAGTAATTCGTTTAAGATGAACTTTTGGAATAATTTGATCTGTATCAATATTATCGTTAAACAAAGGGACTACTTTACCTGTGTATTGGGTGATAGGCTGAATATCCATTACTTATACAACCACCTTTCTTACGTCAACGAATTTACCATTTATTGCTGCGGCTGCTGCCATGGCTGGAGAAACAAGATGTGTACGTGCACCTTTACCTTGTCGACCCTCAAAATTTCGATTACTTGTTGAGGCACAATGGACACCTTCTGGTACTTGGTCAGGATTCATTCCTAAGCACATGGAACATCCAGGTTCTCTCCATTCAAAGCCTGCTTCTTTAAATACTTTGTCTAATCCAAGAGATTCTGCTTCTTTTTTTACTGTACGTGAGCCAGGAACAACAATAGCAGTAATTTTAGGATGTACTTTTTTTCCTTTTACGATATGGCTTGCTTCTATCAAATCTGATAGGCGAGCATTAGTACATGAACCTAAAAAGACATAACCTAAATCGATATCTTCTGCTTTTTGACCAGGTTTCAGTCCCATATAGTTGTATGCCCGTTCATCATTAATATTTTGAATTTCTGGAAATGGAGAACTAAAATTTACACCCATCTCTGGATTTGTGCCCCATGTCACTTGAGGTTCTAAATTTGTTACATCAAGTGTAATCACTTTGTCAAAATGAGCGTTTTCATCTGAATATAGTTTCTGCCATTCTCCAATAGATTGATTAAAATTTTGTGCATATGGACGACCTTTGATATATTCAAATGTAGTTTCATCCGGTTGAATAATACCGTATTTAGCTCCACCTTCAATGGCCATGTTACAAATTGTCATTCGACCCTCCATGGATAGTGATTGAATTGTTTCTCCAGTAAACTCAAGTGCATAGCCTGTTCCGAAATCTACACCATATTGATTGATTAAATGTAAAATAATATCTTTAGCATACACACCAGGTTGTAATTTACCAGAAACTTCAATTTTAAGATTTTTAGGTTTTGTTTGCCATAATGTTTGAGTTGCAAAAACATGTTCTACTTCACTTGTTCCAATGCCAAAAGCAATAGCACCAAATGCCCCGTGAGTTGCTGTATGTGAGTCACCACATACGATTGTCTTACCTGGTTGTGTTAATCCAGTTTCAGGGCCTACCATATGAACGATACCCTGCTCATCGGAACCCATATCAAAAATATGTACCCCAAAATCTTTGGCATTTTTCTGTAAGGTCGTAATCTGTTTATTAGCAATTTCATCTCTAATATTAAATATATCGATTGTAGGAACATTATGATCAAGAGTTGCAAAGGTTAAATCTGGACGTCTAAGTTGTCTTTTTTGAAGTCTTAATCCTTCAAAAGCTTGAGGAGAGGTCACTTCATGTATAAGATGCAAATCTATGTATAAGAGTTGAGGTTCGCCTTCTTTACCAGTTAAAACATGTTTATTCCAAACTTTATCAAATAATGTTTGAGCCATTATTTATGTACCTCCCTTTATTGATAACTTTTTTTAAGTAACTCAAAGATTTCTGAAGTTTTATAGTGTCCTCCAAGGTCTTTTGTTGTTTTACCAATTTTAATTAAATGATATACAGCATCTTCTAATTCTTCTGCTGCTACACTTTGATTTAAACTTTCTCTTAAACACATTGCTAGTGACAATACCATTCCAAATGGATTAGCAAGATTTTGATTAGCAATGTCAGGCGCTGAGCCATGAATAGGTTCATAAAGTCTAGTACCGTGTTCACTAAAACTTGCCGAAGGGGATAAACCAAGTGAACCAGGTATTACTGAAGCTTCATCACTTAAAATATCACCAAAGAGATTTTCAGTAACAATGACGTCGAATTGTGAAGGATGAGTAATCAAATGCATACTACACGCATCAACGAGTAAATGATTTAATTCGATGTCCGGATAAGACTTGCTTACTTCAGTAACAGTTTTTCTCCAAAGTTTACTTGAAGCAAGGACATTCTCTTTATCTACAGAAGTTACTTTTTTATTACGAGTACGTGCTAATTCAAATGCAACTTTAGCAATACGTTCTATTTCAGCTTTAGTATAAATAAGAGAATCTAATGCTTCAGAATGATTAATATGTCTAGGTTCACCAAAATAAATGCCACTCGTTAATTCACGAACTATAACTAGGTCTGTATGTTTAACACGCGCTTCTTTTAAAGGTGAAAATTGACTGGTACCTTCAGTCACTTTAGTAGGACGAATATTAGCAAATAAGCCTAACTTTTTACGTAACGCTAATAATCCTTGTTCTGGACGATTATTAGGATCTGTCCATTTTGGTCCTCCAACTGCTCCTAATAAAATCGCATCTGCTTCTTGACAGGCAGAGAGTGTTTCATTAGGAAGGGGAGTGCCATGTGTATCAATGGCGGCTCCTCCAAAATCATAACTTTTTAAATTATAGGTGAAATTGTATTTCTTACTTATTATTTCTAATAGTTCCAAACTTCCATTTAGAATTTCAGGACCGATGCCATCTCCGGGTAAAGCAACAATTTTATATGTCATTATTTATTACCTACTTTCTCTAAATCTTGGGCAATATATTTAGCATGAGCTTCCACATATGCTTTACAAGAAGCTTGAAGTATATCATGATCGATACCTATGCCATTAACATGTTGATTTTCAATAACAAGCTCAACATGAACCTCAGCTTGTGCATCTGTACCTTCAGTAACTGAATCAATTCTATAATCGATTAGTTCACTATCCTTTTTAAAAATACGATCAACAGCATTGTAAATTGCAACAATTGATCCTGTACCAATGCTTGAGTCTTGATAAATATGACCTTTTTTATCTTTAATGACAACAACAGCACTTTGTAGACCATTTGAAACGTATTGTAATTGTAAAGTTTCTACTTGATAAATTGCATTTTGTTCATGTTCAGAACCTTGAATCATCGCATGAATATCTCGATCAGATACTGATTTTTTCTTATCTGCTACTGCTTTAAATTGTTTGAATAACTCGATTTGTTGTTTAGGTTCAATGTCATAACCTAACGTTTTAAGTTTTTCAGCAAAAGCATGTTTACCAGAAAGTTTGCCTAAAGGTAATTCATTTTTACTTATTCCAACAAGTTGAGGCGTCATGATTTCGTACGTTTCAGGATTTTTAAGAACACCATCTTGATGAATACCTGATTCATGACTGAAAGCATTTTGACCAACAATTGCTTTATTTCTTGGAACTCGAATGCCTGCATATCTAGAAATTAATTCTGAAGTCAATTTAGTTTGCTCTAATTTTAATTTTGTTTCAATACCATAATGATCTTTGCGAACGTATAGTGCTAATGCAATTTCTTCTAATGCAGTATTACCTGCACGTTCACCAATACCATTTACAGTACCTTCAATGCGTTTCGCACCATTTTCAATTGCAGCTAAGCTATTTGCTACTGCCATACCCAAATCATCATGACAATGTGCACTATAAATAATTTCTTTTTCTGATTTAACATTTGTAATAAGAGATTTAAAAATGGCACCATATTCACTTGGATAGCTATATCCAACAGTATCTGGAATATTGATTATTGTAGCTCCAGCATCAACAGCTGTTTGAACAGATTTTATAAGGAATGCTTGATCTGTTCTTGATGCATCTTCTGGTGAGAATTGTACTACATCGAATAATGATTTAGCATAACTGACATGTTCTTTAATTGATTCTAAGACTTCTTCTTGAGTCATTTTTAGCTTATGCTCTAAATGGATAGGGGAAGTAGCAATAAATACATGAACACGTGGTTTAGTAGCACATTTTGTTGCTTCATATACTGCATCAATATCAGATTTTTTACATCTTGCTAATCCACACACTGCAGTGGTAGTTAATGCTTTAGAGATTGCTTCTACTGATTTAAAGCTTCCAGTACTTGAAGCGGGGAAGCCTGCTTCAATAACATCGACTCCCCATTTTTCAAGTTGCTTAGCAATACTTAAACGTTCATCAAATGAAAAATTCACACCAGGTGTTTGCTCTCCATCTCTTAACGTTGTATCAAATATTTGAATATGGCTTTCCATTTTTAACATCTCCTTACATTTTATTTTTGAATGCTTTTAGATTTAATAAATGGCATCATTTTTCTTAGTTCACGACCCACTGCTTCAATTTCATGACCGTGTTGTTGTTCACGCAATTCATAAAATTCTTTAAATCCATTTTCGTTATCTTTAACAAAGCGATTAGCGAAATTACCATTTTGAATATCTTTAAGTACTTCTTTCATATTGTCTTTAACATCTGGAGTAATGACACGTGGACCAGATACGTAGTCACCAAATTCAGCAGTATTTGAAATTGAATAACGTACATTTTCCATACCGCCTTCATACATTAAATCAACGATAAGTTTCATTTCATGTAGTACTTCAAAATATGCTAATTCTTTTTGATATCCAGCTTCCACTAATGTCTCGAAACCACTTTGAATCAGTTTATGAATTCCCCCACAAAGTACAGCTTGTTCACCGAATAAGTCAGTTTCAGTTTCCTCTTTAAATGTTGTTTCAATAACACCAGCACGTGTAGCACCAATACCTTTTGCATAACTTAAAGCAATGTCACGTGCATGACCTGTAGCATCTTGTTGAACACCAAATAATGCTGGCACAGCTGAACCTTCAACAAATGTACGTCTTACTAGATGACCAGGACCTTTAGGTGCTACTAAGAAGACATCTACATCTTTAGGTGGTTCGATGACGTTAAAATGAATATTAAATCCATGTGCAAAAGCTAATGCATTACCAGCTTCTAAATTTGGAGCAATTTCATTTTTATATACATTACCTTGAATTTCATCAGGAAGTAATACCATAATAACGTCTGCTTGTTTAACTGCTTCAGCCACTGGATAAACATCTAATCCATCTTCTTTAGCTTTATTAAATGAATCACCTGGACGAATACCAACTCTTACGTCGTAACCGTTATCTTTAAGGTTTTGAGCATGTGCATGGCCTTGAGAACCGTAACCGATAATAGCGATTTTTTTACCTTGTAGTGCATCTTTTTCTACTGATTGATCATAATAAACTTTTGTCATAATACTTTCCTCCATTAGTAAAAAAATTTAAAAAATTCCGAATATTGAAAAGGTAATAATTAACTTCATGATGTTAGACATTAAATATGATAATTGATGTAAAATGCTAGCGCATCATCTAAGAATTAATCATTCACATCTTCAATATTAATAACACTGACTTGTTTTTTTAATTTAGTAATTAAAATTCGATATACATCTTCATCCTCAATATGAACTTTGATTGTCATATCAGATATGCCATCTTCACTAGCAGGTTTTACATATAATTCATTGATATTGTACTGTAATCTTACAAAAGCACTTGTGATTCGATTTAACGTACTGACTTGGTCAGCTACTTTTAATTTTAAAGTTCGGTTCATTCTAGACCCTCCATTTCATGATTAGCTTTACCACTAGGAATCATAGGGTTTACAGGTTCCGCTGGAGAAATTCTTACTTCAATTAAAGCAGGACCTTCATAATTAAAAGCTTCATCTAATTGCGCTTTTAATTTATTAGGATGATCGATTAAGAAGCTTTTAACACCGTAAGCTTCAGCCATTTTAATAAAATCTGGTTGATCATTAAAAACAGAATGTGAAAAACGTTGATTAAAGAATTTATCTTGCCATTGTTTTACCATTCCTAATGTACCATTGTTAATTAAAACAATTTTTACATTTAGGTGATATTCAGGTAATAACGCCATTTCTTGATTGGTCATTTGGAATCCACCATCACCTACAAAACAAACAACTGTTTTATCTGGAGCTGCGAGTTGTGCACCAATTGCTGAAGGAATACCGAATCCCATTGTTCCTAATCCACCACTTGTAACCCATTGACTATGATGTTTAAAAGGATAAAATTGTGCTGACCACATTTGATGTTGACCTACATCTGTAGTGACGATGGCTTCACCATTTGTGATTTTACCAATATATTCAATGGCTTCTTGTGGACGACAAAATGTATCATTAGCTTCTTTGTATTTAAATGGATGTTTTGATTTATTATCTAAACAATGGTCTACCCATTCTTTGTATGTAGCATGACTTTGATGTTCAGTAACTAATGCTTCTAATACTTTTTTACAATCTGCAACAATTCCGAGTGTTGTAGGAATCACTTTATTAATTTCTGATTCATCAATATCAATGTGTACTACTTTAGCGTTGGGTGCGAATTCGTTAGGATTACTAGCCAAACGATCATCAAATCGACTACCTAAATTAATGAGTAAGTCACATTCAGTGAGTGCCATGTTACTTGCATAAGAGCCATGCATACCGCCCATACCAAGGAAAAGGGGATTTTCATATGAAATAGCACCTAGACCTAATAAAGTTGTAACAACAGGAATTTGATGTTGAGTAACAAATTCAGTTAATAAAGCATTTGATTTTGAGTGATTGATACCTGCTCCAGCTAAAACGACAGGTTTTTTTGCATGATTTAAATATTGAGAAAGTTGTTGAATATCTTCTTTATTTGGATTTTCAGTTACTTGATATGAAGGTAAATGAACCTCTTCTTCAAGTGGAGCAGAAGAAGTTAAAACACCCATATCTTTTGGGAAATCAATGACTACAGGTCCTTTACGTCCAGTATTTGCTAAATAAAATGCTTCGTGAACAATTCTAGGGATATCATCTACATGTTTAACTTGGTAATTAGCTTTTGTAATTGGCGTTGTCATTGATAATAAATCAGCTTCTTGGAATGCATCTTTACCAATACCAGGGGTTGCCACTTGTCCGGTAAATACGACTAAGGGTAGAGAATCACAATAAGCATCAGTAATACCAGTGATAGCATTTGTAGCTCCAGGACCACTTGTTACGACGACGACACCTGGTTTGCCTGAAACACGTGCGTATCCTTCAGCGGCATGGGTAGCACCTTGTTCATGACGTGCAAGAATATGTTTAATTTTTTCATCATAAAATGTATCGTATAATGGTAAAACTGCGCCACCTGGATATCCAAAAATGAAATCAACATCTTCGTGTACAAGTGCTTCTACTAATAAGTCAGAACCGCTTCGAGTTGTAAGTGTTTCAGTTTGTTTATTACTTTCCTTTGTTTTTGACATATTTATCGCTCCTTAAATTTAAATAAGATTTTCTGGGACTTGCATAATACCACCCGTATTTGCACTGGTTACTAAAGCAGTGTATCTTGCAAGATAACCTGTTTTTACTTTAGCTTTAAAAGGCTCAAGTTCTTCTTTACGTTTATACAATTCTTCTTGAGGCTGATTAACGTCTAAAGTTCGATTTACTAAGTCAATAGTAATTTCATCACCATCTCTAATCAGACCAATAGGACCTCCTGAGGCTGCTTCTGGTGAAATATGACCTACAGCGATACCACGAGTGGCTCCAGAAAAACGACCATCCGTAATTAAAGCAACATCTTTTCCTAAACCTCTTCCGACGATAGATGATGTAGGAGCTAACATTTCTGGCATACCCGGACCTCCTTTAGGTCCTTCATATCGAATGACAACTACGTGACCTTCACGAACTGTTTTATTATCAATTGCTTCTACAGCTGCATCGTGTGAATCAAAGCAAATTGCTTTTCCTTTAAATACTTTAATTGAAGGATCAACACCACCAACTTTAATTACTGCACCTTTAGGAGCAATATTACCGAATAAGACGGACAATCCGCCTTCTTTATCATATGGAGCATCTAAAGAATGAATAACATCGAAATTTTTAATCTCTTTACCTTGGTTATTTTCTCTTAATGTTTTACCAGTAACTGTTAGTCGATCTGGATGCAGGGTTCCTTCTTTTTTCATTAATTCATTAATGATTGCTGGACATCCGCCAGCTTCATGAACATCGTGCATAGAATAAGAAGAACTTGGTGCAATCTTAGATAAATAAGGCGTTTTTTTAGCAATTTCATTAATTCTTTCTAAGTCATATTCAATTCCAGCTTCATTAGCAATTGCTAATGTATGAAGTACAGTATTTGTTGAACCACCCATTGCCATATCTAAAGCAAATGCATCATCAATTGCTTCTTTCGTAACAATATCACGAGGTTTAATGTCATTTTTTATATTTTCTACCAATTGAAATGCTGCTTGTCTAATCATTTCACGACGTTGATCGCTTACTGCTAAAGCTGTACCGTTGTAGGGAAGTGCTAATCCTAAGACTTCCATTAAACAATTCATAGAATTTGCTGTGAACATTCCTGCACATGATCCACATGTTGGACAAGCATTTTGTTCCATATCTAAAAATTCTTCTTTAGTAATTGAACCTTCTTTAAAAGCTCCGACTGCTTCGAACATAGACGATAAAGTTAAAGCTTTTCCTTGAGCAGATAAACCAGCTTTCATTGGACCACCTGAACAAAAGATAGCAGGGACATTCGTTCTAACAGCTGCTAATAACATTCCAGGTGTAATTTTGTCACAGTTAGGAATATAAAATACACCATCAAACCAATGAGCATTGATAACAGTTTCAGCCGCATCTGCAATAATTTCACGTGACGGTAAGGAATACCTCATACCAATATGTCCCATTGCTATTCCATCATCGACACCAATTGTATTAAATTCAAAAGGAATTGCACCTGCTTCACGAATCGCTTCTTTTGCAATATCTGCTAATTCTCTTAAATGAACATGTCCAGGAACGATATCGATATATGAATTACAAATTGCTACAAAAGGCTTATTCATGTCAGTAGGACTTTTAAGTGCTCCTGTCGCGTGTAATAGGCTTCTTGCTGGTGCTTGATGATCACCTTTTTTTATCATGTCACTTCTCATTTATTCATTCCCCCATAAATTACTAATTATTAAAATAAAAAAACGCCCCAATAAAGTTGGGACGTTTTTAAGTCCCATTCAATGAGAAATAGGACTTAAACATTTAGTAAATTAAGCTACTAAAGTTCCAGCCCTGAAGAGTATAATAAAATAATTAAATTTTCTAGTGGTGACAGTGAATATGTAAATGATTGCATGGTATTATACTCCTTTCTTGAATGGGTGATTATTTGAATAGTTAGAATTGTTTAAAAATTTGATAAATTTAATTTACACTAAACAGATATTAAAGTCAATACTCTTTTTAGAATTTTCTAACAATTTAGAAGAATGATTTATATTTTATTAATGAGAAATTTTTAGTAAAGTTTGTTACAATTATTAAGTTAAATTTAGATGAAATAACGAAGTGTAAAATAAACATGAGGAGAGAGAACAATACATGATACCTATCAAAAATTTAGATGAGATGGAACATTTTGCTAAAATTTTAATGAAGCATGTTGGTTCAAAAGATGTCATTTTATTGAATGGTGATTTAGGTGCTGGTAAAACAACGTTGACTCAATTTATAGGTAAATATCTAGGAGTAAAGCGTAATATTAATTCTCCTACGTTTAATATCATAAAATCATACAAAGGTAAGGAGTTAAAACTTCATCATATGGATTGTTATCGCTTAGAAGATTCAGATGAAGATTTAGGATTTAATGAATACTTTGAAGATGACGCTGTTACAATAATTGAATGGAGTCAATTTATACAGGAGTTCCTTCCGGAAGAGTATTTAGTGATTAATATTACGACTATAAATGAAAATCAACGACAAATTAATATAGCAGCAAAAGGCTATCATTATACTAAAATAAAGGAAGAGATAGACAATGAACTTACTGTTAATTGATACTTCAAATCAACCCATGTCAATTGCTTTGATGAACGATGATGAGGTTTTAGCAATAAAAACAACAAATAGTAAAAAAGATCATTCGAGCCAACTTATGCCTAGTATTCAATCCTTATTTAATGAATCGAATTTAAAAAAACAAGAATTAGATGGGATTGTTATTGCAAAAGGGCCTGGCTCTTATACAGGAGTGAGAATAGGCGTTACTGTAGCGAAAACATTAGCCTATGCTTTGAATACTAAATTATATGGTGTATCATCGTTAAAAGCATTAGCGGCTACTATAGATACGAATGATAAAAGAATTATCGTACCAATATTTGATGCTCGTCGCGAAGCGGTATATACAGGATTATATCAATATGAAAACAATCAATTAAATACAATTGAAAAAGACCAATATATTTCTTTAGAAGCGTTGCATAAAAAACTCAATGATTTAAATCAACCTTATGTGTTTGTAGGAGAGGACACGGAAAAATTATCTGAATTACTACATGGAGATATTGAGGCTAAACTGCCTAATGCAACTGTCATGAAACACTTGATTCATCAACCTGAGAACATTCATACGTTTGTACCAAATTATATAAAATTGTCAGAGGCGGAACGTAATTGGTTAAACCAACAGAAGAACAGTTAACCATTAGAGCGATGCAAGTCGATGATGTACCAAGTGTTTTCGATATTGAGAGAGAAAGCTTCAACGATAGTTCATGGACCATCGATGCATTTTACCATGAACTAAATGAAAATAACTTTGCAAAATACTTTGTTGTTATTTTTCAAGAAGAAATTATTGGATATTTAGGATTATGGATAGTAATAGATCAAGCTCAAATTACAACAATAGCAATCAAAGAATCATTCAGAGACTATGGATTAGGTCAGCTATTACTTAATTATGTGATGGACTATGCTAGGCATACTTGTGATGTGATGAGTTTAGAAGTGAGAATTACGAATGTGATAGCTCAACATGTATATAAAAAATTAGGGTTTCAATATGGCGGTAAAAGAAAAAATTACTATGGAGAAGGCGAGGATGCATTAGTGATGTGGGTGAATTTAAATGAATAGAGACATATTAATATTAGCGGTTGAAACAAGCTGTGACGAAACAAGTGTAAGTGTTATAAAAAATGGAAATACGATTTTATCTAATATTGTACTTAGTCAAATAGAAAGTCATAAACGTTTTGGGGGAGTAGTCCCTGAAGTTGCAAGTAGACATCATGTAGAGGGAATTACGACTACAATTGATGAAGCGTTATCTTCAGCTAATGTTACTATGGAAGATATCGATGCCATAGCTGTTACACAAGGACCTGGATTAATAGGGGCACTTCTAATAGGAATTAATGCAGCAAAAGCTTTAGCATTTGCTTATAATAAGCCAGTCATTCCTGTTCATCATATTGCAGGACATATTTATGCTAATCATCTTGAAGAACCGTTAGTCTTTCCTTTAATAGCATTAATTGTTTCGGGTGGACATGCAGAACTCGTTTATATGAAATCACATTTAAATTTTGAAGTAATTGGTGAAACACGAGATGATGCTGTAGGAGAGGCTTATGATAAGGTAGCAAGAACAATTGGTTTATCATATCCAGGAGGCCCAGCTATAGATGCACTTGCTTTGGAAGGAAAGGACACATACCATTTTCCTAGAGTATGGCTTGAAAAAGATAGTTATGATTTTAGTTTTAGTGGATTAAAAAGTGCAGTGATTAATAAGTTACACAATCAACGACAAAAAAATGAAGACATAAAAAAAGAAGATGTTGCTACCAGTTTCCAAAATAGTGTTGTCGATGTATTAAGTACAAAGGCTATTAATGCTTGTAAAGCTTATCATGTTGAACACCTTATTGTAGCTGGCGGAGTAGCTAGTAACAAAGGATTAAGAGAACGATTAAATCATTTGTGTAAAGAAAATAACATTAAACTTTCAATACCTAATTCAAAGTTATGTACAGATAATGCTGCTATGATTGGTGCTGCTGGATATTATTACTATAAAGCTGGTGTAACTTCATCTCTAGATTTAAATGGAAAAAATAATATAGATATTGAAGATGTAACAGTTGAATAATAAAGTAAAAAGTAATTGAACTTAAAATCAAATAAGTTTCAATTACTTTTTTATTTAATTAGGTTAATATATTGACTTATGATATATGTCAATAGAGAACGTGTGTACTTATCAACAAATAGTTAATATCTTGTGGATAAAAAGGGGGCAAAGATGTGAATATAGTTTAAATGTTGTGTAAAAGTTATGTGAATTATTATCGTTCGCGTTGTGGATAACTAGGATAAGTTCGTTGATAACTGAGATATCAGTATTTTAGTTGTTTATAAATTTGTGAATGAAATAAATAAAAAACTAGTAAAAATTTGATACTTTTACTAGTTTTCTTAGATGTATTAAATTTTTTCTTGTAATTCTTCCCATTCAGCCATAACATTCTCTAATTGTTGTTCGATACTTAATTTCTGCTCAGCAAGTTCATTTGCCTTAATAGGATCATTAAAAATATCAGGCTGAGTCAATTGTTGATCAATTTGAGTAATGTGTTCTTCATATTTTTCGATTTGTTCTTCACATTGCTCAATTTGACGCTCAATTTTTCGTAATTCTCTCTTATATTGTTTTTGAGAAGCATATGTATTAGTCGTTGACGAATCGGTGTCTTCTAAATCAAGCGTTTCATCTTTATTGTTTTCCGCTTCAAATTCCTTTAACGCAGAAGCTTCTTCTGTTTTCTCAATAAAATATTGATAGTCACCTAAATACAGTTGACCGCCATCTTTATTTAAATCAAATACTTTATTTGCTAGTTGATTAATAAAATATCGATCATGGGAAACAAATAAAATTGTACCTTCAAAATCTTTTAACGCTTGTTCTAACATTTCTTTAGAATCTATATCAAGATGGTTAGTAGGTTCATCGAGTATCAAAACGTTATCGCGTTGTAACATAAGTAAAGCTAATTGCAAACGTGCTTTTTCGCCCCCTGATAAATCATTAATAACTTTTTTGACGTCATCTTGAACGAATAAAAATCGTCCTAAAACAGCGCGGACATCTTTTTCATTCATCATAGGATATTGATCCCAAACATAATCTAATATTGTTTTATTAGATTTGAATTCTGCTTGTTTTTGATCGTAATATCCTATGTTTAAATTAGCACCATAAGTAATTTCTCCACCTAATGCTTTTTGACGATTTGCAATTGTTTTGATAAGGGTAGTCTTTCCAACTCCATTAGGCCCAATAATAGCAATATGGTCTCCTTTTGTAACTTCAATATTAATAGGAGCAGTGATAGGGGATTGATAACCTACTTCTAGATTACGGATATGCATCACATCATTGCCAGTATTTCTATCAAACCCAAACTGGATATTAGCACTTTTAGCATCCATCATTGGCTTATCGATACGTTCCATTTTTTCTAATGTTTTTCGACGACTTTTAGCCATACCGCTTGTGGAAGCCCGAGTAATATTTTTTTCCACGAAAGTTTCAAGACGTTTAATTTCTTCTTGTTGTTTTTCATATTCTTGCATTCTTAATTCATAGTATTTATCACGTTGAGTAATAAATTGCTCATAATTACCTACATAACGCTTCACATTTCCTAAAGCAACGTCATATATTTGAGTTACAATTTTATCTAAGAAGTATCTGTCATGACTAATAATAATGATGGCACCTTTAAAATATTTCAAATAATCTTCTAACCACTTAGTTGTTTCCAAGTCGAGGTGGTTTGTAGGTTCATCTAATAGTAATAAATCTGGCTCACTTAAAAGCATCTGTGCTAAAGATAAACGTGTTTTTTGTCCGCCACTAAAATCATTAATGGGTTTATCAAATTCTTCTTCAGTAAAGTTTAAACCATGCAATACTGTTTTAATTTTACTTTCATATTGATAACCTTCAAGTTGTTCAAATTGATTAGATAATGATTCATAACGCTCCATATGTTGTTTATAATCTTCTGAATCATAACTATCAACGTGAGCGGCTAACCAATCAGTTTCATCATTAATAAGCGTTTCCATATGCTTAATATGTTCAAATGGTTTTGACATTTCTTCAATTACAGTAAGAGAAGAATCAAGTGTCATTTGTTGAGTTAAATAACCAATACGTAAATTCTTGATTTTTGAAATATGGCCACTATCATAATCTTCAACACCTGCAATAATCTTCATTAACGTTGATTTTCCAGCGCCATTTCTTCCTACTACGCCAATACGTTCTCCAGTTTTAACTTCAAAATTAACATGATTAAATATATCTTCACCATCAAACGATTTTGAAATATCATTTAATTGTAAAAGTATCATTCAAGTTTCACCTTTCTATCTATGTAACAATCACATTTATTTAATTTTAAATTTGACATTATTATATCATTTTACAATATAAGGTATGCTTAGGAAACTAAGATATTTATTTTTGAAATAGGTTACGGTATAATATTGCAGTATCCATAATAGGCATTATATATATTTCACTAAAATAACTAATTGCACTCTAGTTAGTTTGAATATATAGATTAAAAAGTTCAAACAAAAAGGGGGACATTGCATATGCCTCAAAATCAATCAAAAATACCTCGCGCTACATTAAAACGTTTACCTTTATATTATCGATTTGTTAATTCATTAAAAATTAAAGGTATTGATCGCGTGAGTTCTAAAACAATTAGTGAGGCTTTAGATATTGAATCAGCTACGATAAGAAGAGATTTTTCTTATTTTGGTGAGTTAGGTAAGAAAGGATATGGCTATAACGTTGAGAGTCTTTTAGAATTCTTTAAAACGGAGATTAGCGATAGTAATAATATTCACATTGCTATTGTTGGCGTAGGGAATTTAGGACGTGCATTACTTACTTACAATTTTTCAATACATGATGAAATGACAATTACAGCTGCATTTGATATTGATAAAGATATTGTTGGTACAAAAGTTGGAAAAGTGACAGTAAAGCATATTGATGATATTTCATCTGAACTTCAAAAACAGAATATTAATGTAGTGATTCTTACTACACCAGGAAGTGTGGCACAATCTGTTTCAGATCGACTTATTAAGGCAGATGTAAAAGGTATCTTAAACTTTACTCCTGCTAGAATTGATGTGCCAAATGATGTTCAAGTTCATCATATCGATTTAGGTATCGAATTACAATCACTATTATTCTTTATGAAAAACTCTTCAAATTAATATTAAATTATTTTTTAAAGCTACAATGCATTTGCATTATAGCTTTTTTTATAAATATATTAATTCAATGGAAAATATTGAAATAGGTTAGTTAATCCATTATAATACCTTAGTAAATCAATCGGAAAAGGGTGTTTTATTTGATTTGGATGATTATTAGTGGATTAATCGTTGGCCTATTATTAGGTTTTGTTATGCAACGTACACGTTTTTGTCTTACTGGCGGATTTAGAGATATGTATGTTCAAAAAAATAATAAAATGTTTTATGCTTTGTTAGTGGCAATTACAGTACAAAGTATAGGCTTACTAGTTTTAACTGGTTTTGATGTATTAACAGTTTCTTATCAAACATTTCCAGTAATAGGTACGATTATTGGTTCATTTGTGTTTGGTATTGGTATAGTATTAGCTGGCGGATGTGCAACTGGCACATGGTATCGAGCTGGGGAAGGATTAATTGGTAGTTGGGTTGCTTTAATTATGTATGCTTTATCAGCAACAATTACCAAAGCTGGAATTCTATTACCTTTAATGAATAAAATTAATAAACCAACGAATGTAAATGCTAGTATGTCACAAACGACAGGCATACCAAGTTGGATATTAGTTATTATATTAACAGGTGTAACATTATTCTTAGTTATCCGTACATTACGTAAACCAAAACCCAAAATTGCTGTACCCAAATTAAAGCAAAGATATTCAGGAATACGACATTATTTATTTGAAAAGCGCTATCATCCATTTGTAGCTGGAATTATTGTAGGATTGATTGCTTTATTAGCATGGCCTATGAGTTATTCTACTGGACGTGAAGATGGATTAGGTATCACTACTCCATCAGCACATATTGTTCAATTCTTAATGAGTGGAGATTTAAAATTTATCGATTGGGGCGTTTTTTTAGTATTAGGTATATTTATTGGATCATATATTGCTGCTAGAGGAGCAAAAGAATTTAAATGGCGTTTACCAGATAAAATTACTATTAGAAATAGTGCTATTGGTGGTATATGTATGGGATTTGGTGCTTCAGTTGCTGGCGGTTGTTCCATTGGTAATGGATTAGTGGCGACTGCAACACTAAGTTGGCAAGGTTGGATTGCTTTAGCATCGATGATATTAGGTACATGGTTTATGAGTTACTTTATTTTCGTAAGACCAATGAAACAAATTCAAAAACAAACAGCTCAATCTACTCAAATATCTAGACAAACTCAAACAACTTAATTATTGGAGGACTGAATATGTTATACGAATTAGGAACTGTTGGAATGGTATGTCCATTTCCACTTATTGAAGCACAAAAGAAAATGGAAACATTAAAAAATGGTGACGAATTAAAAATAGACTTTGATTGCACTCAAGCAACTGAAGCAATTCCAAACTGGGCAGCAGAACAGGGGTATCCTGTAACAAACTATGAACAACTTGATGATGCTTCATGGACAATAACAGTTCAAAAAGCTTAAGTTTTTCTTTATAAATGTAATGTAATATGACAAATTGTGTCATTTAATCTTACGTGTTTTTGCTATTCTTAAAAACTATTAATATGATGTTTTTTAAGGAAGTGGTAAAAATGAAGATGGATGACACAATTTTTTTATTTCTGTGTATTTTATTAGTTTGGTTAATGACACCGGGATTGAGTTTATTTTATGGAGGCTTAGTTCAATCTAAAAATGTTTTAAATACAGTGATGCAAAGTATGGCCGCTATCATTATTGTTACGTTTACATGGGTGGTCATTGGGTTTTCTCTTAGTTTTGGTCATGGAAATGATTGGATAGGTAATTTTGATTTTATTGGTTTGCAACATGTAGGATTTAATACGAATGTTCAATTTAGTCCACATATTCCGTTTGCCTTATTTATGTTATTTCAGATGATGTTTTGTACTATTGCAGTTTCCATTTTATCAGGTTCAATTGCTGAGCGAATGAGATTTATTCCTTTTATCATTTTTATATTTATATGGGTAATTATGATTTACAGTCCTGTAGCCCATTGGGTATGGGGCGGTGGTTGGATTCAACAACTTGAGGCTTTAGATTATGCTGGAGGTACTGTGGTACATATTACATCAGGAGTATCAGGATTAGTATTAGCAATAATGATAGGTCACGGAAAAAAAGTAGAGAAACTACAACCGAATAATTTACTTATTACACTTATAGGTGGTATTTTTGTTTGGATAGGATGGTACGGTTTTAATACAGGAAGTGCGTTTACTTTAAATGATATAGCAGTGATATCATTTGTAAATACTATCATCGCTGCAAGCGGAGGAGCATTTAGCTGGTTGATTCTTGAATACTTTTCTAATAAAAAGTTAAGCTTACTTGGTTTATTATCAGGTGTACTGTCAGGACTCGTAACCATTACACCAGCAGCTGGATTTGTAAACTACTTAAGTGCATACATTATCTCTATGATTGGTGGTATAGCATGTTATTTTGTGGTCAATTCTATAAAAGAAAAATTAAGATATAATGATACACTTGATGCCTTTGGTATTCATGGTGTTGGGGGTGTGATTGGTGCAATATTGACTGGTGTATTTCAATCACATAAAGTTAATAAAGATATATTAGATGGATTAATCTATACTGGTCATTTACATACTATATGGATACAATGTATTGCAGTTGTGGTAGTAGTCGTTTACTCGATTATTATAACTTTTATTATTGGAAAGACATTATCAATTTTTATGTCCCTTGCTACGACCGTTGAAGAAGATATGACAGGTTTAGATCAACTTGTGCATGGTGAAAAGGCATATTTTTATGGGGAATTAAATAAATTACATAAAAGGTATTGATATATATTTAAAATGTTAAAGTTTCATTAGTAAAACAGTATTTGAAGATAATCACGATATGATAAAATTAATATTATGTTGATATTAATTTAGATGATTAGTCTATTGAAAAACATATCAGATATTGCAAAGTTTGCGGGAGTATCAAAAGTACAATTTCCCGCTTTTTAAATTATAGATTGTAAAGTCTTAAGACTAATTACCGTTACGATATTAAGTGATAAAATTAATACTAATGATTTAGGAGGACTAATATGACTGAGTGGTCAAGAGAACAACGCTATCATCGTATTGAAGATGTGAACAAAGATGAATTAGAAGCGTTAAAGCATCGAATAGAACAATCAAGGTATCGTCAACACTTTCATATTCAACCTGAAACAGGTTTATTAAATGATCCTAATGGATTGATGTTTTATAACGGAACATACTATGTATCTCACCAGTGGTTTCCATTGGGTGCTGTGCATGGACTGAAATATTGGTTTAATTATACTAGTAAAGATTTAGTGACATTTGAACCAAATGGTCCTATATTAAAGCCTGATACGATTTATGATAGTCATGGGGTATATAGTGGAAGTGCTTTTGAATTTGAAGGAAACTTATATTACATGTATACAGGTAATCATCGAGATGAAGAATGGAAAAGATATTCGAGTCAAATGATTGCAAAAGTAAAACAAGATGGTTCAATCGAAAAATTAAATAAGCCTGTGATTGCTCATCAACCTGAAGGATATACAAGTCATTTTAGAGATCCAAAAGTATTTAAACATCATGAAGAATATTATGCAATATTAGGTGTCCAAACTCAACAAGAATTAGGACGTTTACTTTTGTACAAAATGATACATCGACAGATTGACCAATGGGAATATATTGGAGAAATTACAACCGAACTAGAAGATTTTGGCTATATGTGGGAATGTCCAGACTATTTTAGTTTAAATGGACAAGATGTCATTATTTTTAGTCCTCAAGGTATTGATGCAAAAGATGAAAAATATAGAAATATTTATCAATCTGGATATCTAATCGGTAATTTAAATTTCGATACATTAGAATTCAAACATGATACATTTATAGAACTTGATAATGGTTTTGATTTTTATGCGCCACAAACGTTTATAGATGAATATGGTAAGCGTATTTTAATTGGGTGGATGGGATTACCAGATACTCACTATCCTACAGATGAAGAAGATTGGGCACATTGTTTAACGATACCTAGAGAGTTAACAATCGAAGAAGGACGGTTACGCCAACGTCCTTTGAAAGCGTTAGAGACGTTACGTCAAAATAAAGAAACAGCATTAGGTTATGCTAACAAATATAATACAACACTTCATCCTTACGAAGGTACGCAATATGAGCTTATTATTGATATTTTAGAAAATGAAGCAACAGAAATATATTTTGAATTAAGAGCATCTAAGTTAAATTCAACATTAATTTCTTATAATACTAGGGAGCAAAAGATTACATTAGATCGATCAGAAAGTGGTGCATTACCTAGTAATGTTGAAGGTGTGACAAGATCTACATATTTAGATTCGCCATTAAAACAATTACACATTTTTGTGGATACGTCAAGTATTGAAATTTTTTGTAATGATGGAGAGTGTGTCTTAACGTCAAGAATTTTTCCTGATGAAAATGCTACAGCAATTCGCACATCTACAGAAACAGGTCAAGTTTATTTGAAATTTACTAAATATGACTTAGGGAAAGATAAATAAATGAGGAAGTTATATGCTATTGGTGAAGCATTAATCGATTTTATTCCAAATAGAACAAATATTGAATTTAAAGATGTAACGCAGTTCAGTCGACAAGTTGGCGGGGCACCTGCTAATGTGGCAAGTGTGGCTAAAAAATTAGGTAGTAGGACAGAAATGGTTACACAATTAAGTAATGACGCTTTTGGAGATATTATCGTAGAGACGTTAGAGAAAATAGGCGTTGGTACAACATATATTAAACGAACACATGCAGCTAATACTGCACTCGCTTTCGTTAGTTTAAAAGAAAATGGGGAACGAGATTTTTCTTTTTATCGTAAATCATCAGCTGACATGCTTTATTATACATACTTCGAATTTAGATGAAATCAATATTTCTAATCAAGATGTTCTACATTTTTGTTCTGTTGATTTAATTGAATGTGATATGAACAATACACATCTTGCTATGATTGAAAAATTTGAAGCGGCTCATGGGATGATAGTGTTTGATCCAAATGTTAGATTACCATTATGGGATAGCGCAGAAGCGTGTAAAGCGACTATTCAGTCATTTCTTCCAAAAGCAAATATCATTAAAATTTTAGATGAAGAAATTGAATTTGTTACTGGAATAAGTGATGAACATAAAGCGATTCAATCTTTATTTAAAGGGAATGTTGAAGTAGTTATCTATACACAAGGAGACAAAGGAGCAACAGCCTATTTAAAAGATGGGACAATTATTCATCATCAAGGGTATAAAGTTGAAGCTGTTGACACTACTGGTGCCGGAGACGCGTTTATTGGTGCAGTCATTAATAGAATTTTAAATACAGAATTAACAGACATTACTTCTCTATTTAAAGAAAAAGGAGAAGAAATTTTAAAATTTAGTAATTTAGTAGCTGCAAAAGTAACTACTAAATATGGCGCTATTGAAAGTATTCCAAGTTTAGAAGAAGTTATTGAAGAACTTTGAAAAAGAGATTAAGAAACCCCTTCAGATATTAAAATGAAGGGGTTTTAATATTATATCTTTTTAACATTACGTACAGAGGCATAGCAATGCTCACCATTTCTGAAAGTTACAATTCGTTCTTTAGAATCGACTGAATCGATATTATGGCGATTTACAACAAAACTATTGTGACATCTGAAAAAACGATCATCGAGTTGTGCTAATTCTTTAAGATTTCCGTAGAATTCAATCTGACGGTTATCAAGATGTGCAATTAAACGATGGGATTTTGTAGACGATTCAAAGAACATGACATCATCATATTGTACATATATTGAATTGCTACCACGCTTTAATTCAATTGTTTCAACATTGCTTTCTTTTGAAAGTAATTTTAAACGTGTATGAGCAGTTTCAATGCAATCTATTATTCGCGTTTTTAGTTGATTAGGATCATCTTTAAAAATAAAATCCATTGCAGATACCTTATAGACAAATGTTAGGTAAGTGAGTTCACTATGACTTGTAACAAAGATGATATTCCCAATAGGATCATACTTTCGAATTTCACTTCCAAGTTTAATACCGTTAATATCAGCTTCCAATTGTATATCTAAAAAATAACATCCAACATCATTCATTTCTTTTGACTGTTCAATAATTTCATAAGGATCATCTGTCGCTAACGCTATTTCCATCGGTTTTTCTTCAATCATTATATAGTTGTTAATAATTGAAACCATATTTTCACGTTGTTTCACATCGTCTTCACAAATGAATATTTTCATTTTCTCACATCCTTATGGCATATTATTTATAATTTCTACTTTTTGAACGAAGTAGCCATTTTCTATAGTCGTATCAAGTAACACGTTTTCAGTAGTATCAGTAATTTCTTTTAAAGTCGTTAGACCAAGTCCTCTGTTATCTCCTTTAGTTGAAAAGGAGTCTTGAAATAATTCATGGATTTTCGGCATATCTTCTTTACATTTATTCATAACAATAAACATGACTGACGTTTCGACATTGATAAATGCAATTCTAATTAAGGCATCTTCTAATTCTTCTGAAGCCTCAATAGCGTTATCAATGATAATCCCAATGATACGACTTAAATCAACCGTATTCATCTCAATATGATCAATTAACTCTGGCACCTCAATACTAATAGGTATATTTTTTTCTTGAGCTTGTAAAATTTTAGTTGTTATCAATCCTTTAATAGCACGCACTTTTAAATTATCCGTACCATTAATTTTGATTGAGTTCATTTGAAGGTTATCTTTCATAGGAACAATATTGTCATTAAAATATGTCTTTAAACCATCCATATCATTTTCTCTTATGTATTCTGACATTGTAGTAAGAATATTGACATAATCATGTCTAAACTTACGCATTTCATTATTAATCGATTCTATTTGTAGTGTATATTCATAATACGTTTCAATTTCTTCCATATTACGTCTGTAGCGAAGTTCACGTAATGTATATCTAGAAATAATAATGATTAAGGTGATAAAAAATATAATTATTCCAATAAAAATTAGTCCGTAAATTTTTAAAGAAGCATTATTAACTTTAGGTACTTGAGAATAAATATATAAAATTATAAATGAAAGAATTAAAATAATTGAAATAATAGTTAAGTAAGTCTTATTAATAGATAAATAAGACATTTTTAATTTTTTAAGTAGAGATTTAAATGTAAAAGATATAAGTATAGAAACTAAAGTAAATATACTTATATACGATAAATCTAAATAGGTATTATTATTAATAAATTTTTGAAAAATTATTACAAGTATAAAAGCAATGAAATTACTTAAAAACATTAAAATAGCACTACTTAAAACTGTAATAATCGAGTACCACTTAACTTTACAATATAGGAAAACTCCACAACCAATTAATAAATATAAAACAGAAATACTTCCTAAATAATAATAAAAAAAAGCAGAAGGGATTATAATCGTTAAAATGATTAAATAATCCCTTAAAGTATATTTAATATCTAAAATTATTTTTGAAATTAAAAATAATAAAAATCCTTGAAAAAGTGCTAAAGGTACATTTGATAATAAATCCATACGTCACACACTTTCTAAATTTTATCTATTAAGATCAGTTAATTCTTTAGGAACTTCAGGTTCATCGAAATAACCACCACATACATTATATGAAGCAAGTGTACCAACAGTTTCTAAGATTAATGAGAATAGTTTAATGAATAAATCTGTAATAAATGTCATAATTAATAATCCTCCTTAGGAAAAAAGAATGGTAATAGTGTTGTACTTTCAAGTATCATACCTAATAAAATTAATTGTTTATATGGCTCAGGTACTATAATAGAAATAATGATTAAAACCACTACTAAAATAATAGACTTTATTTTTTTGCGAGGTTTTAGTCTTTCGGGTATGGGTTGTTTCTTAGTGGCAGCTGGTGCATAAATAATAATCAGTAATAATGCAAGGCCACTAACACTATACATGATACCCGTATTAATATGATAGTAAGCAATGAGCCATGGTAAACCAATAAATAAGATTAAATTTTGAATATGGCATAGCAAAGTAGACTTTGCATGCGCCCCGTGTGCATAGTGTCGAATTAAAAAATAACTGACGTGTGTGATTAAAGTATACAAAAATGTATGGAATATGAGCGCAGCACCATATGTCACAATTGTTTTAGCAATATTACTAACAACCACTTGCATGCCTAATCGTACTTTTAAGAATTGGATATGATCAAGGTTATTTTTCTTTTGTAAATAAGATGCAAAGTGCTCAATTTTATCATCAATTGCTTTCAATATTGTGCCACTCTCCTTGACTATATTATACAATTTTGCGCAATTAGTCTGTAAAATAATGCTTAACTGTTAAAATTTAATACTTAACTGTTAAAGTAATTCGATAACTCATATTTTACCATATAAAAATAAACAGTTTAGTAGAAAAAGTTGCAAGTTAAGAAATTTTTAATTACTTAAATGAATGTTATGTTTTAATATACTCATATCACATTAAAGTGATATTAACTTAATAATCTTAGTCTTTAAATTGTTAGTCTTTGTTTTATTCGAATAAATCTTTTTTTGATTTTGTTAGTAGTTGCGAAATTAAAAGTTGATTTATCGATGAGTTGTAAGGAATGTTTGTGTAATTTGACTATGTATTTGTGATGATCGAGACCAATGGGTTATTCGATAATATCGATTTTCATAGTAAAATATTTCATTTATTTATTTCTTCGTGTAGTTCCATTCATTAATAAGCTATCCCAACTTATTGATGAGAAATGCATAAGACTCGCTGAAGTGTTAACTCAGTAGAAAATAATTAACTTAGCTATTCTGAATAGAAGGTAATTATTTTCAATATGCAAGCTATCATAACATTGTTATGCAATGTAATTTTTCATAATTAATAACATCCCCAAAAGATTGAAAAATAACTGTAAAACATTCCCTTAAGTAAAAGTCGTGAGTCTCTCCCAAGCTCACGACTTTTTTTATTTATATAAATGAGGTTTTAAATTTCTAAAGATTGGAATAGCATCTCTTTGGCGTGATACTTCTTGAATGTTGATATCAACTGAAATAGTAGCTTCTTCTCTGTTTAACTCAACAAGAATATCTCCATTAGGATTGATAACCATTGAATGTCCAGCGTATTCAGTATTTCCATCATGACCTGTGCCATTACATGCGACGATGAAAATATCATTTTCTATCGCTCTAGCTTGAAGTAAGCTTCTCCAATGATTAAGTCGAGATGTTGGCCATTCGGCGACATAAAATGCGATTTGAGCACCTTCTCTAGAGGGGTATCTTAGCAATTCAGGAAATCTTAAGTCATAGCATATAATTTGAGTGGCGAGCGCCCCTGATGATAAAGTAAATGGTTCTGGAACTGTTTTTCCATCTTCTAAAAATTCTGGTTCATTTAGCATTGGAACTAAATGAACTTTATCATATTTGTTAATACGACGACCTTCTTTAGAAACAGTAAAAGCAGTATTATAAACTTTATTATTTCGTTTATTTGAAACAGATCCTGCGACGATATCAACTTGATATGTTTGAGCAAGATTTGAAATAAAAGGACAACTACGTGATAATGCTTGATCTGCTTTTTCATTTAATTCTTCTAAAGCATAGCCATTGTTCCACATTTCTGGTAACACAACAACTTCAGTATCAGCATCTAATTGAGTATTAAACCATTCTGAAATTTTTTGTTCATTTTTCTCAACATTTCCATATTCGACATAAAATTGGAATATTTGTATTTTCACTTTAACCACTCCTCAACCTGCTTAATAATTTCAATTTACTAAATTTAGCTATGAAAAGCAAAATGAAGCACATTACAATTAAGGTAAAATGACTTAATTGAAATATGCTTCATTGATAAGTTTAAATTTATTATTTTTTAATAATAAATCGTTGATCAGTAGGGTGAATTTCTTTTTCACCAGCTTGTTCTTCAATATCACCAAATGGCATTTGTGCTACAAGTTTCCATGATGCTGGAATATCAAATGTTTGTGTTGTAATTTGATCAACTAGTGGATTATAGTGTTGTAACGATGCACCGATACCTTTTGAACTTAGTGCAGTCCAAATGGCGTATTGATGCATAGCATTTGTTTGAACACCCCAGTTAGCAAAATTATCAGCATATGATGGCATTTGTTCTTGTAATGATTTTATTACATCTTCATCTTCAAAATATAAAATAGTTCCGTAGGCATGCTCGAAACCATTAATTCTTTGATTTGTAGGTTCAAAGTCGCGATCTGGTCCCATTACATCTTTGAGTACAGTTTTAGCATTTTCCCAGAATTTAATATGTTGATCGTTAAGTAATAAAACAATACGTGTTGATTGTGAATTAAAAGCTGAAGGCATATATTTTACAATATGTTCAATCATTTCCTCTAATTCTTCATCGCTAATAGAAATAGATATTTTAGTTTTGTAAATTGTACGTCTGTTTTCAACTTCAGTTAAAAATGGTTTTGTGTTTTCTTTATCAAATAATCCCATCAGATAATCTCCTTTTTTAATATATATCCAGTATAAAATTTATACTAGAATAAGTAAATTATTATATAACAAAAAATTTCATAAATATTAATATTCTTTATCAATTTGTTTATATACATGCATGATATTTTTTTATTCTTTATACTAAAACTGTTAAAAATAAGAGGAGGTCTCAGAATGATAAAACAAAACGTTATTCGAACAAGTCTTATTTTTGCTATAAGTACAATTATATTTAGTCACTATAGTTATGCTGAAACCTCTTCTAATATAGAGAGTGAAGGCGTAGATCAGAAAGTAAACCTACAAAAAACTTCTGATACTCAGCATTCTAAAATTGAACTAAGTAATGAAAATCAAAACATAAAAGAATTTAATCATACCAACGATGAAACTAGCAACACAGAAGAATCAAAAACAAAAGAATCACAACAAGAAAGCAACGAGCCTAACAGCACAAAAGAATCAACAGCAGAGGAATCACAAGAAGAAGGCAACGAGCCTAACAGCACAGAAGAATCAACAGCAGAGGAATCACAAGAAGAAAGCAAAGAGCCTAACAGCACAAAAGAATCAACAGCAGAAGAATCACAACAAGAAAGTAACGAAACTAATAATACGGAAGAATCAGCAGCAGAGGAATCACAAGAAGAAAGCGAAGAGCCTAACAGCACAAAAGAATCAACAGCAGAGGAATCACAAGAAGAAAGCGAAGAGCCTAATAGCACAAAAGAATCAATAGCAGAAGAGTCACAACAAAAAAGTAACGAAACTAATAGCTCTGAAGGACCAAAAAAAGAAAAAGTTAATGATAAGAATCAACAAAAGAGTGGAATAGAACATATTCATAAAAATAACACGTCATCTTCTAAAGAAAAAAATCATACTAAATATAAAACAGCACAAAAAAGTAAAAATTATAAAAATGATGATTCAACTATTTTTAAGCAAGAAGAACATCAAAATGTAAGGTCTAAATCAATGAAGTCGAAACAAAATCAAATCATACAACCATATAATGATAATACTTCATCCAATGTTTACTCAAAAACTACTTATCAAAAGGATAAGTCTCAAAATAGTATTTCCAAAACAATGTTTAACCACTTGGTTTCACGACAACTAGTTGAAAACAATCATAATAATTTTGAACCAACACATTTAAAGCAAAATAATCTATATTTCCAAAGTGATAGAGGAAAAGAATCCACTTATCGAAATGCATATCAAATAGAGTCAAGATTTTCAGAAAATATCTTAAATAGGTTTAATCAATATGCAAAAGGTGCTTATAAGTACAACCCTTATATTATTAATAAGGTTAATCATTTAGATGATAATGGTGAAAAGATAACAAATAAAGATTTTAATCGTTTAATTAAGAAACAAAAATTTGATAATCAAAATCTAAATATATTACAAGAGGATTCTCAATACTTTAGATTTCAATATTTTAATCCACTTAATGCTAAAGAATATTATAAAAATTTAGATGAGCAAGTTTTATCATTAATTACAAGTGACATTGGCTCTATGCCTGATTTAAAAAAGCCAAAAACAATTCATAAGGATGAAGTAGAAGAAGAACAACATAAAAAAGTCATTACTTCTTCTCATAAAAAAACAGAATCAAAATCATATATAAAAACTTTGGATATGATACTGATTCCTACTTTAATTTTAATATCTTCCACTGTAATGATAATTTATGTATATCAAAATTTAAAAACGAAAAAAAAGTAAAAGCATCAAATGTCTAGAGCATTCGATGCTTTTATTTATTAAGATAAATTATGTGCTAATTACACAAGTGAATAATAAATTGAGTTTGTTGTTTCAAATGATTTAATGAATCGCCAAGGAAAAATTGCATTACTACAACGAAGCCATTTTGAAATATATGAATAAGTATCGGCACAGAAATTCGTTTTGTTAAAGTATAAGCTAACGAAAGTATCATCCCCATACCAAAATAAATAAGAATAAATTTAATATCATTATGCGCTAATGCAAAAAGTAAAGAACTTACGGTAGAAGCAATTAAGAAGGCAATGATTCTATTTCCTTTAATTCGATCATATAGTTCACCAAAGAACACTTTTCTAAATACATACTCTTCTAAAATAGGGCCTACAACAGAAATTAATATAATAAAAATAGGAAGTTGTTTTGCTACAGCCATTATTCGTTGAGTATTTGGACTTTGTTGTGGTTGACCGAAAATCCATATGTTAATCACACCTACAATAACTTGATATAACATAACTATGAAAAAGCCAAGTATAGCCCATGGGATAATATAACGTTTTGATTCTTTATGTTCTTGCTCTAAGTTTGTAGGATTCTTAATTTTGAAATGAAGAAAGATGATTAAAATTGCTGCAAGTATAAATAAGATAACTTGAGTATACACCCCAGCCCTAGCTAAAGCCATACCTGATAAACGACTAAATATAGGCGTTTGTACTAGAACTAAGGGTAAAAATTGTGCTAAAGCATATATAATTAATGTTAGTATTGCCACCCAAATTCTTGCCATTTGAAACCTCCAGATTAAATATCAATTATTCTTATTTTATCGTAAAAAACTCAGATGTACAAAAGTAAGAGAGAGTTTTTACTTGAAATATTGACCAAATTTGATTATTATAAAAATTAGATTAGCACTCATTATATTAAAGTGCTAAATAGACCCTGCTAAGGAGGAACAATCATGCTTAAACCATTAGGAAATCGTGTGATTATCGAAAGAAAAGAACAAGAACAAACAACTAAAAGTGGAATCGTTTTAACTGATAGCGCAAAAGAAAAATCTAACGAAGGTGTTGTAGTTGCAGTAGGCAGCGGACGTCTTCTTGATAATGGTGAGACAGTTGCTCCCGAAGTAAAAGAAGGTGATTCAGTAGTATTTCAAGAATATGCTGGATCAGAGATTAAACGTGGAGAAGAAAGCTATTTAATTTTAAATGTAGAAGATATATTAGCAATTATAGAAAAGTAAAAATAACTATATAAAATTGTCGAAAAACAGGATTAATATTAATGGAGGTTGTATAAATGGCTAAAGATCTTAAATTTTCAGAAGATGCACGACAAGCAATGTTACGTGGTGTGGATAAATTAGCAAATGCTGTTAAAGTAACAATTGGTCCTAAAGGTCGAAATGTTGTATTAGATAAAGAATATGTTGCACCTTTAATTACAAACGATGGTGTAACAATTGCCAAAGAAATTGAATTAGAAGATCCATATGAAAATATGGGTGCTAAGTTAGTTCAAGAAGTAGCAAATAAAACAAATGAAATTGCTGGTGATGGTACTACAACTGCTACAGTATTAGCACAAGCAATGATTCAAGAAGGTTTGAAAAACGTAACAAGTGGTGCAAATCCAGTTGGTTTACGTGAAGGCATTGATAAAGCAGTCAGAGTAGCAGTTGAAGCATTACATGACATTTCTCAAAAAGTTGAAAATAAAAATGAAATCGCACAAGTAGGTGCAATTTCTGCTGCTGATGAAGAAATTGGTAAATATATTTCTGAAGCAATGGATAAAGTAGGTAATGACGGTGTTATTACAATTGAAGAATCTAATGGACTTGATACGGAATTAGAAGTTGTAGAAGGTATGCAATTTGATAGAGGTTATCAATCTCCATATATGGTAACAGATTCTGATAAAATGATTGCGGAATTAGAAAGACCATATATTTTAGTTACAGATAAGAAAATTTCATCATTCCAAGATATATTACCTTTATTAGAACAAGTTGTTCAATCAAGCCGACCAATCTTAATCGTGGCAGATGAAGTTGAAGGTGATGCATTAACAAATATTGTATTAAACCGCATGAGAGGTACTTTCACTGCTGTAGCTGTTAAAGCACCTGGCTTTGGTGATCGTCGTAAAGCAATGTTAGAAGATTTAGCAATATTGACTGGTGCAACAGTGATTACAGATGATTTAGGATTAGAATTAAAAGATGCTTCTATTGATATGTTAGGTACTGCAAATAAAGTAGAAGTAACAAAAGATAATACAACTGTTGTTGATGGTGATGGAGACGATAACAGTATTGATGCACGAGTAAGTCAAATCAAAGCACAAATTGAAGAAACTGATTCAGACTTTGATAGAGAAAAATTACAAGAACGTCTTGCTAAATTAGCTGGTGGTGTAGCAGTGATAAAAGTAGGTGCTGCTTCTGAAACAGAATTAAAAGAACGTAAATTACGTATTGAAGATGCATTAAATTCTACACGCGCTGCAGTTGAAGAAGGTATTGTTGCAGGTGGTGGTACAGCTTTAGTTAATATCTATAATAAAGTTGAAGAAATAGAAGCGGAAGGCGATGTTGCGACAGGTGTTAATATTGTACTTAAAGCTTTATCAGCACCAGTACGCCAAATTGCTGAAAATGCTGGATTAGAAGGTTCAGTTATTGTTGAAAGACTTAAACATGCTGATGCAGGTGTCGGATTCAATGCTGCTACAAACGAGTGGGTGAATATGCTTGAAGAAGGTATTGTAGATCCTACTAAGGTAACACGTTCAGCTTTACAACACGCTGCAAGTGTTGCTGCAATGTTCTTAACTACTGAAGCGGTAGTTGCAAATATTCCAGAACCTGAAAGTAATGACAATGCTGCAATGGGCGGTATGCCAGGTATGATGTAAAAACACCTATAAATGTTGATATATCAATGTTTTGTGTTTTTACTGGTCATGGTTATAGAAATTTAGAAAATATAATAAAAAGACTGATAAGTTCATTTTGAAGTGCGCTCAGTCAAATAGACAAGTAAATAATTAAAAGATATGGTTGGTTTTGTTTTATGCAAAATCAGCCATTTTTAATGTTAGTTTTTTGTATTAAAAAAGTAGATATATTCTTTAATTACTTATTTAATTTCACTGATATCTTTAAATATAATTTGAACAATTTTTACATAAAACTTGTCGAAATTTTACATCTTTTGATTTTTAACAATTTTATTTAATATACAAATTGAAAAAAAGATAATAAATAAAAATGCTAAATTTAATAATCAAAATAATAATATAGATTAATATAGTGATAAAAGAATTCTTGCTTTTTATATTTATGTTGTTATTTAATTTTCTGACGGTTTTGATTATAGAGTGAATCTGTACTGAAATATTGATTAGTTAATTCAAAATGATCCAGTCAAAGGTGATGTATGGGTTAAATGGTATGCAAAATTATTAAATGTTAATCCTAATATGAATATTGAACTAGCGTCTTCATTTGAACGTGGTGCTAGTAATGAAAAACTCAAAAAACATGATGGAACACTGATTTATATTAGATGGAAAGATAGAATGAACCCTATTAAATACTATAGTGACTTAATAGAAAATAGAAAAGTATGAGTTTTATATTGGAGTCTATGGCAAAAAATGATTGTCTTAGATCCCTTTTATATATTGGAGTGCTTATAAAAGTTTTTTAAATATAAAAATTATATAATTTTTATAGTATTTATTTTAAGTGTTTCGAAGTATAATGATAGCAAAGATATAAATAAACATTGACTTTTAAAGGAGAATCAACAATGAGGATTAATATTTTACAACATACCCCTAATGAAGGTCCTGGAGTTATCAGAGATTGGGCTACCGAGCATCACCATGAATTATATATTTATCATCCTTATTTTAATAGTGGTATCCTTCCCAATGTTAAAGAAACAGATTTACTTATTATTTTAGGAGGACCCATAAGCCCTAATAATGAGGATAAATGGATTTTTGAAGAACGAGAATTAATTCGCAATTTAATACAGCAAAATAAGCCAATATTTGGTATATGTTTTGGCGCTCAACAAATTACTAAAGCCCTAGGATATACTGTAGGAAAATCTCCAGTAAAAGAAGTCGGTTGGAATAAAGTTTATCGTGAGTCATCCATCATTCCTAATATTCCAAAAGAATTGATGGCATTACATTGGCATGAAGAAACATTTTATATACCTAAAAATGCACAATTATTATTTTCAAGTCAATATTTAAAAAATCAAGGATTTATTTTGAATAATAATATTATCGGACTACAATTTCATTTTGAACCAGGTGCTCATGATATAAAAGAGATTGTCATGAATGATGCTCCATACGTGTTTGATTCCGTATTAAATCAAACGCCAGACCAGATTCTTAACCAAGAAGTACCAAGAGAGAATAAAGAAGTAATGTTTAAATTGTTAGATTTTATTACAAGTCATTAAAAAATAGCGAGAACCTTCCTGGTTAGGTCTCTCGCTATTATACTTTTATGTTATTTTAAGTCATCAATTGCTTTAGCAATAGAATCAAAAACATGTGGAATATCGTTTTTTTCAACACAACTAAAAGCAATACGAATATCTGTATCATTAAGTGCAATAATACCAATTGAATAGTTATCGATTAAATGAACACGAAGTTTTTCTGGGTTAACACCGATTACTTTAAGTGCCATAAAGTATCCAGAGTTAAAATCATATGCTTGCCAATGTTGTTTATATTTTTCATCATAAACCACTTCTTTTGTTACTTCATAACGTTCTTGTAATGTTTTTACATTAGCTTGAATTTCTTTATCAAATTGTTCATGATTCTCTAGTATATATTTAATTGCACTTTGAGAAGGCATTGCTCCACTTGAAATATTACTTCTAATTAATCCTTTAACTTTAGCCTCTAATACGTCTTTAGCTTTTTGATTACTTAATCCAAATGTAAGAAAGCCAACACGTAAACCCCAAGCAAAAAATTCTTTAGTTGCACCGTCAAGGCGTATCGGTAAAATGTTTTTTGAATCTAATTGAGTAATTGCAGTAAAAATAGATTGTGTATAGACATCTTCATAAAATAAACCATAGTATGCATCATCTACGACTGTAATCACCTTAGTTCCTTTTTCTGCTAAGCGTTCAATTGCTGAGACAATTGTACGAACTTCTTCTTTAGTAGGTGTATAGCCAGTTGGATTATTAGGATAGTTTAAGATAATAATAGCTTTATCTTGTTTAAAATTATCTAAAGTAGATACAAGTGAGTTTGTTGTATAATGTCCATCTTGATCGAAAATAGCATAAGTTTCAATATTTGCCTTATGTCTTGTATTAAAAATAAGTTTATAGTTTCCCCAGTTATGTGTTGGTAATAAAATTGTATCTTCATCATTTACAAATAAGTCAGCAACTAAAGATAAACCATGGGTTAATGCATTCGTCACGATCGGACGGCTTATAGATGAAGCTTTTAAACTAGGATTTTCTTTTAACATTTTTTGTTGCCATAAATCTCTTAAAGTTTCAATTCCTTGTGGCGGAGCATATGGGAAAATCTCATCAGGCGAAAGATGATTGTAGACATCAAATAATGTGTCTGCATACATTTTTCCTTTATCATTAGTTGCCATACCAATTGTTGCATTGTATTTTGTTGATTTAGCTTCTGCAGACTGAGACAGAATACCTTTGGGATAAAACATAGATTGACCTAATGTCGATAACATGCTTAATATTTCAGGACGGTCATCGCCTAGTTGATCGTTTAAATGTTGTGCTAAAGGATTCATTTTCATAACCTCGCTTTAAATTGTTATTCACATTATATATTATCTTGAATTAAACAAAATATAAAGTTTTCTAATAAAAAATAAAGCAGAGAAGTGTTTTTATACGTAAACGGAACGTATGTTCTGTTTGTGTGTTAAAATATATATAGGTCATCATGAGATATGACACTTTACTTTGTGGAGGTGTAGTGTAATGTCGTGGTTATTAGAAAGTTTAGTCACGCTTATAACAGGGAGTATGCTGATTATATTTCGAGTTTGGTTAGAAACTAAGTGGAAAAATAAATAAGATGACCTTACACAAAAACCCCTTAACTTGATGTGGCAAGTTAGGGGATGTAATGCAATTTGTGGATATAACACTATCTTAACATAGAACATATACAATTCAATTTTAATTAAATAAATGATTAATGCATATAAAATAAAAAATTTGATATAATTATTATAATGAGGTGACTAAAAATGATGAAACACCTAACAAAAATTTTTGTAGGTTTAGCTATTGTTTTGTTTGTCATTGGATATTATCTACAAGCCACTGGACATGAAAGTCAAGGTATAAAGTTATTATTGGCTGCCATTATGTTTATGATATGTGCATTTATTAATCGTAGCAATGACAGACGTAAAAATAAAAAGTAACATATGAAAACTATGATGCAATTACCACTGTAATACTGTATCATAGTTTTTTTGTTTAACTATGTTTATAGTGTATATACAATTTATGTCTTAAGAATACTGATTTTATCTTATTTTTATTATTTCACTTTACAAATCTGTATATACTGTATATATTATTTATATACAGTTGTAAAGGGGGACATAAATGAAAGTTATTCTAAAAAACACCAGTGAACAGCCCATTTATGAACAAATTAAACAACAAATTAAAGAAAATATATTAAAAGGTTACGTTGAAGCTGGAAGTCACTTACCATCTATGAGGGAACTGGCGAAAGATTTGCAAGTCAGTTTAATTACAACAAAGCGTGCCTATGAAGATTTGGAAAAAGAAGGGTTTGTCACAACAATAAGAGGTAAAGGAACATTCGTAAAAGAACAAGACAGTTCAATTTTAAAAGAAAAACAATTTTTTGTAATTGAACATCTTGCACGTTCCATGGTAAAAGAAGCAAAAACAATTGGTATGCCTCTAAAAGAATTAAATGAAGTTTTAGCTTTAATTTACGAGGAGGAAGATGAATGAAAGCGATTGAAGTTAAACACGTAAGTTATAACACTAAAACTTTCCAAATCAAAGATCTTTCATTCAGTATTCCTCAAGGATTTGTTACGGGCTTTATTGGGAGTAATGGTGCTGGCAAGACAACAATGATTCGATTAATGATGGATTTACTTGAACCTAATACTGGAGAAATTAAAATCTTAGGACGACAAATGAAAGAATCAGCAAAATGGATTAAAAATAAAATTGGTTTTGTTTACTCAGAAATTTATTTCAACCAACAATGGAATATAAAAAAACTAGAAAATATGATTTCTCCTTTTTATTCTAAGTGGGATAGTCATATATTCCATCAGTATTTAGAGCGATTCAATATACCAAGTCATCTTAAAATTAAGCATTTCTCTAGTGGAATGAAAATGAAGTTATCTTTAGCCATTGCTTTAAGTCACCACGCTGAGTTATTTATATTAGATGAACCAACAGCAGGTTTAGATCCAATTGTAAGAAATGAAGTTCTAGAAATATTGCAGCAAGAATTAATAGATGAAAATAAAACGGTTTTTATTTCGACTCATATTATTTCAGACTTAGAAAAAATAGCAGATTATCTTGTATATATAAAAACAGGCAATCTTGTACTTGAAGGCTATTGTGATGATATAAAAGAGGAATATTTTATCGTAAAAGGTGATAACAAAGATTTAGATGATGAATTAAATCAACTCCTTTTATATAAAGAAGAAAAGCATACAGGTTATGTCGGTTTTACAAAACATGGTCAAGCATTTAAGGAATTATTTGGAAAACAAGTTGAAATAAAACATCCAACGATTGAAGAATTAATGATTTACCTTGAGAAAATGAAAGAAACTAATGATGTTGAAACTCCAAATAGAAATGGGTTGATGGCATGAAGCAACTAATAATAAGAAATTTTAAGTTAAGACGTTGGACACTTATCATTTATTTAGTGCTTATTGTTATTAATCCTATTTATACACTATTTTTTTCAAAAACAAGTTATGGTTTCGTTGTATATATTCCACTTGCCATTACATTAATGATTATAAGCATTTTAGATTCAGGACAATTATTTAGAGTACATAGACGGTTAGGTGGAAAAGAGTCGTATCTTTTTTATGAAAGTTTACCAATAACTAAGAAAGAATTGCTTAATGCAAATTATCTGACATGTATTATATTAACGATTTTAGGAACATTGATTATTGGATTATATAATTTTCAATCAACAAATATTCAGGTAAATGAGTTGCGTTATTCGACAGCACTTTCATTTTTAAGTGTAAATTTATTTAGCATTCCTATTGCCTTTAGTAAAAGTACAGAAAGAAAAAGAGAATATATTTCTTACACTGTTTATATTATTTTAATGGTACTTGCTATACCGATGGCAATTGCATTTATCTTTTTGACTATTAATTTATTTATCTTTCATAATGCACTTGATCCAAATGTATTTAATAAATATTTAAGTATTGGATTAGTTATTATAAGTGTGATGTGGCTAGTTATAAATTATTTTATTCAAATAGCACGTGTTAATCGTCGCTAGAAAAAAGGAGGACTTTTATGAAATTAGAAAATATTACTAAAACATACGGTAATAATAATGTTTTAGACAATATAGATTTTGATTTTGGAGATAGCAAAATTGTAGGACTCATTGGTAAAAACGGTGTGGGTAAAACTACACTGATGAAAGTGATGAATGGAAATATTATTAATTACAAAGGTAAAGTTAATTTAAAAGATGATGAAAATATTGGCTATCTCATTGAACATCCAAAACTTTATGATAATAAAACAGGACTTTATAATTTAAGACTCTTTGCTCAGGTGCTTGGTCAAGGATTTGATAAAGCATATTCAGATAAAATTATAGATGCTTTTGGTATGCGTCCCTATATTAAGAAAAAAGTTAAAAAATATTCAATGGGTATGAAACAAAAATTAGCGATTGCTGTATCATTAATGAATAAACCAAAATATCTTATTTTGGATGAACCGACCAATGGCATGGATCCAGATGGCTCAATCGATGTTCTAGAAACGATACAATCTTTAGTAAATGAATTAAATATGAAAATTCTTATTTCAAGTCATAAATTAGAAGACATCGAATTAATTTGTGATAGAGCTGTCTTTTTAAGAGATGGACATTTCGTTCAAGATGTCAATATGAAAGATGGTAGTGCAGAAGAAAGTACCTCTATTACGTTGGACAATGATGATTTTGATCAAGCGCTAAATTATTTACAAGAACATTTTAATGTTATTCATTCTTATAAACAAAATGGAGAAATTCTTATTAAAGCAGAACGAGATTATCGAACATTGCTTAAAGCGCTCGCACATATTAATGTGTATCCTAAATATATTGAAACACGTAAAAATTCGCTTCGAGATACGTACTTTAATATTAATCAAAGAGGTGACCATTAAATGAAGAGTTTACAATTAGTTAAATATGATATATTAAGTTTTTTAAAAAGTTATTTAACATATATCGCGCTTATATGTATTTGGGGTATCATCACAGCAATGACTGTACTATTAGCAAAAAATACTGATAAAGTCGATTATTCAATGATATTACCAATGGCAAATTGGATGTTTCTATTCTTTGGTTTACTTGTTGTTATTAAAACAATTACACGTGACTATTCTCAAGGAACGATTCAACTTTATATGAATAAAGTGAAAAATAGAGTAGGTTATGTGATAGCAAAAACGATTTCGATTATTATTTTTTCGTTCATATTTACACTTATCACGTATGTTACACTTTTAGTTATTCAAACTTTTACAGATGGTAAAAATTTAAATGGAGATAAATTCCTAACAAATATTTGGTTCTATCTTATCTTTTTACTATTTTTTGGACTATTATTATTCTTAATTACTTTAATTGTACAAAAACCAGCAGTCATTTTTACATTAGGTATCTTTTTAGTGTTTATCGTACCATTTTTACAACCATTTTTAGGTTTAATCCCTGAATGGGGCGATAATATTCAAAAATCACTCAAATATATACCTTTTAGTTACTTAACAGAAAAATCATCATCAGGTAGTATTGAATTTACGAATTGGCAATGGTTCATTTCTATTGCATCTATTGTTATTTTATTTATCGCTGATGTACTTTATGCTGCTAAACGAGACATTTAAATTAATAACTTTTTAATAAAACTGGCGACGATACGTTCAATTTTTGTCGCCAGTTTTATTTGCATTGAAAGATACTTTAATATTTTTTTGAATATAATCATAGTTATGATATATTAAAAAAAATAAGTATATAAGTGGTGGTCCTATTGCATATTCAAAATAGATGGGTTATCTCAATTTTATTTATTGTCATTTCTTTATTAGTTGTACTAGGATTGACAATTTATAAAAATGAAAAAACGGTTGATTTAAGTGATGTAGAAATTAATCATCTAAAGCTTAATGAAACGTTTGATAACTCAGAATATAGTTTAAATAAGCATGTGAAATTAGATAGGTATATTTTTTATAATCATAATAAATATAAAAATTTAACAATAAAAGTCAAGAAAAAACATCACAAAATTAAAGGAATTATCTTAGTTAAAGATACTTTTGTTAACACAAATTTTGATGTTCATATAGGTGACCCAATCGATGCTGTTATAGATAATCTAGGTTATAACTATGACAAAGATAAGGTAGGTAAAGGTTATGATGCTTTAGTATATCTTGATAAAGATCATCACATGAAATTATCAATTTTATATAAAGATAATATTGTTAAGCGAATTGAATTCTTTAGTCGTTGATAGTTAATAAAAATAAATTTATATTTTAAGAAAGTATGTGAAAGAGAAATGGATAAAATTACTTTTTTGAATGAACTGGAAACGGAGCTTGATGATTTACCACGTAAAGACAAAGATAAAGTAATGAATGAATATGAAGATATCTTTTATAATCAAGAAACAAAAGGCAAAACAGATGCTCAAATATTAGATGATTTGAAAAATCCTTATACTATTGGAAAAGAAATAAAAGCTAAAGAAGCAATTTCACATGCTAAAGTTACACCTAACTTTCGTAATATTGTAAAAGCTATTATGGCATCATTAAGTTTGGGTGTTATTTCTTTTTTCTTAATTGTTATCCCAATGATAATATTCTTAATATTTCTAGCCTTTGTTTTCGTCATTTCAATTGTGCTTATTTGTTTACCTATCTTATTAATTATTATTAGTATCCTTAAAAGCACTCCTGACTCTTTTAGTAATTTTCTTTATAGTATTTCTTATGCTGGAATAGGTATATTAGCGTTCGTTGCAATAATAAAAATTGTTCAGAATTTATATAAACTTGTTTTAAAATATTTATCATGGTATATAAAAATAATTAAAGGAAGAATCCAGTGATGAAAAAGTTAACAATAAGTGGATTAGTTATATTTGTTGTTTTTTTTCTAGCAGCAACGTTGGTATGGTTTGTTCATGATAAAGATATTTATAAACGACTGAAATATAATGAAACGTTTCATCAATCATCTATCTCCAAATTGAATATAGATAGTTATAGTTCTGATATCACTATTACTCAAGGTTCTTCATTTAGAGTGAAATATTACGGGGACAATAGTATAAAAGTGAACACTCAAAAAGACAGCTTAAATGTAAAAGAATCACGTTCTTCTAAAAGAGGGTATAGCTTTAATTTAAACCCTTTTAAAAGAAGCAAGTTCAACATACATATAACTATTCCACCTGATAAATTAAAACAATTAAATATTGATGCTAAATTAGGAAAATTAAATATTAATAATATAGATATCAAAAAAGCCAGAATTAGAAAAGACGGAGAAAATTTAAATATCAAAGAAGCTAAACTTGATCGTATTGATTATTATAGCGATCATGGAACAATTAATATTAAAAATAGTGATATTAAAAATAGTCAATTTAAAGTAATAAATTCTAATATTGTGGTTAATCATTGTACCTTGAAAAATGGGTTATTCATTACAAATGAAGGAAAACTTGACTTTAAAAACATGCCAAGTCAAATTGATATGAAGAGCTCAAGTAAAAAAGGTGATATAAACATTGAGTATAAAACTAAGCCTAAAGACACCTTGTTAAAACTACATCCAGGAATGGGTGACAATAACATTAAGAATCCTTATTTTAAAGATAGCAAAGTAGGTAATAGTTATAATATTATAGAGTGTTATAACGTTAAAGGTGATATAAATATTAAATAGGATGAAAAAGATTAGACAAAACGTTGATTAATTAAATTTTAAAACGTTTATCTAATCTTTTTTTATTAATACGTAGCAAATGTTAAATCAGTATCTAGCTTTCCAGTAAATTCTATTAAGTCAAGTTCATGACCCTCTAACCATGACTGAAAGTCGATAGATAGAGGGGGGTTATTCTCACCTAATGTCATCCAAGCTTTTAAATGTTTAGGTTCATACATTGATGTATGAATCGTTCCTGACCAACTTTTAAACAACTTACTATAAATATTATATTTAGGATCATTAAAAAGTTTAAACGCAGTATATTTATCTATACCTTCTGAAGTTTGACTAATTGTGCGAGCAAGACGTTCTTTAGATTCTTTGGTATAGTTACGATTTTCATGTGTTAATATTTCAAAGTGATTAGTACAAACTTTATCATATCTAACATCAAATGAGCGTGGCGTAATTTCAACAATTGCATGATTTAAATGCTTATCCATTAAAATATAACTAAATGAACTTCTATGGGGTAACTCTTTTAGAAATTGAATTGCTTCTTTTACATCTTTACAATATTCTAAGACTAGTCGTCCTACCATATAACATACAAATCCATTTGCAGGATGCTTACGGTGCATAAAATTATATCCCATCACAAGACCTGCTTCATTCATGCCATCCATACGACCAGTTACTCTAGAGGTTGGTCCTATTTGCGCGAGTCCACCATCATTTGGTTGATAAAGAAGATATCTACCATCATATGTAGCAGGATGATAGTCATAATTACGAACCATATAATCTTTACCTTGAAAAACTGTACATCCACTTTCATTTAAATCAGTAAAACGATAGTGACCGAAATTTAAAATCATTTGTTTGGTCGGTAAATTTAATATCTCTTGCATTCCTAATAATTCTTCCCAGATTTTTGGTGCATACGTTTGGAAAATGCTATATGTTTCATTAACATCAATGTCAAAACGAGGTATACGCTTCTTCCATTCACGTTCTCTATTTTCTAGTAAGGGCGTCTGTTTTAACCACTGAGCAGTTTTGATACCTAAATCAAAATGTGATCCGCGAAAGGTCATAATATCTGACTTAACTTCTTGCATGAAAAATCCTCCTATCATTTGTTTTATTATTTATATTGAACAATAATTTATATTAAATTTAAAGCCTTATAATGTTTATTTATATATGATAGTAATTCACTGTGTAAATAAGACCAATGTCATTCATTATAAATAAAGAAAAAATATTTGATTTTTTAAAAATCTTTAATTTTAGGTTTGAAATAATATATAAAAAGGTATGTATTTAATCATAACGTTAACTATGTTAAAATTATTTAATGTAAACGTATTTATTTTAAGTACAGGGGTGAAACATAAATGTGGGATTTCATTAAAGGTTTATTTAAATTCTTATTAAGCTTTACAGCTATTACAGCACTAGTTGTTGGTGTAGTAGTAGTAGTATTTGGCTTTATTTTCAAAAAAGACTTTGAAGATATCGAAAGAAAAACAAAAGAAATCGTATCTGATATTGAAAGCAATAATGCTTAATGCAACGATGTACCATATACCAGTAATTTCATTTGAAGTTACTGGTTTTTTTTATTACTCTTAAATAAATACAATTAGCTAGTATAAATGTTAATAATATTGAATATAATGGAGGTATTAAAATGACAACCAAAGGTTATGTGGGGTCTTATACAAAAAAAGAAGGTAAGGGTATTTATATATTCGAACTTAATGAAGATAATGGAGAAATACAATCAGTAGATACAGGATATGATATCGAAGCATCGACTTATCTTGCTCAAACTGAACAATTTTTGTATGCAATTACTAAAGAGAATGAGGCATGTGGTGTGGCTGCATTTAAAAAAGACGAGAATGGACAGCTTACACTCATTAATAAATGTTTAGCTTCAGAGAATGGAACAGGGTGTTATATTTCTGTTTCTAGTGATCATAACTTCTTATTCGAAGCGGTTTATACTGCTGGAATAGCACGTATATATCAACTTAATCCTGAGACAGGCGAAGTGGTAAAATTAATTGAAGAGTTAGAACATAGTTATCCAACTGGAACACATGAGCGTCAAGATCATAATCATATTCATTTTATTAGAGAAACCCCTGACCATAAATATGTAGCTGTGACTGATTTAGGTGCAGATAAAATTGTAACATATACATTCGGAGTTGAAGGGTTTAAAGAACATGCGGTATCAGAATTCCATGCTGAAGATGGACCGCGTCATATTGAATTCCATAATAATGGGAAATACGCGTATGTTGTTCATGAGTTATCTAATAGAGTAAGCGTTGTACAATATCATGATGGAAAATTTGAAGAAATTGAACGTCATTTAACGATTCCTGAAGATTTCACTGAAGAAACTAAATTAGCAGCTGTGAGACTATCTCATGATGAACAAAATTTATATATTAGTAATCGTGGACATGATAGTATAGCGATATTTACAGTAGTTGACGATGGAAAAGGAATTAACCCGGTTGAAATAGTAAAAAGCGGGGGAGAATTTCCAAGAGATTTTAATATTACTGAGTCAGATGAATACCTTGTATGTGCACATCAAGAAGGAAATTACGCGTTAACAGTATTTAGACGTGATACAAATAGTGGTATGTTGATTGCTACTGACAATCAGTATACCGCACCTGAAGGTGTATTTGTTGATTTCTTGAATTCATCGTTATAGATAAAAAATACCCCTATAATGTAAACACTTGTAAAGTGAGCCATTATAGGGATTTTTTTATAAGTTTTTGAAAAATGTTCTAATATATTTGAATTTACCTTTATAAGGGGGATAGATAATACTCGAATCTAGTCGAGTAGATTTAAAAATATATGATTTCATATGACTAAATGTATCAAATGAATATTTGCCATGATATTCGCCAATTCCTGAAGCACCTACGCCACCAAAGGGTAAATTTGGGTTAGCTAAATGCATTAAAGTGTCATTGATTGCACCGCCACCAAATGACAATTCTTCTAGCACACAGTTCGTTGTATTTTCATCTTCACTAAATAAATATAAGCTTAGAGGTTTAGATTTGCTTTGAATAATATCTATCGCTTCATTAAAATCATCGTAGACGATGATTGGTAATAATGGACCAAAAATTTCTTCTTCCATAATTTTAGATTGTGGAGTAATACCGTCTAAAATTGTAGGTTCGATATATTGTTCATTTTCATCCGTATGCCCACCAAAAATCACTTCATTACGATGTATTGCTAATAATTCAGAAAGTCGATTGAAATGTTTTGTATTAACAATACGTCCAAAATCAGGGCTATTTTGAATATTTTTGCCATAGAATTCTTCAATAGATTGTTTAAATGCTTGAATTAATTCATTTTTAACTTTTCTATTCACTAAAATATAATCTGGCGCTACGCAAGTTTGACCAGCATTGGTGAATTTACCGAAGCTAATACGATCACTTGCTACTTTAATATTAGCAGTTTCATCTACAATCACTGGTGATTTACCACCAAGTTCAAGTGTGACAGGAACTAAATTTTTACTTGCTGCTTCGTAAACAATTCGACCTACATTTTCGCTACCAGTAAAGAATATATAATCAAATGGAAGATTGATTAATGTTTGAGTTTCTTCAACGCCACCTTCAACGACAGCTACAAAATCGCTTGCAAACACATCTTCAATCACTTTTCGCACTACTTGTGCAACATGAGGAGTAAGTTCAGAAGGTTTAATGATGGCGTTATTACCAGCTGCTATAGCACCAATAAGAGGTTCGAATAAAAGTTGTACAGGATAATTAAATGGACCGATAATTAATATTGTCCCATAGGGCTCAGGCTTAATATAACTCTTTGATGGAAACATAAATAGTGGTGTATCTACTTGCTTAGTTTTAGCCCAGTTTTTTAATTCTTTACGAGCTGTTTTTATACTTTTTAAAAGTATACCAATTTCAGTAGCATACGCTTCTACTGAACCTTTCCCTAAGTCTATTTTTAACGACTCTAATAATTCTGTTTCATGGTCTTTAATACTTTTACTTAATAGTTTTAACTGTTGTTTACGAAATTTGATATCTTTAGTTTGATGTGTTTTAAAAAACTGTTTACTTTCTTGAAATTGTTTTTCTATTAAATTCAATTGTAGTACCTCCTGTACAGTCAATCCCAATACCGTTATAGGTGTAGTTGACTATATAATTTTAGTTAAATGTATCCAAGGTTAAAACATTTGAATGAATGATTAAAATAAATTAAAAAAGGCTGAGAGTTAAGTAACCTACTATCTCAGCCTTATTATATATGAATTAAAATATGAATTATTTAGTTAAAATTTCAGTGATTTGAGGTACAACTTGTTTTTTACGAGAAACTACACCTGATAAGAAAGCCATACCATCATCTAATTGAACATTGAAGGCTTGACCAACTTTATCCTTTTCAGCCCCGACAACTAAAATTTTAGAATCACTGTTAATAATATCAGTGACAACTAATACAAATAAATCATATTTTTCGTTTGCACTTGTTTCTAACATTGCTTTTTCCAATTCATCTTTACGATTTAAGACTTCATCAATATCTACAGTATTGACTTGAGCAATACGAGTAACATAATCTCCCATATTAAATGATTTAGCATCCATATTTAATAACTCTTCAGCAGATTTATCAGTTGTTGAAGCACCTGCTTTCAACATTTCTAAACCATATTCATCTAAATCGACATTAGCAATGTCTTTTAATGCTTTAGCAGCATTTACATCTTCTTCAGTACATGTTGGAGATTTAAATAATAAACTATCTGAAATAATAGCTGAAATCATTAATCCAGCAATTTCAGGTTTAATCTTAAAGTTACGTTCTTTATACATTTTATAAAGAATTGTAGCAGTACAACCTACAGGTTCTGCACGATAGTATAAAGGACCTGCTGTTTCAAAGTTCGCAATTCTATGATGATCTACGACATTCACAATATTCGCTTTAGCAATAGTTTCAGCACTTTGTTGGAATTCATTGTGGTCAACTAAGATAACGTCTTGACCTTCTAAATCATCATTTAATAAAGTTGGTGCATCAACTTTAAAATGATCTAATGCATATTTTGTTTCAGCACTCACTTCACCTAAGCGATAAGGAGTTGCTTCAGAATTTCCAGTTTGTTGTTCAAAATCAGCCATTATAATAGCTGAAGATATTGCATCTGTATCCGGATTTTGATGTCCAAAAATATAAGTTTTTGCCATTGATTTATTCACCCTTAATTTTTAAATTTATCCTTATTTTAGCATGTTTTAATTGATAACTTCTACCTTTGCACCTAATGAGTTTTTAAAATGAGCTAAAGCGAACTGATGACCCTCTTCATTAAATGAGGCAACACCTTGTTCAGGGATAATAATATGATAGCCTAAATTATAAGCAGAAATTGCTGTATGGAGTACACATATATCAGTACATACACCTACAATTTCAACAGTATCAATATGTCTTTCTCTTAATAAACTATCTAAAGCAGTACCATAAAAAGAATCATAACGTCGCTTATCTAAATAATGTACAGTATCTTCATTTTTATATTTATCAAAAAATGATTTTACCTTACCATATAATTGACGACCTGAAGTGCCTTCAATGTTATGTGGTGGGAATAATTTAGTTTCAGGATGATACGGGTCTTCTTCAAAATGTAAATCCATCATGAAAAAGATATTATCATGTTGATGTTGATATTGATTGAGTCTTTCTACAATAAACTGTTCAATATCTTGGCCTGGTTTACCACAAGTTAATCGGCCGTCATCAGCGATAAAATCATAAGAATAATCTACAACAATCAATGCTTTGTTAGTCATAATAAACATCCCTTTCTTAATAAATGTTTGAATACCTTAAAAAATGTATAATATTAAATTATAAATATAGTATAGCTATACACCATTATGGTTACAAATATATTTAATAACAACATAAGATAGGGGATAAAAAATATTGATCAATGCACAGGATTTTGGTTTAAAAGGAAAACATAAACGAAGAGATACTAAAGCTATACAAAAAGCACTTAATGCCGCAAGATACGGAGAACATACAGTTTATATACCATCTGGGACTTATTATATTAGTAAAGCATTAGTGATATATGATCATACCACTTTAATATTAGAAGATGATACCATCTTGCAGCGTCACTCGAGAGATGCATTGTTAAAAAATGGTAAAAAATTTGGTTTCTATCATGGATATCAAGGAAATGGGCATATTAAAATAAAAGGTGGTATATTTGATATGAACGGTTCAAAGTACCCCTACAATAATACCGCAATGTCTATAGGTCATGCTGAAGATATCGAGTTAATAGATATTACAGTACTTGATGTTGTAGGTGGACATGCACTAGATGCTTGTGGAATCAATGGTTTATATATTAAGGACTGTAAGTTTAAAGGCTTTTTTGATGTAAATGGTGATCGCTCATTTTCTGAAGCAATTCAATTAGACATTCAAGTGCCTGGGTCATTTCCTAAATTTGGTACGACTGATGGCACGATTACCAAAAATGTTGTCATTGAAGATTGCTATTTTGGAAATTCAAACCAACCTAAAATGCAAGCTTGGAATAGAGCGATAGGCTCTCATGCCAGTCTTTATAATCGCTTTTACGAAAATATTCATATAAGGAATAATGTGTTTAACGGAATGAATGAATATGCATTAACTCCGTTAAAATCAAAGACAATGTTTATCTCAAATAATACCTTTATAAATTGTAATGGTGGTATTCGTTTTCTTGGAGTTAAAGATGGAAAAAATGCGGCTGATGTTTCTACAGGACAAGTTCAAAAAACTCAAGCTGGAGATAATTTGACTGTAACCGGTAATCATTTCAAAGGAGAAATGAAAAGAGATGCTATACACGTGAGAAGTTATAATAATGTAAAACATACTAATGTTTTTATTGCAGGTAATTCGTTTAATCATTCGACACAAAGATTACATTTAGAAGATATTTCTAATTTGACATTTAATCAAAATGATAAAGTTAAAGTTAAAAAAATTAATATTGATTAGTATTTAATTTAAAAAGGTATAATTATAGATGAAAAATAAATGATACGCGCTTTATTATGATATATAATAAAGCGTTTTCTTTTATGTTATAATATCATTATATATTTTCAAAAAAGTCAGATTTCTATGAGGCTTGTTTGCAATATAATAGATATCAAATCAACTTTGTTGAGATGATGCCATATTTCTAAAAATAGAATATATTAAGTTAAGTTTCTAATTTTAAAGGGGGAGAATTAGATGACTAAGCAATCAGGTTTTCGAAGAAATGCACAATACTTAACATTTTTTTCTAAAAAAGATCATACAAATCAATCTTATTCTATGGGGCAATTATTGGGGCTCATTTTAGGACCGTTATTGTTTGTTCTTATCTTATCATTCTTTCATCCAGTAGAACTTCCTTTCAAAGGGGTATATGTTTTAGGAATTACGGTGTGGATAGCTATTTGGTGGATTACAGAAGCGATACCAATTGCTGCAACGAGTTTTTTACCACTCATACTTTTGCCTTTAGGACATGTACTTTCGCCTGAACAAGTCTCTTCTGAATATGGTAATGATATTATCTTTTTATTTTTAGGTGGTTTTATTCTTGCAATTGCTATGGAAAGATGGAATTTACATACACGTGTAGCTTTAACTATTATTAGATATATTGGAGCAAGCACGAGTAAAATATTATTAGGCTTCATGATTGCTACAGGATTCCTATCAATGTTTGTATCAAATACAGCGGCTGTTATGATAATGATACCTATTGGTTTAGCAATTATTAAAGAAGCGAATGAGTTGAAAGATGATGACGTTAAATCAGATAGTATTTCGAAGTTTGAAAAATCACTTGTCTTAGCTATTGGTTATTCTGGGACCATCGGAGGATTAGGTACACTTATTGGAACACCGCCACTCATTATACTAAAAGGACAATTTGAACAACATTTTGGACAAGAAATTAGCTTTGCTAAATGGATGATTGTTGGTATTCCTACAGTCATTATTTTAATAGCATTAGCATGGGCTTATTTAAGATTTATCGCATTTAGACATGATTTGAAGTATTTACCGGGTGGTCAAACATTGATTGAAGATAAACTCAATCGTCTTGGTAAAATGTCTTATGAAGAAAAAGTGGTTCAAGCTATTTTTATTCTTGCAAGTTTACTATGGATAACAAGAGAATTTATTTTAAAAAATTTTTCAATAACATCTGAAGTTGCAGACGGTACAATTGCAATATTTATTTCTATTTTACTTTTTATATTTCCGGCTAAAAGTAAAGAAAAGCATAAGCGAATTATTGATTGGGAAGTGGCAAAAGAATTACCATGGGGTGTACTTATATTATTTGGTGGAGGCTTAGCTTTAGCAAAAGGAATTTCAGAAAGTGGTTTAGCAAAATGGCTAGGTGAGCAACTAAAAATGTTAGATGGGGTGCATCCACTAGTAATAGTTATTGTCATTACAATATTTGTGTTATTTTTAACAGAAGTGACTTCAAATACAGCAACTGCTACAATGATTTTACCTATTCTTGCTGCGCTATCTGTAGCAGTAGGTGTACATCCAATGTTATTAATGGTACCCGCAGCTATGGCAGCAAACTGTGCTTACATGTTACCAGTAGGAACACCCCCAAATGCTATTATATTTGGATCAGGTAAGTTGAGTATTAAAGAAATGGCTAAAGTAGGAGTTTGGGTTAATTTAATTTCTGCAGTGATTATTATAGTAGTTGTTTATTTCTTAATGCCATATATTTTAGGATTTGATATTTCTGACACATTAAATTTAAAATAAAATTAAATATCTTGAAATCATATATTCACTATGTACGTTTTATCTTAATATTTTAAATAAATATACAAAAAATGCCTGGGACATCATGAGTTCATGAGTGGTCCTAGGCATTTTTAATATGATGCGGTTAGGTTTTCAGAATGAAAGGATACATTTAACACAAATATTGTCCACTCCCTTTTATTGACGATGAAAAGCACCAATAATTTTCACTGAAAAATCTAATGTTTCTAATATCGATATAACTTTATTCAAATTATCTGATAGCCCGGTATCTGCTTGTACAAAGAAGCGATACATACCCAGTTGAGTTTTCAGTGGTCTTGATTCAATCCATGATAAATTAATATCAAATAATGCAAATGTAGTCAGTATACTTGCCAGTAATCCAGCTTTGTCATACTTAGGGGTAATTAATAGCATTGTGTTATTCGTTTTAGACTCAAAGTTATTATCATTTTTTATGACTAAAAAACGTGTAACATTATGCGGGTAATCTTGAATATTACTCTCTATAGCAGTATAACCGTACATTTCACCACTACCTACTGGGACAATGGCTGCTACATCTGAGGAGATTTTTTCTAATCCTTGAATCGTACTGTCAACATAATCGTAAGAAAATTGATGTTTGTGAATGTATTGGCTTGTTTGACTGATGGCTGGTGCGATAGAGTATACCTTTTTTATATTTTCTATCTTTGAGTCCCTTGTCGCATATAAACCAAAATTAATATCTAAATGTATTTCTCCATGTGCAAAAACATGTTGTTGAGCCAGTGCATCTGCCACAATGTTTATAGTTCCTTCAATTGAATTTTCTATGGGTACAATTGCTACAGATTGAGCGTCACTATTTACTGCCTTAATGACTTCGTATAAATTAGACTTTGGTATGAAGTTAAAATTATCTTTTGAAAAATATTTTTTAGCGGCTAAATATGAAAATGTACCTTCGGGACCTAAATAATATAAATGCATGATGAATTGTCACCTCATGAATCTTGTACATTAGTGGACTGGACATTTCATCGGTGTCGCTTTTTTATAATGGAAATTAGGATCTTTAATAATATTTTTGTATCCATGATGATAATTAGCAGTTAACGTTGGCGATAACGGTGGGGCTAACCATGACCATTTTCCAGTAACATCACGATGATGCTGTTCCTCTTTTTCTTCAAATAATTCAAATTGTTTAGCAGCAGTTAAGTGGTCAACAATAGAAACACCCTGTGATTTAAAAGAGTGATAAACTGCATAATTTAATTCTACTAATGTACGATCTTTATTAAATGAATTATTTTTAAGTGTACCAAATTCAAATGTTTCTGCAACTTTTTCAAGCAAATTATAGCGGTAAGTATCAGTAAAATTACGAACTGCAATTTCAGTAACCATGTACCAACCATTAAAAGGAGCAGTTGGATATGTAATTCCACCTATTTTCAAATCCATATTAGAAATAATAGGAACACCATACCATTTTAAATGTAAATCTTTCAGCTTTGGAAATTGATCATGTTCTATATCTACTTCTTTAATCAATGAAGCAGGAAATTCATGATATTTTATAGGTGAATTTGGTAATTGATAAATAAGAGGAAGCACGTCAAAGTCTGAACCTTTGCCTTTCCATCCCAAATGATTAGCTAATTGTGTTATCTCGCGTTCTGATGGATCACCTTTATCTTCATATCCTGCGTAACGTATTAATTGATTGTTATATATTTTAGGTGCATCAGTTGAAGAAAATATAGTGATATATGGTTTGATTTTACCGCCATTTGTTGCTTTGTTTAAATGATTATGAAGCGCATCTAAGAAATGTTGTTCTGTATAACTATCTCGTGCATCCACAACATTTAATGATTCCCAAAATAAGCGCCCGACACATCGATTGGAATTACGCCATGCCATTTTAGCGCCATAATTTAGTTCTTCATAAGTATGTGTATAGGTACCTGTCCGATTGATTTCTTTCTCTATCTCAGTGATACGTTTAGAAATAGTATGATTTGAGTAATTTAATTCACCATACATAGTTTGGATAAAATTTGTAGCTTCTTCTAATAGCATATAATCACCTCAATAGTATTATAAGCGAGAAACTGATATAACACATACAATAAATACTTGTGTCATGAATTTGTCGAATTAAAAAAATTTAATTTTTAAATTAAAGACTATTATCGAAAATACTCACTATTACTGAATTGTGATAAAATATACAAAAAGGTTGTTAGGAGAGATGAGGATGTATCGTTACGAAGATGATAGTTTAATGTTACATAATGACTTATATCAAATAAATATGGCAGAAAGTTACTGGAATGACGGTATTCATGAAAGAAATGCAGTGTTTGATTTGTATTTCAGAAATATGCCATTTGGAAGTGGATATGCTGTTTTTAATGGGTTAAAAAGGATGATTCAATTTATAGAAAACTTCCATTTTAGTGATTCTGATATCGAATATTTACAATCAATAGGATATAAAAATGATTTTTTAAAATATCTTAAAAATTTGAAATTTACAGGGAATATTCGCGCGATGCAAGAAGGGGAATTGTGTTTTGGGAATGAACCATTATTACGAGTAGAAGCGCCATTAATTCAAGCTCAACTTATTGAAACGATTTTACTTAATATTGTAAATTTTCATACGCTTATTACAACGAAAGCTAGTAGAATTCGTCAAGTTGCACCACAAGATACGTTAATGGAATTTGGTACACGACGTGCACAAGAAATTGATGCCGCAGTTTGGGGAGCACGTGCAGCATATATTGGTGGGTTTGATTCAACAAGTAATGTCCGAGCAGGCAAATTATTTGGTATTCCAGTTTCCGGAACTCATGCTCATGCACTAGTTCAAACATATGGTGATGAGTATAAAGCATTTAAGATTTATGCAGAACGACATAAAAATTGTGTGTTTTTAGTAGATACGTTCCACACTTTAAAATCAGGGGTACCAACTGCAATTAAAGTTGCAAAAGAATTAGGAGATTCCATTAATTTTATAGGTATAAGATTAGATTCTGGTGACATTGCATATTTATCGAAAAAAGCTCGTCGTATGCTTGATGATGCAGGCTTTAAAGACGCAAAAATCATTGCTTCAAATGATTTAGATGAGCAAACAATTACCAGTTTAAAGGCACAGGGTGCAAAAGTAGATTCTTGGGGTATAGGGACTAAATTGATCACGGGTTATGATCAACCAGCCTTAGGAGCAGTTTATAAGCTTGCCGCTGTTGAAAATAATGAAGGTGAATATGTAGATCGTATCAAGCTATCAAATAATGCGGAAAAAGTTACTACGCCTGGTAAGAAAAAAGTATATCGTATTATTAATACTAAAACTGGCAAGGCTGAAGGTGACTATATCACGCTTGAACATGAAAATCCTAATAAAGAAAAACCATTAAAGATGTTCCATCCAGTTCATACTTATAAAATGAAACATGTTAAGCATTTTGAAGCAATTGATTTACATCATTCAATTTTCGAAAATGGTAAATTAGTTTATGACTTACCAAGTGAAAAAGAAACTCAAGATTATTTAAAACAATCATTATCACAATTGTGGGAAGAAAATAAACGTTATTTAAATCCACAAGAATATCCAGTAGATTTAAGCACAAGTTGTTGGAATAATAAACAAAAGCGCATTCTTGAAGTGACAGAACATGTTAAGGAAATGGAGGAAGACAATGACTAATTTACAAGATATCGTAGTAAAAGAAATGAAAGTAAAGAAACATATTGATAGTCAACAAGAAATTCGTGAGATTATCCAATTCATTAAAAACTATGTTCAATCACATACATTTATTGAGTCATTAGTACTTGGCATATCTGGTGGTCAAGATTCTACACTTACTGGTAAATTAGCGCAATTAGCAGTTGAAGAACTCCGTAAAGAAGGAAGAGAATGCCAATTTATAGCAGTTAAACTTCCCTATGGTAAACAAAAGGATGCTGATGAAGTAGAAGATGCACTTCATTTTATTCAACCTGATGAAGTGATTACAGTTAATATTAAACCAGCAGTAGATCAAAGTGTAGCATCATTGAAAGAAGCGGGTATTGAACTTACAGATTTCCAAAGAGGAAATGAAAAAGCAAGAGAGCGCATGAAAGTACAATTTTCTATTGCTTCAAATCGTAGTGGTATTGTTATAGGAACGGACCATTCAGCTGAAAATATCACAGGTTTTTATACTAAATATGGTGATGGTGCTGCTGACATTGCACCTATCTTTGGACTAGATAAACGCCAAGGTAGACAGCTTTTAGAATATTTAGAAGCGCCAACACATTTATATGAAAAAGTGCCTACTGCTGATTTAGAAGATGATAAACCTCAATTACCTGATGAGGAAGCATTAGGGGTAACTTATAATCAAATTGATGACTACTTAGAAGGCAAAGAAGTACCAAGTGATGCAAAAACAACGATAGAGAATCATTATGTTAAAAATGCACATAAAAGAGAATTAGCATATACTCGCTATACTTGGCCTAAACATTCACATACAAAAGAATAAATGAATACTTTAATAATTAAATGATTTAATTACTATTAGTTTTTAGTGACAAAATTATTTGTGACTGATAAAATTATTTCGAATTTTAGTTAAATGAAATGAGGAATAATATGTCAGTAATAACGTCAAATCCATGGATAATGATATTAGCGATATTCATCATTAACGTTTTTTACGTTACATTTCTTACAATGCGCACAATTTTAACGTTAAAAGGATATCGTTACATGGCAGCAGTAGTGAGTTTTCTTGAAGTTTTAATATATGTTGTTGGATTAGGGCTAGTGATGTCTAGTTTAGATCAAATTCAAAATATTATTGCATATGCCTTTGGATTCTCAATAGGTATCATTGTTGGAATGAAAATTGAAGAAAAGCTTGCATTAGGCTATACAGTTGTAAACGTAACATCTGCAGAATACGACCTTGATTTACCTAAAGAGTTACGAAATTTAGGTTATGGTGTTACTCACTATGAAGCACATGGTAGAGATGGAAGTCGAATGGTAATGCAAATTTTAACACCTAGACGTTATGAACGAAAATTAATGGAAACTGTTCGTAGTTTAGATGAAAAAGCATTTATCATTGCGTATGAACCTAGAGCTATTCACGGTGGATTCTGGACTAAAGGTGTTCGAACTAAGAAAGTAAAAGCATATGAAGTAGAAGAAATAGAAAGTGTTGTGGAACATAGTGAAGTTCAAGGTAAATGAAAATGAAACTATTTCAGATTGTATTGCACGTATGAGAAAAGAAGGATACATGCCAGTCAGACGTATTGAAAAACCTGTTTACTTTGAAGATAAACAAGGAAATATAAAGATATTACGACAAGATATTCAATTTGTTGGTAAGAAAATAGAAAATGACATTTAATAACTGCTCATATATGGGTCTTTGACAATTTAGAAGTCAGAGACCTTTTAATATTTTTATAAAGTTCGTAAACCTATATTCAATTAGAATAAAAAATCTTTATACTTTTAGTATAGAATCTGTTAAACTATAAATATAGAGTTAAATACGAACTATTTTACTTAAAAATGATTTAATGTACAGCTTTTTATAAAAATAATTACATAAGATAGGAGTTTAATAATGATTGAACGTTATTCAAGAGAAGAAATGTCTAGTATTTGGACAGACCAAAATAGATATGAAGCATGGTTAGAAGTGGAGATTCTTGCTTGTGAAGCCTGGAGTGAATTAGGATATATTCCTAAGGACGACGTAAAAAAAATTCGTGAAAATGCTAAAGTGGATGTCAATCGTGCAAAAGAAATTGAACAAGAAACACGTCATGATGTAGTAGCATTTACAAGACAAGTATCTGAAACACTTGGAGAAGAACGTAAATGGGTTCATTATGGATTAACTTCTACAGATGTTGTAGATACTGCATTAAGTTATGTAATTAAACAAGCGAATGAAATTATTGAAAAAGATATTGAACGCTTTATTAAAGTACTTGAAGAAAAAGCTAAAAAATATAAATATACATTAATGATGGGTCGTACACACGGTGTTCATGCTGAGCCAACCACTTTTGGCGTAAAAATGGCATTATGGTATACAGAAATGAAACGTAATTTAAAACGTTTTAAAGAGGTACGTAAAGAAATTGAAGTTGGGAAAATGAGTGGCGCAGTAGGAACATTTGCCAATATTCCTCCTGAAATTGAAAGTTACGTTTGTAAACATCTTGGAATTGACACAGCCCCTGTATCAACTCAAACACTTCAACGTGATCGTCACGCTTATTACATTGCAACTTTAGCGTTAATTGCGACATCATTAGAAAAATTTGCTGTGGAAGTTCGTAATTTACAAAAAACTGAAACGAGAGAAGTTGAAGAAGCATTTGCAAAAGGTCAAAAAGGATCATCAGCAATGCCGCATAAACGTAATCCAATCGGTTCAGAAAATATTACAGGTATTTCAAGAGTGATTCGTGGTTATATTACAACTGCCTATGAAAATGTCCCATTATGGCATGAACGAGACATTTCTCATTCTTCTGCAGAGCGAATTATGTTACCAGATGTAACAATTGCATTAGATTATGCTTTAAATAGATTTACTAATATTATCGACCGTTTAACAGTATTTGAAGATAATATGAGAAATAATATTAATAAAACATTTGGTCTTATTTTTTCACAACGCGTTTTACTTGCATTAATTAATAAAGGTATGGTTCGTGAAGAAGCATACGATAAAGTACAACCTAAAGCGATGAAATCTTGGGAAACTAAAACACCTTTCCGTGAACTTATAGAACAAGATTCAACCATTACAAATGTTTTATCTAAAGAAGAATTAGACGAGTGTTTTGATCCAAAACATCATTTGAACCAAGTCGATACCATTTTCAAACGTGCTAATTTAGAATAGTTACTAATATAGTTTTAGCATGTTCAATTGAAATAACTACACTTTAATTAATTAATGCGTTAAAATATAGTTATATTTAATTTGAAAATAGGGGTTGCTTGAGATGCAAATTGAAAAATTAAGAGGAGAAGCATTGGATGAATTATTTGATGCCATCTTAACACTTAAAGATAGAGAAGAATGTTATCAATTCTTTGATGATTTATGTACAGTCAATGAAATTCAATCTTTATCTCAAAGACTTCAAGTTGCTAAAATGATAAAGCAAGGTTTTACTTATGCAACTATAGAACAGAAATCTGGTGCATCAACAGCTACGATATCTAGAGTTAAACGCTCACTGCAATGGGGTAATGATGCGTATACAATGATTTTAGAGAGATTAAATGTTGAAACAAAAGAATAAATAAAGAGAGACAATTGCTTAGCTAAAAATAGCAATTGTCTCTTTTTTGTGAATATAATTTTTACAATTTGTACTAGTATAAACTTAGTGTATGGATTTAGAATTGCAAAGGTAAAAATGCTATAATTTAGTGTATGTTAAAAGAAGGAGTTATGGATAATGTATGACATTAGAAAGTGGCAGCATGTATTTAAACTTGATTCTGCCAAAGAGATTAGCGACGAAAATTTAGAAGCCTTATGTATGTCAGATACTGATGCCATCATGATTGGTGGGACAGACGATGTAACTGAAGATAATGTCATTCATCTTATGAGTAGAGTTAGAAGATATCCATTACCTTTAGTACTAGAGGTTTCAAATTTAGATAGCGTAATGCCTGGCTTTGACTTTTATTTTATACCCTCAATATTAAATAGTAATGATGTGACATACCATAATGGTTTGCTTCATAAAGCATTAAAACAATATGGTCATATGATTAATTTTGAAGAAGTGATGCTTGAAGGGTATGTCGTTCTTAATCCAGATAGTAAAGTAGCCAAACTTACGCAATCAAATACTCAGTTAGATGTTGAAGATATTGAATCTTATGCTCAACTCGTTGAAGAAATGTATAAGTTGCCAATTTTGTATTTAGAATATAGTGGTACATATGGAGATAAAGATATCGTAAAAGCCACTTCCCAAATGTTAACCCATACACAATTATTTTATGGTGGTGGTATTAGTTCTTTAACTGAAGCTAAAGAAATGAAAAATTATGCCGATACAATTATTGTAGGTAATATTATATACTCAGATATTAAAAAAGCTTTAAAAACTGTAAAAATAAAGAAGGAGTCGAAATAATGAATGCTCTAGTAAGTAATATGAATAAAGAACAAAGTGAAGCAGTTAGAACGACAGAAGGTCCTTTGCTTATCATGGCTGGCGCAGGGTCAGGTAAAACAAGGGTGTTAACACACCGCATAGCCTACTTATTAGATGAAAAAGATGTTTCTCCGTATAACATTTTAGCTATTACGTTTACTAATAAAGCTGCAAAAGAAATGAAAGAGCGTGTGGAACACTTGGTTGGTGAAGAAGCTCAAGTGATTTGGATGTCAACATTCCATTCAATGTGTGTAAAGATTTTAAGAAGAGATGCAGATCGTATTGGCATTGAACGCAACTTTACCATTATTGACCCAACTGATCAAAAATCTGTAATTAAAGATGTACTTAAAAATGAAAATATTGATAGTAAACGTTTTGAACCGAGAATGTTTGTTGGTGCCATCAGTAATTTAAAAAATGAATTGAAAACGCCCGAAGATGCGATGAAAGAAGCAAATGATTTTCATTCACAAATGGTTGCAACAGTATATAGTGGATACCAACGTCAACTATCTAGAAATGAAGCATTGGATTTTGATGATTTAATCATGAAAACGATTCGTTTATTTGAACGTGTACCAGATGCATTAGAATACTATCAAAATAAATTTCAATACATCCATGTAGATGAGTATCAAGATACAAATAAAGCACAATATACACTTGTTAAATTACTTGCAAGTAAATTTAAAAATTTATGTGTTGTAGGTGATTCTGATCAATCAATATATGGATGGCGTGGTGCAGATATTCAAAATATACTATCTTTCGAGGAAGACTATCCTGAAGCAAAGACTATTTTCCTAGAACAAAATTATCGATCAACAAAAACCATTTTAACAGCTGCAAATGAAGTGATTAAACATAATACTGAACGGAAACCTAAAGGGTTATGGACCGCAAATAATGGTGGAGAAAAGATTAAATATTATGAAGCGATGACTGAACGTGACGAAGCAGAATATGTAGTTCGTGAAATTATTAAACATCGTAAGTCTGGAAAAGACTATAATGATATGGCAATTTTGTATCGAACAAATGCACAATCACGTGTGTTAGAAGAAACATTTATGAAATCAAATATTCCTTATACGATGGTTGGTGGCCAAAAGTTCTATGATCGTAAAGAAATCAAAGACCTGTTAAGTTATTTAAGAATAGTGGCAAATAGTAATGATGATATTAGTCTTCAAAGAATTATTAATGTTCCTAAAAGAGGGATAGGGCCATCATCAGTTGATAAAATTCAACGATATGCACTAGATAACAATATTAGTATGTTTGATGCATTAGGAGAAGTGGATTTTATAGGGCTCTCTAAAAAAGTAACTCAAGAATGTATACAATTTTATGAAATGGTTCAAAACTTAATTAAAGAACAAGAATTTTTAGAAATTAGTGAGATTGTTGAGGAAATACTTGAAAAATCAGGTTATCGTCAAATGTTAGAACGTGAACAAACAATTGAATCACGTAGTCGTCTTGAAAATATTGATGAATTTATGTCTGTACCTAAAGACTATGAAAAAGATACACCTTTAGAAGAACAATCATTGATTAACTTTTTAACTGATTTATCACTTGTCGCAGATATTGACGAAGCACAAATTGATAGTGGTGTAACGTTAATGACCATGCATTCTGCAAAAGGATTAGAGTTCCCAATTGTATTCTTAATGGGTATGGAAGAATCACTTTTCCCTCATATTAGAGCAATTAAAAGTGATGATGACCATGAGATGGAAGAAGAAAGACGAATTTGTTATGTAGCCATTACACGTGCAGAAGAAGTGTTATATATTACACATGCGACTTCTCGTATGTTATTTGGACGTTCACAAGCAAATCTACCATCACGCTTCTTAAAAGAAATCCCTGAAGAATTATTAGAAACACCAGCAAAATCAAAACGACAAACAATCACTTCTAAGTCAACTACACCGTCAAAACGTGGTTTTAGTAAACGTACGACTTCTACTAAAAAACAAGTATCTGCTTCAGATTGGAAGGTAGGAGATAAAGTGACACATAAATCATGGGGCGAAGGTATGGTGAGCAATGTAAGTGAAAAAAATGGCTCTGTTGAATTAGATATTATATTTAAATCTGAAGGTCCTAAGCGTTTATTAGCTCAATTTGCGCCTATCGAAAAAAAGGAGGATTAGTAAATGGATAACATTCAAAATCGTGTCAATGAACTGCATGATTTATTAAATCAATATAGTTACGAATATTATGTGAAAGATAATCCTTCTGTACCTGATAGTGAATATGATAAATTATTACGTGAATTAATTGATATTGAAAATGCACATCCTGAACTAAAAACTGACGATTCTCCAACAGTTAGGGTTGGTGGAGAAGCTCAATCATCATTTGAAAAAGTAAATCACGAAACACCTATGCTTAGTTTAGGTAATGCTTTTAATGAGGAAGAACTAAGACGTTTTGATGAACGTATTCGAGAACATATTGGTAACGTGGAATATATGTGTGAGCTAAAAATTGATGGTTTAGCAGTTTCTTTAAAATATGAAGATGGACGATTTGTGCAGGGATTAACGCGAGGAGATGGGACCACAGGAGAAGATATTACAGAAAATCTACGTACTATTCATGCGATTCCTCTTAAAATTAAAGAACCTTTAAATGTTGAAGTTCGTGGAGAAGCATATATGCCACGTCGTTCCTTTATGAGATTGAATGATGAGAGAGAAAAAAATGAAGAACAACCATTTGCTAATCCACGTAATGCAGCAGCAGGTTCTTTAAGACAATTAGATCCTAAATTAGCTGCTAAACGTAAACTAAGTGTCTTTTTATATAGTGTAAATGATTTTACAGATTTTAGCGCTACTACTCAAAGTGATGCATTAGATGAATTAGATCGTTTAGGGTTTAAAACTAATCATGAACGTGCACGCGTAGAAGATATAGAGGGTGTACTAGAATATATTAAAAAGTGGACTAAACAACGTGAACAGCTATCTTATGATATTGATGGAATTGTTATTAAAGTGAATGATCTTGATCAACAAGACGAAATGGGATTTACTCAAAAATCTCCACGTTGGGCAATCGCTTATAAGTTTCCAGCTGAAGAGGTTGTCACAGAACTTAAAGATATTGAATTAAGTATAGGACGTACTGGCGTCGTTACACCGACAGCCATTTTAGAACCTATTCGTGTTGCGGGTACTACAGTTTCAAGAGCATCACTTCATAATGAAGATTTAATTAAAGAACGTGATATTAGAATCGGTGATAGCGTTATAGTGAAAAAGGCTGGAGATATTATTCCTGAAGTCGTAAGAAGTATTATTGACCGTCGTCCAAATGATGCAAAACCATACCATATGCCAACGCATTGTCCAAGTTGTGGTCATGAATTAGTGCGTATTGAAGGAGAGGTTGCGCTTAGATGTATCAATCCAAAATGCCAAGCGCAACTTGTGGAAGGATTGATTCATTTTGTTTCTCGACAAGCGATGAATATAGACGGACTAGGAAATAAAATCATTCAGCAACTGTATCATCATCAGCTTATTAAAGATGTAGGTGACATTTTTTATTTAACTAAAGAAGATTTATTGCCTTTAGAACGAATGGGCACAAAAAAAGTAGAAAACTTATTAAGCGCTATCGAACATGCAAAACAAAATTCTTTAGAACATTTATTATTTGGTTTAGGTATACGACATCTTGGCGCCAAAGCAAGTCAAATTTTAGCAGAGAAATTTGAAACCATGGATCGTTTACTTAAAGTAACAGAAGAAGAACTGGTAGCGATCCATGATATTGGAGATAAATTAGCACAATCTGTAGTAACGTATCTAGATAATGAGGATATTAAAGCACTTATTGAAAAATTAAAAGATAAAAATGTCAACATGACATATAAAGGTGTTAAATCCTCTGAAATTGAAGGACATCCGGAATTTCAAAATAAGACTATTGTTCTTACTGGAAAATTACAACAAATGACACGTAAAGAAGCAACAACATGGTTAGAAATGCAAGGTGCTAAAGTAACAAGTAGTGTAACTAAAAGTACAGATTTAGTAATAGCTGGTGAAGATGCTGGCTCAAAATTGTCTAAAGCTGAACAATTTGGTACAGAAATATGGTCCGAATCACAATTTATTGAAAAACAAAATGAAATAGCAGAATAGAGGAGAACGTAATGAAGCGGTTATTATTATTAGTTATAACGTCGCTTATGATATTGACAGCGTGTGGCAATGGGAATGATAAAAATAGTCAGTCAAATAATAAGCAACAAGAACAAAATTCAAATAATGTAAAAACAGTTGCCACTGATCAAGAAGTTCAAGGAGATAATTATCGTACAATCTTACCATTTAAAGAAAGCCAAGCTCGTGGAGTATTACAAGATAATATGGCTAATAGCTATAATGGTGAAGATTTCGAAAATGGTTTATTACATCTAAGTAAGTCTGTATTTCCAACTGATAATTTTTTATATCAAGATGGGCAGTATTTAGACAAAAATACAGTTAACGCATATTTAAATCCCAAGTATTCTAAAGACGAAATTGATCACATGAGTGAAAGTGAAAAAGAATCAAAAAAAGCTACTGAAAATTTAGGTCTTAATCCATCACATGATGGAGAAACTAAACCAGAAAAAATAGCAGAAAGCTCTCCTGCTTATTTATCTAATATCTTAGAACAAGATTTTTATGATACAAATGATACAAAAGGAAAAAAAATTAAAGGCATAACAATTGGTCTTGCTATGAATAGTGTCTATTATTATCAAAAAGAAAAAGATGGAGAAACATATAGCAAATCGCTAGATAATAAAGAAATTGAAAAACAAGGTAAAGCAATGGCTCAAGAGTTACTTACACGCCTTAGAGCAAATAAAGATTTGAAAAATATTCCAATTCACTTTGCAATATATGTTCAATCGAGTCAAGATGCAATTACGCCAGGACACTTTATTGCTAATACGATTGTTGATGATAAACAAACTAAAATTAATAAATGGAATAAAATTGATGAGATTTCAGCACTTTTACCTTCAACAGAAGCAGAAAAATATGACAAAAATCTAAATAATAACTTTAAACAATTTAATGACGATCTTCAATCTTATTTCTCTAATTTTACTCAAGCAATTGGAAAAGTGAAATTTGTAGATAAGAAACCTAATAGACTAGTGATTGATTTGCCAATCGATTACTATGGTCAAGCTGAAACAATAGGAATTACACAATATGTAACAGAACAAGCTAAGAAATATTTTGATAATATAGATAGTTACGAAATTCGTATAAAAGATGGTAACAATTCAAGAGCACTTATTAGTAAAACAAAAGATGACAAAGACCCACAAGTCCATATTTATAGTAATTAATTAAAAAGAGGTTGTGACACGTCGTGTCGCAGCCTCTTTTTAATTTTCAATAAATTAATTTATTTTTCGCGAACAATTGTTTTAACTTGATTTAACTGTTGTTCAATAGAATAGTCTGATTTATAGGTGAAGATGCTAACAAGGTATGTAACGATTACACTACTAATAAAACCAGGTATAATTTCATACATGCCAAATAGTTCATTAATATTAGCAAGTGGTTTAACCCAGACAATCCAAATAATGACTACGAGAGCTCCAGCAATCATACCACTTATCGCACCCTCACGTGTTAGTTTTTTCCAATATAAAGAAAAAAGAACAAGTGGGCTAAATGCTGCACCAAAACCTGCCCAAGCATTTCCGACTAGGTTTAATATGGTGTCATTAGGAGACCATGCAATAGCAAGAGCTACAATGGCTACAGCTAACACAGACAATCTGCCTACCAGTACAAATTCTTTTTGATGTGATTGAGCATGTTCTTCACCGCGAATGAGCTTATAGAAATCTTCTGTAAGTGAGCTTGAAGTCACTAATAATTGTGAAGAAATTGTACTCATAATAGCAGCTAGAATGGCAGCAAGTAAGAATCCACCTACTAAAGGATGGAAAAGAACTTGGCTCATGATAATAAATAATGTTTCTGGATCGTCCATTTTAATATGATTTTTCGAAATAAAAGCAATTCCAGTTAACCCTACACCCACAGCTCCAAGTAAACCTACAGTCATCCAACTTATTCCTAAGCGTCGTGCTTTAGGTAAAAGTTTGTGAGATTTAATAGACATAAATCGTACAATAATATGAGGCTGACCAAAATAACCTAATCCCCATGCAAATAATGAAATCATACCTAAAAAAGTAGTACCTCTAAATAAATCCATATTAGTTGGTTTCATTTCAGCTACTTGATGGAATGTATCCCATCCACTAAGTTGTATCAAAGCAACTATTGGTACCATTACCATTGCGATAAGCATGATAACCCCTTGGAAAAAGTCAGTAATAGAAACAGCTAAATATCCTCCGAAAAAGGTATATAAAATAACGATAATTGCGACTGAAATCAGTCCCAAATGATAATTTAATCCAAATGCGCTTTCGAATAATTTACCTCCAGAAACAAAGCCAGAGTGAGTATATAAAGTGAAAAAAATAACAATAATAAGACCAGAAATAATTTTAATGATACTATGTTTATCATTAAGACGGTTTTTGAAAAAATCAGGGAGCGTAATTGCATCTCTAGCAACTTCTGTATATACTCTAAGCCTTGGTGCAACAACGAGATAGTTAACATAGGCGCCAATAGTTAAACCAATTGTAATCCATATTGTCGATAAACCTGTGCTATAAACAGACCCTGGAAGTCCCATAATCATCCAACCACTCATATCTGAAGCACCGGCTGATAAAGCAGTAATATATGGGCCTATATTCCTCCCACCTAACATATACTCACTTAAATTGCCGGTTGCCTGTTTATAACCATAGTAACCAATCACTAGCAGAATAATAAAATAGATTGCAATCATAATATAAGTCTGCCAGCTTGTGTTAGCATGAGTACCTAAATTTGCACCTAATACAAACATTGTAATTACCCCCTTTAAAACTTTTAAATTTATGTTTTTCAACACCATTGTACTGAGAAAAAGAAGTGATGATTTTTAAATTAGTTACATGTAATATTATACAATGATATTTATAGATTGGAGAAGTAAAATTTTATCTATAAATAACAGTTTATTTCAATGTAATTATAAGCGTTAACAAGAATTAGAGTATAGATAAAAAATAATTCATTTTATTATATAACGTTAATATTAATAAATTATTAATAGAAATTAATGTATATTTATAGGTAACTATGTAAATGAGTTACATAAGAAAGTTGTTTTAATTCTTAACTTTGCTAAGAATAGTTAATACACCGAGTATCATAATAAATATTTAGATTTTTAACTGAAAATTTGATACAATTTTATGATGAATGAGTAATAAGGAGGCTTTTTTAATAATGACTAAAGTTACACGCGAAGAAGTTGAACATATAGCACATTTAGCAAGACTTCAAATTTCTCCTGAAGAAACTGAAAAAATGGCTAATACACTTGAAAGTATCTTAGATTTTGCAAAGCAAAATGATTCAGCAGATACTGAAGGTGTGGAACCAACATATCATGTCTTAGATTTACAAAATGTGTTACGTGATGATAAAGCAATCGAGGGTATTCCTCAAGAACTTGCATTAAAAAATGCGAAAGAAACAGAAGATGGTCAATTTAAAGTACCAGCTATCATGAATGAGGAGGACGCTTAAGATGAGTATTCGCTATGAATCTGTTGAAACACTTTCAGAAATGATTAAGAATAAAGAAATTAAACCTTCTGAAGTAGTTAAAGATATTTATGATGCTATTGAAGAAACAGATCCAACAATTAAATCATTTTTAGCTTTAGATAAAGAAAATGCAATTAAAAAAGCTAAAGAATTAGATGAGTTACAAGCTAAAGATCAATTTGAAGGTAAATTATTTGGAATCCCAATGGGAATTAAAGATAATATTATTACTAAAGATGTCGAAACAACTTGTGCAAGTAAAATGTTAGAAGGTTTTGTACCGATTTATGAATCAACAGTGATGAATAAATTACATCAAGAAAACGCAGTGTTAATTGGTAAATTAAATATGGATGAATTTGCAATGGGTGGTTCTACAGAAACATCTTATTTCAAAAAAACTGTAAATCCATTTGATCATCAAGCAGTTCCAGGGGGATCTTCTGGAGGTTCAGCTGCAGCAGTAGCAGCAGGATTAGTACCATTTAGTTTAGGTTCTGATACTGGTGGATCAATCAGACAACCAGCTGCATATTGTGGTGTAGTAGGTATGAAACCTACATATGGCCGTGTATCACGTTTTGGTTTAGTTGCATTTGCATCTTCATTAGATCAAATTGGACCAATTACTCGTAATGTTAAAGATAATGCGATGGTATTAGAAGCAATTGCAGGCGCAGACAAAAATGACTCTACAAGTGCACCGGTTGAAGATGTTGATTTTACTTCTGAAATTGGTAAAGACATCAAAGGTCTTAAAATTGCACTTCCTAAAGAATACTTAGGAGAAGGTGTTAACGAGGAAGTAAAAACTTCTGTAAAACAAGCAGTAGAAACATTAAAATCACTTGGTGCAGAAGTTGATGAAGTGTCATTGCCAAATACTAAATATGGTATTCCTTCTTATTATGTAATCGCATCGTCTGAAGCATCTGCAAATTTAGCACGTTTCGATGGTATTCGTTATGGCTACCATTCAAAAGAAGCACAAACATTAGAAGAATTATACAAAATGTCTCGTTCTGAAGGCTTTGGAGACGAAGTTAAACGTCGTATCTTCTTAGGTACATTCGCATTAAGTTCTGGTTATTATGATGCATTTTATAATAAATCTCAAAAAGTTAGAACATTAATTAAAAATGACTTCGATAAAGTATTCGAAAATTATGATGTTGTTGTAGGGCCTACAGCTCCAACAACGGCGTTTAATTTAGGCGAAGAAATTGATGATCCTTTAACAATGTATGCAAATGACTTATTAACTACGCCTGTTAACTTAGCTGGTTTACCTGGTATTTCTGTGCCATGTGGCCAATCAAACGGACGTCCAATCGGTTTACAATTTATTGGTAAACCATTTGATGAGAAAACATTATATCGTGTGGCATATCAATATGAAACACAATTTAACTTACACGACGCATACGAAAAATTATAAGGAGTGGAAATAATGCATTTTGAAACAGTTATCGGACTTGAAGTTCACGTTGAATTAAAAACAGACTCAAAAATGTTCTCTCCATCACCAGCACATTTTGGGGCTGAACCTAACTCAAACACTAATGTTATTGATTTAGCTTATCCGGGTGTTTTACCTGTTGTAAATAGAAGAGCAGTAGATTGGGCGATGCGTGCGTCAATGGCTCTAAATATGGATATTGCTACAAATTCTAAATTTGATCGCAAAAACTATTTTTATCCAGATAATCCGAAAGCATATCAAATTTCTCAATTTGATCAACCAATCGGTGAAAATGGATATATTGATATTGAAGTTGATGGTGAAACGAAACGTATTGGTATTACTCGTCTTCATATGGAAGAAGACGCAGGTAAATCAACTCATAAAGATGGTTACTCTTTAGTAGACTTAAACCGTCAAGGTACACCATTAATAGAGATTGTATCTGAACCAGATATTCGTTCTCCTAAAGAGGCATATGCTTATTTAGAAAAATTACGTTCAATTATCCAATATACTGGTGTCTCTGATTGTAAAATGGAAGAAGGTTCACTACGTTGTGACGCTAATATTTCATTACGTCCTCACGGTCAAAAAGAATTCGGTACTAAAACTGAATTGAAAAATCTAAACTCATTTAACTATGTGAGAAAAGGTTTGGAATACGAAGAAAAACGTCAAGAAGAAGAATTATTAAATGGTGGTACGATTGGTCAAGAAACACGTCGTTTTGATGAATCAACGGGTAAAACTATTTTAATGCGTGTTAAAGAAGGTTCTGATGATTATCGTTACTTCCCAGAACCAGATATTGTACCTCTATATGTCGATGATGAGTGGAAAGAACGTGTGCGACAAACCATTCCAGAATTGCCTGACGAACGTAAAGCTAAATATGTTAATGAATTAGGCTTACCTGAATATGATGCGCATGTATTAACACTTACTAAAGAAATGTCTGATTTCTTTGAAGGTGCGATTGAACATGGTGCAGATGTTAAACTAACATCTAACTGGTTGATGGGTGGCGTTAATGAATATCTTAATAAAAATCAAGTAGATTTAGAAGATACAAAATTAACTCCTGAAAATCTTGCTGGAATGATTAAGCTTATCGAAGATGGAACAATGAGTAGTAAAATTGCCAAAAAAGTATTCCCAGAATTAGCTGAAAATGGTGGAGAAGCTAAACAAATTATGGAAGATAAAGGTTTAGTTCAAATTTCAGATGAAGCTACATTATTAAAATTTGTTAATGAAGCTTTAGATAATAATCCACAATCTGTTGAAGATTATAAAAATGGTAAAGGGAAAGCTATGGGCTTCTTAGTGGGTCAAATTATGAAAGCTTCAAAAGGTCAAGCTAATCCTCAAAAAGTCAATCAATTATTAAAACAAGAATTGGATAAAAGATAATAGCTCATCTCATATGAGGTATTAAATATAAGTTTAAGCTAAACTGTTCACAAAGCGTTTAAGATTGTGAACAGTTTTTTTATTCATATTTCTAGAGAAAAGGCTATTGGATTTCAATAGGATAGATAAGCGCAGTATTTAGTTTGTTCCTAGTGTCAAAAGAATGAGATATGCTTTACGTCGGTTAGTTTCTTACAACAATTATACAACAAAATGATACCCACAAAAATTTAAAAGAATTGGTATAAATACTTTTAACTCATTCATAAATCATTTAATATAGTGTTATGTAAAAAAAAGTAGAGGGATCACTTATGAGAAAACGAGCAAGAATCATTTATAATCCAACTTCTGGAAAGGAGCTATTTAAACGTACTTTACCAGATGTTTTAATAAAATTAGAACGTGCAGGTTATGAAACAAGTGCTTATGCAACTGAACGAGAAGGAGATGCTACACTTGAAGCGGAACGTGCACTTGAACAAAACTATGATATTATTATAGCCGCTGGTGGTGATGGCACTTTAAATGAAGTTGTAAATGGAATTGCTGAACAACCCAATAGACCTAAATTAGGTATTATACCTATGGGTACAGTGAATGATTTTGGACGAGCTTTACATTTACCAAATGATATTATGGGTGCAGTAGATGTTATTATTAAAGGTCATACGACAAAAGTAGATATCGGAAAAATGAATAACCGATATTTTATAAATTTAGCTGCTGGAGGTAAGCTCACGCAAGTATCCTATGAAACACCTAGTCGCTTAAAATCTATTGTTGGACCTTTTGCTTATTATATAAAAGGGTTCGAAATGTTGCCGCAAATGAAGGCAGTCGATTTGAGAATTGAATATGATAATGAAGTATTCCAAGGGGAAGCACTGTTATTCTTACTAGGGCTTACCAATTCAATGGCAGGCTTTGAAAAACTCGTACCTGATGCTAAGTTAGACGATGGGTATTATACTTTAATTATCGTTGAGAAAGCAAACTTAGCTGAATTAGGCCATATCATGACATTAGCTTCTAGAGGTGAACATACCAAACATCCTAAAGTAATATATAAAAAAGCAAAATCAATTAATATTTCATCATTTACAGATATGCAATTAAATGTAGATGGAGAATATGGTGGTAAATTACCTGCAAACTTTTTAAATTTAAAACAGCATATTGAAGTTTGTACGCCTAAAGATATTTATAATAGTGAGCTCTCAGAAAATAATTAAAGTATTTAAGAAATAAACGGATTAGGGAAAATGAAATAAGAAGTTAAAAAGAGGTTATCTATAATTTCGGGTTTGAAAAGGTAAGAAGTTATACGTACCTCTTTTTCATATGGAGTGAAAAAATAATTGTGATGATTAATAAAAATGATGTAATAAAAGGAAAAGTGATCGATTTAACACATGAAGGACATGGTGTGATTAAATTAGATCGTTATCCTATTTTTGTTCCTAATGTGTTAATTGATGAAGAAGTAGAATTTAAGGTAATTAAAGTAAAGAAAAACTTTGCTATTGGTAAACTAATAAAAGTACTAAAACAAAGTGAGCAAAAAGTAATACCTCCTTGTATATATTATGAGAAATGTGGAGGATGCCAGTTACAACATATGTCTTATGAATCTCAGCTAAAAATGAAAAAACAACAAGTTGTGAATTTATTTCATAAAAAGGCGAAATTAGAGGAAACAGTGATTCATGATACTATTGGTATGGATTATCCATGGCGATATAGAAATAAATCCCAGCTTCCTGTAGGTAAAGATAAAAATAATAAAACGATAATGGGATATTACCGTCAAAGAAGTCATGACATCATTGATATGGATAGTTGTTTAATTCAAGATGAAAAACAACAAGAACTAATGAATGATATAAAACAGTGGTTAAATGAATTGAATGTAAGCATTTATAATGAAAAAAATAAAAAAGGGTTATTACGTCATGTAGTCATTCGAACAAGTCGTTATACAAATGAAGTTATGATTATATTTGTAACAAATGGTTCTAAATTTAAAGAAGCTGAAACCCTAGTACATAGACTAACAGAGTTATATCCTAACATAACAAGTATTAAACAAAATATTAATAATTCACATTCAAATGTCATAATGGGTAAGCAATCGATGACTTTATATGGAAAAGATAAAATTACAGATCAGTTAAGTGAAACTATTTTTGAAATTAGTGATCAATCGTTTTATCAAATTAATTCTGTTCAAACAGAAAAATTATATCAGAAAGCTATCGACTATGCTCAATTAAGTGGAAATGAAATTGTTTTAGATACATATTGTGGTATAGGAACGATTGGGCTTTACATGGCACCAGTGGCTAAACATGTATATGGTGTCGAAATTGTGCCATCAGCCATTCAAGATGCCAAACAAAATGCTTTAATTAATCATTTTGATAATACAACGTTCGAATGTGGTAAAGCAGAAGAAGTGATAATTGAATGGAAACAAAAAGGAATAGAACCTGATGTTATCATGGTCGATCCTCCACGAAAAGGATGCGATCAAGTCTTTATAGAAACATTATTAGAGTTAGCCCCTAAACGTATTATCTATATTTCATGTAATCCTTCAACACAACAAAGAGATGCTCAGCTTTTAGCTAATCTATATTATTTAAAAGAAATAACACCAGTCGATATGTTTCCACATACAACACATATTGAAACTGTGGCCTTATTCGAAAGAAAAACATTGTAATTAAATTAAAGTAAATGAGGAGAAGTTTATTAAAATAAGATTACAAAGGGTTTAAGTTATGTATAATCGCTTTCATTCTAACACTTCTACATGTATACTATGGAAGAGTTTTAGCGAAATGGGTGGAGGTTGACAGATGCACAAAATTGATTTATCACACAATCGAATCAAAATATCAAAATTACTTACCATTCAAGTTGTTATGATGTTATTTGCAATTTTAGTTACATATAAGTGGGCAATTAATTATGTTGATATTATTGAACAACGTTTTTTGACAAATGTCATTTATGGAATACTTGGTTTTATTGGAGTATTAATTATTCACGAATTAATACATAAGTATTTATTTTTTATCTTTTCTAAAGGACAGAAACCACAATTTAAATATAAAAATGGAATTTTGCTCATTTATTTGTCATCTAAATACTTTAATAAATGGCAATTTTGTGCAGTCATGCTTGCGCCATTAGTGATCATTACAATAGGGTTAATGCTTTCATTTTATCACTTTGCTTACTCTTCTATTATATTTATATCAAGCATACACATCGGGTATTGTTTGATTGATATTTATCTAGCAACTATAACAATTATTAACAAATTTAAATATATTCGTTCTACTGATGAAGGTATCTTTATGTATCATTATTTGCCTATATCTATAAATAATGACTATGATTAAACATCTGTATAAGTCTTAATATTATTATAAATGCATTTATAAAGTGTTTTCTTTTAGGGTGCAGTATAATAGTATTGGGGCTTATTTTATTTAAAAAGGAGTGAGACAATGACAGAAAGGAGAATCGTTCATATTGATATGGATTGTTTCTACGCTCAAGTAGAAATGAGAGATAATCCTAAATTACAAGGAAAACCTGTCATTGTAGGTGGAAAAGCAAGTCATCGAGGCGTCGTTTCAACTGCTTCATATGAAGCACGTAAATATGGTGTTCATTCAGCAATGCCTATGTCGCAAGCACATAAACTATGTCCAAATGGGTACTATGTTAGAGCAAGATTTGATGTATATCGTGAAGTTTCAAGCAAGATAATGGAAATTTTTAAACAGTATACTGAGATTGTAGAACCTTTAGCACTAGATGAAGCATATTTAGATATTACTCATTTAGTTAAACCACATAGATCAGCATCAAAAATTGCTTCAAACATACGTAAAGATATCTTCAATAAAACAGGTTTAACGTCTTCTGCTGGTGTTTCTTATAATAAGTATTTAGCTAAATTAGCTAGTGGAATGAATAAGCCTAATGGAATGATGGTTATTCATTATGAGAATGTTCATGACATATTAATGAACTTAGATATAGGCGATTTTCCAGGCGTTGGAAAAGCTTCTAAAAAAATCATGCATGAACATGATATTTATACTGGTAAAGATTTATATAGCAAATCGGAATTTGAATTGATTCGCTGGTTTGGAAAAAAAGGACGAGGACTTTATCAAAAAGTAAGAGGAATTGATGATAGTGAAGTAAAGGCAAGTAGGATTCGTAAGTCAGTAGGAACAGAACGTACTTTTTCAACAGATATTAATGATGATGAAGCGATTCTACAAAAAATATGGGAACTTTCTGGTAAAACATCTGAACGATTAACTCAATTGCAAAAGTCTGGCACAACAGTTACTGTCAAAATTAAAACGCATCGCTTTGAAACATATTCTAAACAAAGAAGTTTGAGAGAAGCGGTAAGTAAAGACATCGATATTTATAATATAGCTTATGATTTATATCATGAATTAAAAGACCCTGATGTACCTATCAGATTAATTGGTGTTACAGTAGGTCATCTAGAGCAATCAACATATCAAAATATGACCATTTATGATTTCATTTAAAGATAGAGATAGATAAGACGTTTTAAATTACCTATTTCTATCTTTTAAATTTTTACCATGAAATTGAAGCACACTTTGTAAGCTATCATAGTGTTTTAATAATCTATAAGTAATCATTGCGCAAGCTTTTGCGTCATTTAGGGCATCATGATGACCATGAAAATTTAAGTTGTAATGGTTCATTAGATGTTTTAATCCATATCGATAAGCTTTGATCGTACGTCTAGCAAGTTGATACGAGCAGAAATAGGTAAGTGAGGGAACAGCTATGTTTAAATGTTTTAAGCTTTGATGTAATACACCCATATCAAAAGCAGCATTATGTGCCACTACGGGTAATTGATTTATAAATTGCAACATATATGGAAAGACTTCTTTAAAATCTGGCGCATCTTTAACGTCCTTAGGATGAATACCATGAACATGAATATGTGTTTCTGAAAAATTGTCATGAGGATTAACAAGCGTGTAAAACGTTTCGACTATTTCGTTATCTACTACTTTTACCATGCCAACAGAACAAATACTTGTTCTTTTTTTATTTGCAGTTTCAAAATCCAAAGCTATAAATGAATTTTTAACCATTCTATATTCCTTTCTAAATACTTAAATTGAATTATTCACAGTTTAACAGAAAGTACGGTTTAAATATAAATAATTGCTTTTTTTCATAATCTATAAATAACAAAGTAAAAAAATAGATACGGAATTTAAAGTGAAAAAGTTATAATTAGAAGTGTATTTAGTTACTTTTAATTGAGAATATTTTTTGTTACTTTAGATACATGGTATAATTACTCGAGTGAATTATGCGAGGAGGAAAGACATGAGACAATGGACAGCAACACACTTGGCTAAATTAGCACGCAAGATAAGTATCGCAGTAGGAAAAAAAGGAACTGATTTACCAGGTCAAATTGCTCGCAAAGTAGATCAAAATATTTTACGAAAGTTAGCTTCACAAGTTGATGATATTGTTTTTATCAGTGGAACAAATGGGAAAACAACAACTTCCAATTTGATTGGGCACACTTTAAAAGCAAATAATATTGAAATTATACATAATAATGAAGGTGCTAACATGGCTGCTGGAATTACCTCGGCATTCATCATGAAAAATGTAAAAGGTATTAAAGTAGCGGTTATTGAAATTGATGAGGGTTCAATTCCAAAAGTATTAAAAGAAGTTACACCTTCAATGATGGTATTTACTAATTTCTTTCGCGACCAAATGGATCGATTTGGTGAAATTGATATTATGGTTAATAATATTGCAAAATCAATTAGTAATAAAGGGATTAAATTAATTTTAAATGCCGATGATCCATTTGTAAGTCGTTTGAAAATAGCGAGTGATACAATTGTATATTACGGAATGAAAGCTCATGCATATGAATTTGAACAAAGTACTATGAATGAAAGTAAATATTGTCCGAATTGTGGTAGATTATTAACTTATGATTATACCCATTATAATCAATTAGGACATTATCATTGTGAATGTGGATTTAAGCGTGAAACACCTAAATATGAGGTTTCACAATTTGAGGTACAGCCATTTATTGATATGGATGTGAACGATGCACACTTTGAAATGAAAATTGCTGGTGATTTTAATGCTTTTAATGCACTTGCTGCATATTCAGTATTAAAAGAATTAGGCTTAAATAATGATGCAATTCGTAAAGGATTTAACACATACACTTCAAATAATGGCCGAATGCAATACTTTAAACGTGGTCAAAAAGAAGCAATGATTAATTTAGCTAAAAATCCTGCTGGCATGAATGTGAGTCTATCAGTCGGAGATCAACTTAAAGAAAAAAAAGTATATGTTATCAGTCTGAATGATAATGCAGCTGATGGCAGAGATACATCTTGGATTTACGATGCAGATTTTGAAAAGTTACGTAATCAAAATATAGAAAAAATTATTGTAACGGGTACAAGAGCAGAAGAATTACAACTTAGACTGAAATTAGCTGAAGTAGATGTTCCAATTATTTTAGAGAAAGATATTTATAAAGCTACAGCTTTAACTATGAATTATGCAGGCTTTACAGTAGCGATTCCAAATTATACGTCACTTTCACCTATGTTAGAACAACTTAATCGCTCATTTGCAGGAGGACGTTAGATATGTACGAATTAACAGTTTTTCATTTTATGTCGGACAAATTAAATTTATATAGTGATATAGGAAATATTATTGCTTTAAAACAGAGAGCAAAAAAACGCAATATTAATTTAAAAGTTATCGAAATTAATGAAACTGAGGGAGTTACATTAGAAAATTGCGATATTTTCTTTATTGGTGGGGGTAGTGATAGAGAACAAAGTATCGCTACTAAAGAGTTAAGTAAAATTAAAACAATATTAAAAGATGCAATAGAAGATGGAATGCCAGGTTTAACCATTTGTGGTGGATATCAATTTTTAGGTACTAAATATATTACCCCTGATGGTACAGAGTTAGAAGGACTTGGAATTTTGGACTTTTATACAAAATCAAAAACAGATCGTTTAACAGGGGATATCGTAATTAAAAGTGATACATTTGGAACAATAGTAGGTTTTGAAAATCACGGTGGTCGTACATATCATAATTTTGATACATTGGGGCATGTAGTAACAGGGTATGGAAATAATGATGATGATAAAAAAGAAGGTATTCATTATAAAAACTTATTAGGAACTTACCTGCATGGCCCTATATTACCGAAAAATCATGAACTTACTGATTATTTATTAGAGAAGGCATGTGAACGTAAAGGGATTCCATTTACACCTAAACAGTTAGATAATACTGAAGAAGAAGCTGCGAAATATGTTATTATTGAACGTTCAGAAAAATAAAAAAACGTTGGATGAATTGAATTATTTCAATTCATCCAACTTTTTTATGTTTTAACAAATCGATTATCTAGTAAATTATAGATAAGTAAAATTTCATAAATAACATGACTCTTAATTTGATTCTTATCGAATTCTTCTAATATTTTGACTGAAGATTTTAAGGTAGATACAGACTTAGATTCTCTTTTAAAAACTCCATCTAAAGGAATATTGTTGATACTATTACTAATTTTTATAATTGCCATTTTTTCCTCAGTAGTAAAACAAATATTTACATTTTTTGGTAAATAAATAATATTTGATAAATGTGTAGCAAGGAGTCTATCAATATACGCTCTATTTGACATATCTTTTAATTGTTTCCATTTATCTTCGTTATTTTTATGATAGCGTAATTCATCTCGTTGATAATTCATTAAAGTATCTGTTTTTTTATTCATATCAGATAAAGTTGATAATGAAGTATTACTATTATCTGAATCAAATTTTCCTAATAATAATTCATAACATCTAGAAGCGAATAGTTCATACAATTTAGTTTCTGAATGAATTAAGTTCTCTTCGATTTGATGATAATATTTAGGCGGTAATACGAAAAAATTTACTAATCCAGCAGTTACTAGACCAATTAAAGCTGTTAAGAGTCTTGAGAAAAAATTAAAAAGATAGGCTTCATGAATACCAGGTATCATAGCAACTGAAGTTAATACTGCAACAGTTGTACCAACTTGGAGATTTAATTTCGTACACGCTAAAATAGTAAAAATAGCACTAAAGGTGTAAGTAAATGGAGATTGATCGCCGAAGATATACGTAAAAATAACTGCAAACAATGCACCAATGACGGTAGCAGGAAGTCGACGATAACCTTTTCGTAAAGAAGCTTTAGCAGTTGGTTCGATCGAAACAATTGCTGTTAAAATTGCAAATATAGGAGTTAAGTTTAATAGTAAACAAAATAAAGTTGTTAGAAAAGTAGCTAGACCCGTTTTTATTGTTCTAGCGCCTATAATATGTTTATACCATTGATTCATATTGTTAAATCCTCTCAAAGAACGAACGTGATGATTATAATGTTAGAATAAGTTTAATATCAAGTTTGATGTAGTGAGACATCAAGTCAGTAGATATTACATTTCTTATTTAGTATATCAAAAAATTTTTGGTATAATAAGGTGGAATATTTTTTAAAAAGGAACGGGATAATATGATTGTAAAAACAGATGAAGAATTACAAGCGTTAAAAGAAATAGGATATATATGTGCAAAAGTGCGAGATACAATGCAAGAAGCAACTAAACCTGGGATTACTACAAAAGAATTAGATAATATCGCTAAAGAATTATTTGAAGAACATGGTGCAATCTCAGCACCTATTCATGATGAAAAATTCCCAGGTCAAACTTGTATTAGTGTTAATGAAGAAGTAGCTCATGGCATACCTGGCAAACGTGTTATTCGTGAAGGGGATTTAGTTAATATAGATGTTTCAGCATTAAAAAATGGATATTATGCAGATACTGGCATTTCTTTTGTAGTAGGAGAAGCGGATAATCCTTTAAAACAAAAAGTATGTGATGTAGCACTTGAAGCATTTGATGCAGCAATGGCTAAAGTAAAACCAGGTACAAAATTAAGTAACATTGGTAAGGCAGTCCACGCTACAGCACGTAAAAATGATTTAACTGTTATTAAGAATTTAACAGGTCATGGTGTAGGACAATCTTTACATGAAGCGCCAAGTCATGTTATGAATTATTATGATCCTAAAGATAAGACGCTTTTAAAAGAAGGCGTAGTCATTGCAGTAGAACCTTTTATTTCGTCTAAAGCAACTTTTGTTACTGAAGGTAAAAACGATTGGGCATTTGAAACTAAAGATAAAAGTTTTGTAGCTCAAATTGAACATACTGTCATTGTTACTAAAGACGGTCCGATTCTAACAACAAAAATTGATTAAGAAAAAAGAGTTGGATAGAATTCGTTTTGAATTCTATCCAATTTCTTTTTATGACCAACGTTGTTCTACTTTGCCAAATTTCCAAATAAGTGTAGAAATAAGCCATGTAATTAAGAATAAAGCTACCAAGATGTAGCCTAAATAATCAAATTGAATCGACTGAATCATATTCCAAAACGTACCTTTAAGGTGAAGTTTATCTTCCATAATTTGAAGTAATTCAATTAATCCAATAATTAATGCCGCAATTACTGAAATGGCTGTAATTGTAATATTGTAGTAAATTTTGCGTATAGGATTAAAGAAAGCCCAATTATAGGCAGATTTCATAATAATGCCATCGAGTGTATCTAATAAGCTCATTCCTGCTGCAAATAAAATAGGCAGAGATAAAATGCCTAAAAACGAAATGGATTGTTGAGAAGCTCCTGATGAAAGTGCAAGAAGAGCGATTTCACTTGCAGTATCAAAACCTAAACCAAATAAGAAACCTAAAGGTAAGACATGCCAACTACGGCTAATCAATTTAAAATAAGGAGCAATAAAGCGAGTAATAAAACCACGTGATTCCAATAGTGCATCTAATTCTTCTTCTCGTATATGTTCATTACGTAATCGAGCAAAAAGCTTTATTAATGAAATTAGAATAAATAAATTTAATATTCCAATAAGAAGTAAAAAGAATCCAGACACTAATGTCCCTATAATACCGCCTATATTTTGAAAATATGGAAGTTCATCTTTAGCCCATTTTACTGAAATTCCTAGAAGAACAGACATTAAAAACACAACAGTTGAGTGACCTATAGAGAAGTAAAACCCAACTCCAACAGGATTTCGTTTTTGTTGAAGTAACTTGCGGACTGTATTATCAATAGCAGCAATATGATCTGCATCGAAAGCATGACGCAATCCAAGAGTATATGCTAAAATTCCCATACCAAATAATAAATGATTAGTATCAGCAATAAATAAAAAACTAAAGCCGATAATGTGAAGTAAAATAACTATTACAATATATGGAAGCCAACTTAAATCTCTCTTTTTAATTGTATTCAACTCATATGACCTACTTTCTAACTAAATATACATTATTATATGCTAATTTTGATGAATAATGAATTGATTTAACTATAAATTTAATTTAGCGCTATTTATTTATAGCATATTCTTCAATAAATTAAAATTAATCGTACTTAAGTATGAGAAGAAAATGGTTCCTAGGACTATATTAAGTAAGATTAAACTCATTTATAATAAAGTTTAATCAACAACGAGGTGGTTCTATGAATTATTTAGATTTATATTTACAACACTTTTTAAAAATAATTATAAAAAATAATATCAATGATTATCGCTCATTATTAGATGATAAGCTTCAAAATATGGAGCGATATATAAAATATTTAAAAAATAAAAAAGCAAAAATGAATACATTAATTGACAGTTTATCTGCTACACTAGAAAATAAGTATATTGATATGATAAATATGTATAATATAAAAAATGCGCAAGAAGTCCATAATTATGAAATAGATTTATTAAAACAACGTTTAGATAAATTTGAAGCATACTATGCAAAAATTGAAGCTAATATTCATCGTTGTACGAAAGAACGAATTGCTACAGAAGAACAATATGCAATGATTGAACAAATGAGTTATGTAGCTTAATTAAAATCAGGAGGGACACATTGACACGTAAATATATATCTACTGAATTATTAATTATTTTTACAGCGCTAATGATTATCGCTAACTTTTATTACATCTTTTTTGAAAAAATTGGATATTTATTTATTTTATTATTAGGATGTATATTAATTTATGTAGGATACCTTTACTTTCATAAAGTAAGAGGGTTATTAGCGTTTTGGATAGGAGCACTACTCATAGCGTTTACCTTGTTATCCAACAAATATACGATTATTATTTTATTTATATTTTTAGTAATAATCATTATTAGATACTTAGTTTTTAAATTTAAACCCTTGAAGATTGCGGCGTCGGAAGAAGAAGTGACCTCTCCTCTATTTATTAAACAACGTTGGCTAGGTGAACAACGTACTCCAGTGTATGTATATAAATGGGAAGATGTGCAAATTCAACATGGGGTTGGAGATATTCATATTGATATGACAAAAGCAGCAAATATCAAAGAAAATAATACGATTGTAGTTAGACATATTTTAGGTAAAGTACAACTGATTGTTCCAGTTAATTATAATATTAATCTTCACATGGCAGCATTTTATGGTACAGCTTATATAAATGGAGAAGCATATAAAGTAGAAAATAATCATGTCCAAGTAGAAGAAAAACCTAAAGAAGAAAATTATAGTGTAAATATATATGTATCAACATTTATTGGTGATGTTGAGGTGATTTATCGATGAATCACTATTTAAGAGCAATAGGATCCATGCTTATTTTAGTGTATAGCATGTTAACTGCGTTTTTATTTATAGATAAAGTTTTTGTAAATATTATATATTTTCAAGGAATGTTCTATACTCAAATATTTGGTATACCTGTGTTTCTATTTCTTAATTTAGTGATTATTTTACTTTGTATTATCGTTGGCTCTGTATTAGCTTATAAAATAAATCAGCAAAATGATTGGATAAAGAATCAAATTGAACATGCCATTGAAGGCGAAACGGTAGGGATTAATGATAAAAATATAGAACTATATAATGAGACAATTGATATTTATCAAATGTTAGTGCCTTTAAATCAAGAATTACAAAGATTAAGAATTAAAACTCAAAATTTAACAAATGAAAACTACAATATGAATGACATTAAAGTTAAAAAAATCATAGAAGATGAGCGTCAGCGTTTAGCAAGGGAACTACACGATTCAGTAAGTCAACAACTTTTCGCAGCAAGTATGATGCTATCAGCGATAAAAGAAACAGAACTAGCACCACCTCTTAATCAACAAATTCCAGTACTTGAGAAAATGATACAAGAATCTCAATTAGAGATGCGAGCGCTGTTACTACATTTGCGACCTTTAGGACTCAAAGATAAATCATTAGGGGAAGGTATTAAAGATTTAGTCATTGATTTACAAAAGAAAGTACCTATGAAAGTCATTTATGATATACAAGATTTTAAAGTTCCTAAAGGAATTGAAGATCATCTATTTCGAATTACACAAGAGGCAATTTCAAATACATTAAGACATTCTAATGGAACTAAAGTGACAGTAGAATTATTTAATCATCAAGATTATTTATTATTAAGAATTCAGGATAATGGTAAAGGTTTTAACGTAGATGAAAAAGTAGAACAAAGTTATGGATTGAAAAATATGAGAGAACGTGCATTAGAAATAGGTGCAACGTTTCATATCGTATCTTTACCAGATTCAGGAACTAGAATAGAGGTAAAAGCACCTTTAACGAAAGAGGAGGGTTAATATGACGATTAAAGTATTATTTGTAGATGATCATGAAATGGTTAGAATTGGTATTTCAAGTTATTTATCTACTCAATCTGATATTGAAGTAGTAGGGGAAGGATCATCAGGAAAAGAGGCAATTGAAAAAGCACATACGTTAAATCCTGATTTAATTTTAATGGATTTGTTAATGAATGATATGGACGGTGTAGAAGCGACGACACAAATAAAAAAAGATTTGCCTCACATCAAAGTAGTCATGTTAACAAGTTTTATAGAAGATAAAGAAGTATATAGGGCACTTGATGCAGGGGTTGATAGTTATATATTAAAAACGACAAGTGCAAGTGATATTGCAGAAGCAGTTAGAAAAACATATCGTGGAGAATCTGTATTTGAGCCAGAAGTTTTAGTAAAAATGAGAAATAGAATGAAGAAGAAAGCAGAATTATATGAAATGCTCACTGAACGTGAAATGGAAATATTGTTATTAATTGCTAAAGGCTATTCTAATCAAGAAATTGCCAGTGCTTCACATATTACAATTAAAACAGTAAAAACACATGTGAGTAATATTTTAAGTAAACTAGAGGTACAAGATAGAACACAAGCGGTTATTTATGCATTCCAACATAATTTAATTCAATAATAAAAAAGCTCCTTATAAAGAGGTCTAAAAATGACTATCTCATAAGGAGTTTTTTCGTTAGATATTTTCTTTTCTATAGCTATTTATTATTATCTTTATCAAATTTATCTTTAATTTTATCAGCAAAAGATTCTTGTTCACTATGTTTATCATTTGGTGTAGGATCCACATCATAATTTTTTTCATATTTAGATGATGCTGTAGAATCGTATTCATATTTTGTATTTTCATTGTAGTGATTTTCATTATTATCATCATGTTTTAAGGCAGCTTCTTCAGGTGTAGAACCTTTAATAACATGTCTTTGGTGGATAACTGCATTAATTTCAGCACCAATAATAATAATAAAACATGTAATATAAATCCATAGTAATAAAATGATGATTCCAGCAAGACTACCATATGTTTTAGAATAGTTGCCAAAGTTAGATAAATACCAACCAAATGCAAATGATCCTAATAACCATACAATAGAAGTAAAGATTGCGCCAGGATATACAGATTTAAACTTAGTTTTAACGTTAGGTGCTACTGAATATAATGTTAAGAATAAAATAATAATAACAATAAGTGGTAACAATATACGCACTAAATCAAATATCCAAGCGACTTGTTGATCTAAACCTAACGGACCAAATAGATGATCTTTAATAAAATTACCAAATGTAGGTAATGTTAGAGCTATAGCTAATACAATAGCCATAACAATTGTAAACAAAATGCTTAATAATTTAAGAACAATAGGATTACGAGCATCTTCAACATCATAAGCAACATTGAATGAATTCATAATTGCTGTCATACCATTTGATGCTGACCAAATAGCTAAAATCAAACCAACTGATAATAAGCTACCACTAGAGTTACTTGTAATATCTTTAAAAATTTTAGTAACAACGTCAGCAGTCTCGGCAGGAGCATTTTGACTAACTAAGTCTTTAATTTGCTGAGGATCAATTTGGAATAATGGTAATAAAGTTAATAAAAAGATTAACATTGGGAATAAAGCCAATACAAAGTGATACGTCATTTGAGCCGCTAAACCTGAAGCATCATCTTTACCAATACGATAAATAAGATAAGATAAAAAATTAGAATTTTTAGTGTATTTTGCAGGTTTATTCAATCTAGAAACGAAAAAAACTTGTTTATCTTTTTTAGGCTTCTTTGATTGAAATTCCTGAGGTTCTACGTATGTACGATCAACCTTTATTTTCTCTTTATTTTCTGTCTCTTTTTCCTTAATAGAGTTAAGGTACTTAGAGTTTGATTGATTTTTTTTTGACATAGACGTCTCCTTAAAAATTAATTCTAAAATAAAGGCAAAACTACCTAAGTAAAAAGGAATTTTGCCTTTATTTTCTGTCAATTATATTTGATTAGCTAAGACGATTGTTTTTACGATTTACAAATGTATCTTTAGCATCTTTAATTGATTTTTCTAATTCTGGATTATTACGACGAATTTCTTCGATCGTATCTTTCCAATACAATACTTCATTTTTAATTGAAGTAATTTTAGAAGGTTTACGAGAACGATTACCTTCTTTAATGTCTTTGAATGATTGTACTAATGCATTGCGTGTTGATTTATCTGCTAAAGTAGCAGCTCCACCAACGATAGCACCAATAATAATACCTGGAACAAATTTGTTTTCCATTTTAGTTACCCCTCTTTCAAATTAGCATCTTTAACGATGAAATCTATTAAATTGTCACAAGATGATTGTACCATGTCATATACACCTTCAAAATTATTTGTGTAATAAGGATCAGGCACATCAGTCTCTTCCATGTTACTAAATTCTAGCAATTTGAACAATTGACCTTTAAGATTGGGATTAATTGATTTAATATTATCCACATTACTTTGGTCCATAGCGATAATATAATCAAAATCATCATCAGGTTCAAATAATTCACTAACAATACCATCAAAAGGTATATGGTGTTGTTTCAGAATTTTTTGAGTACCTTGATGAGGAGGTTCACCTAAATTCCAACGTCCAGTACCCCTAGAATGTACAATAACATCAGAAATACCGCGTTCTTTTAATCGTTGACGCATGATTGCTTCAGCCATTGTAGAACGACAAATATTTCCAAGACATACAAAAGCTACATCTACCATCTTGTACTCCTCCAAACATTAATATATAAACTATTTTATAGTTATTTTTAACATTTATAAAGTCATAATTTTACTAATTTCTATAAAAGTTTAATAAATTTTTATACTTTGATAAAATATGATAATAAAGAGGTGAAACAAATGGCACAGAATAATGAACAAATGATTAAAAATATTCGAAAAAAATTAAATATTGTAAATCAATCTTTAATTAATCCAGAAAAATTTAAAGATACAGATACAAAGGATATTAAAGATATTCATGATTTTGTTATGTCTAAAGATTCATTTTCACCAAGTGAAATTACAGCAATTGCTGATGAATTAGGTAATTTACGTCACGAGTAAGGAGAATTTAAATGGCCAATCAAGATTATCAAGACAAATTAAAACAATATGCAGAATTATTAGTAAAAGTAGGTATGAACGTTCAACAAAATCAGCCTGTATTTATCAGAACATCTGTAGAAACTATAGATTTAACGCGCTTAATTGTCGAAGTAGCCTATCAAGAAGGCGCTTCAGATGTAAGAGTGGTATATACAGATCCTATTTTAGAACGCTTAAAATATGAAAATGAAGCTGTTGATTATTTTGAAAATCATGCTGTTAAAGCTTATGATGTTGAAGAGCGTATGGATTATGCTCGTAGAGGAGCAGCGAATTTAGCACTTATTTCCGGTGATCCAGATTTATTAAATGGCATTGATGCAGAAAAATTAAAAGCGTCTCAGTTTAATTATGGACAAGCATTCAAAGGGTATATGGAAGGTAGCCAAAAAAATGCATTTCCATGGGTAGTAGCTGCATTTCCATCTAAAGCATGGGCAAAACGTGTATATCCTAATTTGCCTGAAGAAGAAGCATACAGTCAATTTATCGATGAAGTATTCGAAATTGTACGTGTGGATGGAAATGACCCAATAACAAATTGGGAGCAACATGTGAAATCTCTAAGTGTACATGCAAATAAACTTCAAGAAAAAAATTATAAGGCATTACATTATATGTCTGAAGGCACTGATTTAACAGTAGGACTACCAAAAGGACATATTTGGGAAGATGCAACAAGCTATGTAAATGGAAATCAACAACCATTTATTGCTAACATCCCAACGGAAGAAGTATTTACTGCACCAGATAGAAATCATGTAGATGGCTATGTAACTAATAAATTACCATTAAGTTATAATGGTAATATTATTGATGGATTCACTTTAACATTTAAAAATGGTGAAATTATCGATGTTAAAGCAGAAAAAGGTGAAGAAGTTTTAAAAGATTTAATTAGCACAGATGAAGGCTCTAAGCGATTAGGAGAAGTTGCTCTAGTTCCAGATGATTCGCCAATTTCAAATCGTAATACTATCTTTTATAATACTTTATTTGATGAAAATGCATCTTGTCATCTTGCTATTGGTTCAGCTTACGGGTTTAATATTAAAGGTGGCACAGAAATGTCTACTGAAGAAAAAATAGCAAGTGGGTTAAATGATTCTAATGTTCATGTGGATTTTATGATTGGAAGTTCAGATCTAACGATATATGGTATTTTACAAGACGGCTCTAAAGAATTAGTTTTCGAAAATGGGAATTGGGCACAATGACTCATTTAAATTAGGAATAGGAGAAATAAAGTATGTCAAATTCTCAAGTTAATAAAAAATCTATGTCTGAATCAAAAAGTATTAAAACACGACAAGTATTTCCTCAAGATACTAACCATCACCATACAATGTTTGGTGGATCATTGATGGCTAATATTGATGAAATAGCTGCAATTACAGCTATGAAACATGCGAATGCACAAGTGGTTACTGCTTCTACCGACTCAGTGGATTTTTTAAGGCCTATAAAAACAGGGGATATTACGTCTTATGAAGCAATGGTAAGTTATGCAGGATCAAGTTCAATGGAAATTTGTGTGCAAATTATTATTGAAGATGTGCTAAATAAGGAAAGGCATTTAGCAGCATTGAGCTTTTTAACATTTGTTGCCCTAGATGAAAATGGAAAACCAACACGTATTCCTAAGGTGTACCCTGAAACAAAAATAGAAAAGTGGTTCTATGAAGGGGCACCAAAACGTGTTCAACGAAGAAAAGAACGACGCGAAGACAGTAAAAGAACGATTGAATTTTTATCTGAAGTACAGCACATAGAAAATATTTAGGATTTATAATAAATGCCAATACATATGATATAAATTATATGTATTGGCATTAAATGATACGAAAGAGCCTTAGAGTCTTGTTTTTTTAAAAAAATATTTCAATGTAAAATTACATATAAATACAAAGTATTTTGGCGAGACTCTTGAGACAATAGGATAAGCTGAAGACTACAGGCTGAAGCTATCCCCTAAGAAAGCGAGCCAACAATACGCAATATTATAAAGAAAGAAGCCAGTAAATGAATTTATAATAAACTCATTTACTGGCTATTTTGCTAGGAATTATGTCCCAGTTTCTTTTAATTTTATTGAAAACTATGTTCAGTGTGCATTGCGATTTCATTTTCTCTAAAGTTTGTATTTGGATAATACATATTTTTAACTAATACATTTGGTCCTAAACATTGGAAAGCTTCACAATGACAATTTAAAGATTTTGCTAAATCTGTTGATAACCAAGCATCAAATACATCTGTGAGCTTATCATTTTTAATATTAGAAATTGTTCCGTTTTCATCACCAAAATCTGTTACAATAACGTCCCCACTAAATACATTTACATTTAAGCGACTACGGCCATCTGGGTCATTTCGAACAGTAACATTTTTTTCATTTCTTAATCGTTCAAGTAAAACTTGGTCATTTTCATCGTTTATGCAAGGATAGATTGGGAGAGTACCAAATAACATCCAAGTATTTTTATCACGAATGTCTAATAAATGATGAATAGCTTGCTTCATGTCTTTTAATGATAATACATTGAGTTGACTTGCAAAATCTGCTGGATACATAGGATGAACTTCATGACGACTACACTTCATATCATTAACAATTTCTTTATGTATGTTTTCTAAATGTGGTAGGGTATTTTGATTTAACATTGTTTCTGCTGAAACAAACATCCCTTGGTCAGATAATGTACTAGCATTATCTAGCATTTGTTCATATAATTTTAACTTTGCTTTTAAAGGAGGTTGTTTTTTCATTGCGCCAAAGCCCACCTCTGCAAATTCTTGGATGGTACCCCAATTATGAGAAATGTGCATGACATCAATATATTCAGCAATTTCTAGATATCGATCTTGAGGTAACGTTAAATTAGAATTCATTTGCACATATATGCCTCTTTGATGCGCATATTTCAATAATGGTTTAACAACATTATTTATAGATTTCTTTGAAAACATAGGTTCTCCACCTGTAATCGACATAGTACGTAAATTGGGAATTTCATCTAAACGTTGATAAATAAGATTCATAGGTAATGGATCAGGATCTTTTGTTTGTAATGTATAACCAACTGCACAGTGACTACATCTCATATTACATAAATTTGTTGTGGTAAATTCTACATTACTCAAAGTGAGTTGATCGAATTGTTTAATATCATTATAAGCTTCCCACGGATCATTATAAATTGAGATTGCTTGTTTAATTTTTGATGTTGTCATTATAAAAACTCCTAAACTTTTAAAACATTCTTCTTTATAAAATTACAATAAATATTATTAGAATTATATCTCTTTTTGTCAAATTTTGTTAGGATAGTTATGAATAAAAGCTAAAAATATTATATATAAGGAGTTAAATTCCGATGGATGAAAAACAAACTATTGAACAAATTAAAACAAGATTGTCTAAATTTTTAGAAGATATTGACCACGTTAATCCTGATGAAGTAAGTGTAAAAGATATTGATGAATGGATTGGATTATTAGATCAATTAGAAGAAAAAGTTAAGTTAGTTTATAAGTAATTGTGGAGTATGAAAAAGTTTTTAACTAAATTTAATATTTATGTTTAAACCATCTTAAATTTGTCTATATATTAAATATAATAAAACGAAAGAAAAGGTGATTTTGGTTATGACTAAAAAAGTAGCAATTATTTTAGCTGATGAATTTGAAGATATAGAATTAACAAGTCCTAAAGAAGCATTAGAAGAAGCAGGATTTGAAACTGAAGTTATTGGAGATACTGCGAATGCTGAAGTTGTTGGGAAACATGGCGAAAAAGTTACAGTAAATGTAAGTATTGCTGATGCTAAACCAGAAAATTATGATGCATTATTAATTCCTGGTGGTTTCTCTCCAGATAATTTACGTGGAGATGCAGAAGGACGTTATGGAACATTTGCAAAATACTTTACTAAAAATGATGTTCCAACATTTGCTATTTGTCACGGACCTCAAGTTCTAATTGATACTGATGATTTAAATGGTCGCACTTTAACTGCAGTATTAAATGTTCGTAAAGATTTATCAAATGCAGGTGCCAATGTTGTTGATGAATCAGTAGTAGTTGATAATAATATTGTAACAAGTCGTGTACCTGATGATTTAGATGATTTCAATAGAGAAATCGTTAAAAAATTAAATGATTAATTTAAAATAACTTTTTGAAAGTTATATTTGAGCCTGAGACATATATAATTGTCTCAGGCATTTTTAATGTGTTGATAGTCGATGATTGAATTACAATATAACTGTATTTTGGATAGACTCCAATGAAACTGAGAATGTATCATTACAAGTCGTGTCAATTCATAAGCATCTGATTGATTTGTTTTTCTTGTTTTCTAGAAATGGAGAAAATATGTTTTAAATGTTACTTTTAAGCATGTATATATTGATGAACTTAATATCGTTTTTTAAATCCTCTTATCCAAATTTAAATAATTCCTCTCTATCTTCTTTAAAGTAACTTGGAAATTTCAGCGATATAAAAATCAATGATACACCTTGAGACTGATTTTTGATTGTATATATAGATAAAAATAACACTTACTGTTAAACTCTCAATTATAGAGTGACCTTTAAGTAAAGGAGCAAACCCATGAAAAGAAGACAAAGAGATAACTATCCAAAAGAGAAAACAACTTATGATCAAAATGAGCCTCATTATAATACCTATTATCAACCTGTGGGTTCACCACCGAAAAAGAAGAAAAGTAAACGGCTCTTTCTAAGAATGCTTATTATATTTATTATTATATTTGCTTTGTTTACTGGATTAATGTATTTTTTATCATCTAGAGCGAATGTCGATGATTTACAAACGATTGAAAATAAGAGTAATTTTGTATCATCAGACAATATGCCGAATTATGTTAAGGGCGCATTTATATCTATGGAAGATGAACGTTTTTCTAAACATCATGGATTCGATATAAAAGGGACAACACGTGCATTATTTTCAACGATTGGTGAACATGATGTACAAGGTGGGAGCACCATTACTCAACAAACTGTAAAAAATTATTATTACAATAATGAACGTTCATTTACACGTAAACTAAAAGAATTATTTGTCGCGCATAAAGTTGAACAGCAATATAGTAAAAATCAGATATTAAGTTTTTATTTGAATAATATTTACTATGGTAATAATCAATATGATATTGAAAGTGCAGCAAATTATTATTTTGGTGCAACTACAAATCAAAATAATAGTTATTATCCGATTATTACTGTATTACAAAGTGCAATGCTAGCAAGTAAAGTTAATGCCCCAAGTGTATATGATATTAATAACGTATCAAATAATTTCAAGAATCGAATTAAAGTGAATTTAGAAAAAATGCGACAACAGAATTATATTTCTGACAGTCAATATCAAGAAGCCTTATCGCAACTTAATAATTATTAATATAGTAATATAACAATTTAATTGAATATAAACTAAGAGTGAGAATGAGAATAAATAAACTTCCATTTCGCTCTTTTTTAATATCAAATACTATATATATTAGATTTTCTGTTATAAAATAAATATATTATTAAAATACAATTTTTAATTAGTATGAGGAGAATAATGATGCCGAAAATTACTAAAATAGAAGTTCAAAAAAATAATAAAGAACGATTTAATCTCTTTCTTGATGAAGCATTTGAAATGGGAATTGATATAGATACACTCGTTAAATTCAATTTGAAAAAGAACCAAATGATAGATGCTGCAGAAATGGAAAAAATTCAAAAATACGAACACTATCGTCTAGGGATTAATATGGCAATACAATATTTATCATATAAAAAACGAACTGAAAAAGAAGTTAGTGATTATTTGAAAAAGAATGATATTAATGAAATGACAGTACAAAAAGTGATTGAATATTGTTATAAAGAGCAATATATTAATCATGAAGATTACGCTGAAAGTTTAAAAAATACAATGATCAACACAACAGATAAAGGACCTGAAGTATTTAAACAAAAACTATACCAAGTTGGAGTAGAACCTAATATTATAGATAGATATGTTAAACGATATGAAGAAGAGCAACCTATAGAATCTATCATTCATGTTGCTAAAAAAATAATGAAAACTAAAAAAGGTCCTGTTGTGAAAGTAAAGCAAAAAGTAATGCATAGCTTAATCCAAAAAGGATATACAATAGAAACTGCACAAAATGTACTTAATGAGTTAGACTTTGCTCAAGACGAAGAAGTGCTAGATGACTTATTACAAAAGGATTTAGAAAAAGTTTATAATAAACAACGTCGTAAACATGACGGTAATACATTAAAAATGAAAACAATAGAAGCACTTATGAGAAAAGGATATAATTATGATAAAATAAAAATTAAATTAGCAGAAAGTGGTATTTTAGATGAGTGACAAAAGATTAAGTGAAATGTCTGAACAGGAATTGAGACATGAAATACAATTATGTAAAGAAAAAATGCGTAAAGCTGAAATGAATGGCATAATGAATGAATATGATGTTTATGAAAGTAAAGTCATTGTAGCTGAGAGTTATTTAGTCGATCGTTCTAAAATTAACATTGGCAGAATGTATAAATTAAATGATGGTAGTGAACAATACTTTAAAGTTGAACGTTTAAAAGGGGTTTTTGCTTGGGGTTATAGAATAAATAGTACGAATCCTGAAGAGGGTTTACCCATTGCATTATTAAAAATTTAGAAGGATGTAACACAAATGGGAAGTTCAATCGTTTTAAAATTATTAAATGTTACACAATACTATAGAAACCAAAAGAATAGAAAGTGGTATCTGCCGTTTGGATATGGCGCGGAAGACATAGAATTAAATAAAATATCTTTACACATTTATCAAGGAGAAGCCCTTGCACTTATAGGAGAACCTGGTTCATCCAAAACATTGATTGGAAGAATTATGGCCCAAGATATTGCACCTGATAGAGGGAAAGTTGTACAATCAGCAAGTATTTATTATGGAGATATAAAAAACAAACATTTATTAAATATGTCTGTTAAAAGTTATATTGAAGAAACACAATGCTTATTTAATTACAAGACGTCTTCACATATTGTCGATCAAATTATTAAATATGCGCATTTAGATGATAAATCTTCGATTCAAGTGAATAAACTTAGTCACTCTGAGTATGCACAATTGATTTTAAGTGTTGCAAGAGTTTGTAAAACAGAAATTATTATTTTAAGTCATATTCTCGAATATCTTGATGAAGCTTTTTTAAATAAGGCAAAACAACTTTCAAAAGACTATGTGTCTAATGACTTATCAATTATATTTGTAGACGATGATATTTCTAAAATATCTCAAGTGAGTAACTATGTTACATGGATTTCTCACGGACAAGTGCGTATGGAAGGGTATTTAAATGACGTTTTACCGGTATTTAATGATCATGAAAGAGATAGATTAAGTATCGAAGATGAAGAAACACTTAAGAATTTTGATTTAGATTGGAAGAAAAGTAGAAGTAGATTGCCGGAAATGAGTTATAACTTTAAAAGAGTCGAACGATACAAACATGTTAAAGTTCCGGATTTTATAGTTAAATTTTGGACGCTTTTAGTTTCAACGTTAATCGTCTTAGTGTTACTTGGCACACTAGTAGTGAATAATATAGGAAAAATTGAAATTCCTATCAACGAATCTCAGAAGAAAGTTCAAAATCAAGACACGGATCCTTTTGAAAATAAACTTTCTTATGGAATTATTCTACATGATGAAGTGACATTATCTAATCATCAAGATATTGAAATGCCAAAATATTCTTTTGTGACGATTACTGGAGAAAGTGCTTCAAAATATCGCTTAATTGTCGATGATGATACATATGAAGTAGGTAAGAACAAAATTTATTATTTTAATCCTGCTGCATTATATGAAACACATAAATTTAGTACTTTAGCGCCTTATATGAAGTCAAACTACAGTAAGTATGTTGATTATTTTAATACTCAATTACATAAACCACATAAGCAAGTGAAAAAGACGCTTGTTCCTGAAAAAGATCAACGATTTGTGGTGCCTATTACACAACAACCTATTAAAATGTTATTTAATGATGAGGATAAGTTAACTGGTTTTGTATTTCCTATAGTAGATAAATCAAAATTAGAGCGTAAATTTAATATTAAAGGTAATGTATGGATTTCAAAATTAAGTAATGGATATTTAATTGCAGATATGAAAAATAGTAAATGGATTTATATCGAATTGTAGGTGTAAACATGATAGATACGTTAATATTATATTTTAAACATTTTCCATCTCTTTTACATTTAGCTAAAGCAAAAGTAAAAGAGACTTGGAAATATGATGTGATTTTATTTTTAATACAATTAATTATCATTAGTATCATAATTGGAGTGATGTATTTATTTAATACCGAAGAAATTGAAAAGGCCCAATGGATATATCGAATGATTGCGTTCTATACTTTTGTAACCATTGCTTATATTATATATAAATCATTCAAATTATATAATTATGATTATCTTATTGCTAAATCATTTCAACTCACACCTATTATTACGCCCATCCTTAATGCACTGATAGGGGCTATAATCATCTGTGTTTTATCATTGATTACGTCAATCTTTAAGCCAGTAAACCTTGAAACATCGGTGATATCTTTTGTTTATTTCATACTAATGTCGATTATATTTATTGTTTTTATATCAATAACATTAGGTTTATTGACTTTAATAAGTAAAAAAGTATTTAAATTTTATGTGATAGCAATAATGATGTTATTCTTTTTAGTACCTATCATTTTTATACCTAATAATAAGGCAAATATGATTGATCAAATATTAAAAATTAATCCATTATATTATTTGATTGACGGATTATCAACTTCAATTGTTTTTGGATCTGTAAATATGTACAATATTGTGTATCATATTTATTTTATTGCTTTTTTAGTATTAATTGGAGTTATCAATTTTATTTTAACTCGACTTGTTGCCCACAAGAAATATGAATATATTTAATATATGAGTGAATCGCTATAAATAACATATATTTTAATGATGTTATAATAATAACCCCTAAATGACTGTCAATAAGTCATCTAGGGGTTGTTTAAATTATAGTTAAAGTTAATAGATTAATGAGAGTACAATTTTTTTTGAAGTTTTTCTTCTGTAAATACCCATCCGATATAGGAATGGTCAATTTTTTGATCTTGAGTAAGATGTGCAATTGCTGCAAAAGAATAATGTCCTTTATTTAGATAACGTAAATCTATCAATCGTATCTCAGTTGTTTGATCATCAAGTTTACGTATTTGCCAACGATAGATAGAAGAGAATTTTAGAAACGTTCTTATTTCAGGATTACTTTTTATTTGCCATAAAAGTGTATCGGGTGAAAATTGTTGACGTTTTACTTTATCGCTAAACGTTATATTACGACCATAAGCTCTACCTACATAATCATAGTTTTCAGTTTGAATCGCTACACGCCATTTCATAAATTTCATAGTAGGTGCAACAAAAATTTTCACAGGATGATGTTCATCATGAATGTGTTTCAACGCTTGAGATTTGATTATTGATTGCATTTTAAATCTAACGATATAATAAATAATTAAAACGCCAATAATTGGAAAGAACACTAGATATGGATGAACGCCTAATAACCATAGCGTGATTCCTATACATAATATTAAAAAAATAATTGGATCGAATGTATTGATTACACCGAGTTGTATCCACTTATTTGATATAGGTCTAAGTGCTTGTGTACCATATGAATTAAAGATATCTACAAAAACATGTAAAAAGACCGCTAACTGAGCCCACATCCATATATGAGTCACATCTACATGTGGAAAGATAACATATATTATAAAAGCAAGTAATATTGGCCATAAAATCGTAAAGGGTATGGAATGCGTAATACCACGATGATGTGAAATATAAGTTGCATTATTTTTTAATTTTAAAACCGTATCGCCATCAGGTATTAAAGAACCCGCAATTAAAGTTGTTGCAGTAGCTGTCATAGAATGTGACATTGCTGGGTCTTGTGTAGCTAAAGCAGTTAGTCCAATGCCGATAGCAATATGAGTGGCTGTATCCATAAAAGTTCACTCTTTTCATCTTGATTTAATATATATTATAATCTAAAAATTAGAATAACAAAATTAAGATACTTATCAAATATTAGAAAGTATTATAACTTATACATTTTTTTATGTAAGAGAAAGGATAATTTAATGTTAAATGAAACGACATTTAAAAATAATATTGTGACATGGTTTGAGAAAAATCAACGAGAAATGCCTTGGAGGGAAACGACTAATCCATATTATATATGGCTAAGTGAAGTTATGCTTCAACAAACACAAGTTAAAACGGTCATTGATTATTACAATAAATTTATTCATCGATTTCCTACAATTGAAGCGTTAAGTGAAGCAAAAGAAGATGAAGTATTAAAGTATTGGGAAGGTCTTGGATATTATAGCCGTGCCCGCAATTTTCATACAGCAATTAAAGAAGTACACCATAATTATAATGCGGAAGTACCATCATCCCCTAAAGTTTTTGGTGAATTAAAAGGAGTAGGACCATATACTCAAGCAGCTGTAATGAGTATTGCTTTTAATCGCCCTTTAGCTACTGTAGATGGAAATGTCTTTAGAGTATGGACTCGACTTAATAATGACCATCGTGATATCAAATTACAATCTACTAGAAAATCATTTGAAAAAGAGCTTGAACCTTTTGTACAAGAAGAAGCGGGTACATTTAATCAATCAATGATGGAATTAGGTGCAACAATATGTACACCTAAGAATCCGTTATGCCTATTTTGTCCAGTACAGGAAAATTGTGAAGCGTTTCGAAAAGGAACTACGTTAGATTTACCTATCAAAACTAAAAAACCAGCTAAGAAAATAATTAATCAGGAGGTTTTTTTAGTCAGAAATCAGAAAGGTCAATATCTGATTGAAAAACGTCAAGAAAAGCTACTTAATGGTATGTGGCAATTTCCAATGTTTGAAAGTCCGAATGGGATTCAAAAACTAGAAAATAAGTTAAACCATTCATTAACTTTATCTGAGAACATAATATTTCAATTAAAGCATCAGTTTACACATAAAACTTGGAATTTAAATGTTTATAGTGTGATTGAAGATATAAATATTGACTCAGCACAATTACCAGACTTTATGGAATGGTTTGATTTAGAAAATCGAGATGATTATTCTTTCCCAGTATCAATGAGTAAAATTTATGAGTTTATTGTTGGTAAATAGAAAAATATAATATCTCTCTATATCTCTTTAAAGAAGTTTAAAAAAATATGGTATAATTCGAATTGTAAAAACTTTAAAAGGTGGTGTGGAGTATGGTCAAAGAATCCATACCTAAAGAAGGCGAAAATATAAAAATCCAAAGCTATAAACATGATGGAAATATTCATAGAGTATGGTCTGAAACAACGATTTTAAAAGGAACAGATCACGTCATCATTGGTGGAAATGATCATACCTTAGTAACTGAAAGTGATGGACGTACATGGATTACTAGAGAGCCTGCAATCGTGTACTTTCATGCTGAGTATTGGTTTAATGTAATTTGCATGTTTAGAGAAGATGGTATTTACTATTATTGTAATTTATCTTCGCCTTTTGTATGTGATGAAGAAGCTTTAAAATATATTGATTATGATTTAGATATTAAAGTTTATCCAAATGGTAAATATCATTTGTTAGATGAGGATGAATATGAACAACATATGAAACAAATGAATTATCCTCATGAAATAGACGTAATACTAAGAAGAAATGTAGACATTTTACAACAATGGATAGAACAAAAAAAAGGTCCTTTTGCTCCTGACTTTATAAAAGTATGGAAACAAAGATATAAAAAAATTCGTAATTACTAAGCATAATTGAGGCAAATAGTAATTAATTAGTTTATAGTACTTGAGTAATAAATAAGAGGTTGAAACTACTTGCCTATTCTTAAATAAATGAGTTTATGAATAGAGGGTTCAACCTCTATTAATTTTTGATAATAAAATTAAGGAGGAGTCAGTGTGATTCGACGATATTTAGAATTTGTCAAACCATATAAATATCGTATTTTCGCAACGATTATTATTGGGATTATAAAATTTGGTATTCCAATGTTAATCCCATTATTAATTAAATATGCGATTGATGGTGTAATTAATAATGGTACATTAACCACCAATGAAAAATTCCATCATCTTGCTATAGCGATAGGTATTACTCTATTTATATTTTTAATTGTGCGCCCGCCAATTGAATACCTTCGACAATATTTAGCACAATGGACGAGTAATAAAATTTTATATGATATTCGTAAGCAATTGTATGACCATTTACAAGCCTTAAGTGCCCGATTTTATGCAAATAATCAAGTGGGACAAGTTATATCGAGAGTAATTAATGACGTAGAACAAACGAAAGACTTTATTTTAACTGGGTTAATGAATATTTGGTTAGACTGTGTAACGATTATTATTGCGCTTTCTATTATGTTCTTCTTAGATATTAAATTAACACTTGCAGCAATTATTATTTTTCCTTTTTATGTCTTTACAGTATATTTTTTCTTTGGACGTTTAAGAAAATTAACACGTAAACGTTCACAAGCATTAGCGGAAGTACAAGGATTTTTACATGAACGTGTTCAAGGTATGTCTGTAATAAAAAGCTTTGCAATTGAAGATAATGAAGCGAAAAACTTTGATAAAAAAAATAAAAACTTTTTAAGTAGAGCGTTTCAACATACTTCATGGAATGCCTATTCATTTGCAGCTATTAATACAGTCACAGATTTAGGTCCTATCATTGTTATTGGAGTAGGGTCATATTTAGCAATTACTGGTTCAATTACAGTAGGTACCTTAGCAGCTTTTGTAGGATATTTAGAACAATTATTCGGACCATTAAGACGTTTAGTTTCTTCATTCACAACTTTAACGCAAAGTTTCGCCTCTATGGATCGTATTTTTCAATTAATAGATGAAGACTATGACATTAAAAATAAAAAAGGTGCACAACCTATTGAAATAAAAGAAGGACATATTGAATTAAAAAATGTAAGCTTTAAATATAATGAAGATGAATCTTTAGTTTTAAAAAATATAAATTTAAATATAAATAAAGGTGAAACAGTAGCATTCGTTGGTATGAGCGGGGGAGGTAAATCTACGCTTATTAATCTTATTCCACGTTTCTATGATGTAAGTGAAGGTGAAATTTTGATCGATAGTCGTAATATTAAAGATTATTTAACAGGAAGCTTGAGAAATCAAATTGGACTTGTTCAACAAGACAATATTTTATTTTCTGATACAGTAAGAGAGAATATTTTATTAGGACGTCCTGATGCTACTGAAGAAGAAATAATCGAAGCAGCTAAAATGGCAAATGCGCACGACTTTATCATGAATTTACCGAATGGCTATGATACTGAAGTTGGAGAACGTGGCGTAAAATTATCTGGTGGTCAAAAGCAACGTTTATCTATTGCGCGTATTTTCTTAAATAATCCACCTATATTAATTTTAGATGAAGCGACAAGCGCACTTGATTTAGAAAGTGAAGCAATTATTCAAGATGCATTAGATGTTTTAAGTAAAGATAGAACTACACTTATTGTAGCTCATAGATTATCAACAATCACACATGCAGATAAAATTATTGTTATGCAGCATGGTCAAATCGTTGAAACTGGTACACATAAAGAACTGATTGCTAAAAAAGGTGAATACGAACATCTATATAGCATTCAAGATTTATAACTAAATAATGACTACTAAAAAAGACAAACTTAACTTTGATAGTTAAGTTTGTCTTTTTTAGTATTGATATTTAATTTTTATAAATCAAAATCTTCATCTTGAATTTCAATATCTGTGTCATTACGATGATACGTAAAGAAACTTAATCTTAGTCTATCTAAATGCTCTAAATGATATCGATATTCTTCAATAGCTGCGATAATTTGCATGATATTCGAATATGAATATTCTACTTGATATGGATTTTGAATTAATTGATATTGAAAAGCATCCATAAGATTTTTCTTTTGAGGATTTAAAATCTGATTATCAAAATCATCTACATTATAACGCGCCTTTTTTGATAAACTTTTTAAAATTTGTTCGTGATACGCTGTTAACGAATCTAACTCTAATTTAATTTGAAATAATAAATGATGATTTGTATTATGCAAATCATTTTGATATCTAGCCATACGGTTTAATACTTCGTAAGCTTGTCGAGTTGTTCCAACGACCTCTTTAAATAATATCTTTTTACGATTTTGTTGGAAAGCAGCTTTTCTTGTAAACGTACGTTCTTCGTGATAATAATCATAGATTTGTTCTAATTTTATAATGCGAGATTCTAACTGTTCACCATCTTCTTTTATCTGATGATATTCAGAAGTATCATTAATCACAAGTTTAAACCATATAAATATGTCGGAAGAAATATTAACCGCATTATGATAAATTTTAGTTTCGAATTTTGGAGGTAAGAATACTAGGTTTACAAGTGAAGCACTTAAAACTCCAATCATTACTAAAATAAATCTAAATGTAGCTACAAGATAAAACGATCCTGTATGTTGCCCCATAATGATTAACGCAGTGACACCTGCTAATGTTGCTACATGCGCCAAGTTTAATTTGTATAAAATGGCGATTAATAAAATGACTGTGATACCCATAATCACAATGTTTTTACCAAAAATGGTTACCATAATCACTGCTAATATAGCACCGATTAAATTACCTGTAGCTTGTTCAGATATCGTTTTCATTGAACGATATATATTAGGTTGCATTGCAAAAATAGCACTTATTCCTGCTACAGATTTCAAACCAACATTATCAGGTAAAAAAGAAGCGATAAAAAGGGCGAGAATGATAGCAATTCCAGTTTTAAGTATACGTGCGCCTAATTTCAAATACAACGCTCCTTTAAATAACAAGTTTATAGTTTAATGTATTTTTAAATTAGTATACACTCAACAAATAAAACTATACAAGTATACGCATATATAAAAACCCAAGAATGTATATTTACGATATGACATTCTTAGGTTCGTTAAATTTTAAATATTATTTCATTTGACTGAAGGCATAGTCAGCCGCTTCTAATGTTTGATCAATATCTTCTTCAGTGTGTTCCGTAGTTAAGAACCATGCTTCAAATTTAGAAGGTGCTAAATTAATACCTTGGTTAAGCATAAGTTTAAAGAATTTTGCAAATGCTTCACTATCAGAATTTTCTACTTGTTCGTAATGTGTTACTTTTTCATCTGTAAAATAGAGTGTTAGAGATCCATAAATACGATTAATTGTCGCAGTAATATGATGTTTTTCAATAAGTTTATTTAAACCATCTTCTAAACGTTTACCTAAAGCATCTAATTTTTCATATACACCATCTTGCTCTAAAACTTCAAGTAATGCAATACCTGCCCTCATTGAAAGTGGGTTACCTGCCATTGTTCCTGCTTGGTATGCTGGGCCTAATGGAGCGACATGTTCCATGATATCTTGACGGCCGCCGTAGCCACCGATTGGTAATCCACCACCAACAATTTTACCAAATGCTGTTAAATCTGGATAAACATTTAATAAATCTTGTGCAGCGCCATAATGGAAGCGGAAAGCAGTGATGACTTCATCGTAAATCACTAAAGCTCCATGCTCATGAGTGATGTTGTTAACTTCTTCTAAAAAGCCTGGTTGAGGTTTTACCATACCAAAATTACCTACAATAGGTTCTACTAATACAGCCGCTACTTCATCTCCCCAATGTGACATGGCTTCTTTATAAGATTCAATGTCATTGAAAGGTACAGTAATGACTTCTCTAGCGACACTTTCAGGTACACCAGCTGAATCCGGAGAACCTAATTGAGAAGGTCCGCTTCCTGCAGCAACTAATACTAAATCAGAATGGCCATGATAAGAACCCGCAAATTTAATGATTTTATTTCTTTTAGTATAAGCTCTAGCAACTCGAATTGTAGTCATTACTGCTTCTGTTCCAGAATTAACAAAACGAATTTTTTCTAATGAAGGAATAGCTGCTCGTAATTTTTTACTAAAATCAATTTCAAGTTCAGTAGGTGTACCATATAAAACCCCTTTAGCCGCTTGATCTTGGATAGCCTCAGTAATATGAGGATGAGCATGGCCAGTAATTATGGGACCATATGCTTGTAAATAATCAATGTACTTATTTCCATCGACATCGTAAAGATAAGCGCCATGACCTTCACGCATAACTACGGGAGCACCTCCGCCAACAGCTTTATAAGAGCGTGAAGGAGAATTAACTCCACCTAAAATATATTCATTTGATAACTTTTGGAGACGTTCACTTTCAGTGAAATTCATAGAGTATCAACCTTTCTTATTTAATAATATTCGTTACTATCGTAACATAATAATTATAATATGAAGAAATGAGTGATACGATGTTAAAAATAGGAGATCTTTTTCCAAAATTTGAATTAGAGAATCAAAATGGAGAATTAATTACTAATGAAAACATTATGGGAGAAAAAACAATATTATATTTCTACCCACGAGATAACACACCAACGTGTACAACAGAAGCATGTGACTTTAGAGATAATATACAATACTTTAATGATATGAAAGTTAAAGTTTATGGTATTAGCGGGGATTCTAGAAAAAAACACGAAAACTTTATTAAGAAGCATCATTTGAATTTTGATTTATTAGTTGATGATGAATTTAAGTTATCGAATGCAGTAGGAATATATCGTTTGAAGAAAAGTTTTGGAAAAGAAAATATGGGAATAGTGAGAACAACGTTTGTAATAGATGAAGCGGGATATATTACAAATATCATTGAAAAAGTAAAAGTTAAAACACAAATAGATGAATTAAAACAAATACTGGAGTGAGATAAATGAAAATCGTAAGCTTGAAACGTTTAGGTAATATAGAAAATGAATTAATAGAAAAGTATCCTGATATTTCATTTTCGTTTTATGATAAAGCAGATAATATTCCAGATAATGACAAAAAAGAACTCGAGGTATTGATAGGATATGACGGGGAGATTAATGAAAGATTTATAAAGTCTTGTCCGAATTTAAAGTGGATTGCATGGTATGCAACAGGCGTAAACAATCTACCATTAGAGTACATTAAGAATAAAGGAATAATTTTAACCAATACTAGAGGAATACAATCAAAGCAACTTTCAGAATATATACTAACTTTTATATTAAATGATCATAAAAAAATGGAAACATCATTTATTAATCAACAAAAGCATATTTATGATAGTACTTTGACAGGTAAACGTTTAAAGAATGAAACAATTTTATTTTTAGGTACTGGAGCTATTGCTCAAGATACTGTAAAGTTATTGACACCTTTCGAATTGAAAATAATAGGTGCAAGTAAAACAGGAAAACAAAAAGAAGGATTTAATCAAACATATGAGATAAATGAATTAGACAAGTTATTAGGAGAAGCGGATATAATAATTAATACGTTACCAGAAACCAAAGAAACATATCATTTATTAAACAAACATCATTTCCAATTAATGAAGGAAGATACTTTATTTATTAATGTAGGAAGAGGAACTATAGTAGAAGAACACGATTTAATTGAAATACTTAAAGAAAAATTAATACGTCATGCTTACTTGGATGTATTCGAAAATGAACCACTAGAATCAGAACATCCACTTTATGATTTAGATAACGTGACAATTACTGCACATATAACTGGTAATGATAAAGAAAATAAAAAGGAAGCAACGAAAATATTTGAAAGAAATCTAACTCGTTTTCTCAATAAAGAAGAAATAAGTGAGAACGTAGTAGACTTAAAAGATGGCTATTAATATAAAACTTATGGAATAATTGACAATGCCGTATGAAAGTAGTTATATTATTAATAAGATAATAATAATTATAAAGTAGAAAGATGGTGAAAATGATGAGTGCAGAAATAGAATCAATTGAACATGAGCTTGAACAAGCTATAATAGCATTAAGAAAGTCAGGCGTTCGTATCACGCCTCAAAGACAAGCTATTGTTAGATTTTTAATTAGCTCACATACACATCCTACAGCGGATGAAATTTATCAAGCACTTTCACCTGATTTTCCTAATATAAGTGTTGCGACAATTTACAATAATTTAAGAGTATTTAAGAAGATAGGTATTGTAAAAGAATTGACTTATGGAGATGCATCAAGTAGGTTCGACTTTAATACTCATAATCATTATCATGTTATTTGTGAACGATGCGGTAAAATAGTAGATTTCCACTATCCTCAATTGGATGAAATTGAACAATTAGCTCAACACGTTACAAACTTTGACGTAACACATCATCGAATGGAAATTTATGGATTGTGTGAAGAATGTAAAAACAAAGAATAAAGTTAGGCAATGACTTTAATGTCATTGCTTTTTTTGTTTATAATTAATTAAAGAATTTAAAAGATAAATATTAAATAAAAAAATACTCATTAAAGATAATGAATACATTTGATGTGAAATATTAAACGATTTTATATTATAAAATCCATTGACGTTCAATAATAATCTTGCTATTATATAAAAGTCGTCAAAAACAAAAGATATTGTTTGAAAACGCAAAGTAAATTAGTTTAAAACAATGTTAAAAAAGTGTAATTTTGACCATTGATTATAAAAACAATTTATTATAAGATAATATTTGTTGAAATATTAATTAACTTCAAGAAAAGAAAAATTAAAAAAGTTCTTGACAAGAATAATTAGTATTTGATATAATAAATAAATGTAATTGTTAAAAATGAACATTGAAAACTGAATGACAATATGTCAACGTTAATTCCAATAAAGTAACTTAATTGTTACAAACACTATTTAGTATTATGAGCTAATCAAACATCATAAATTTTTATGGAGAGTTTGATCCTGGCTCAGGATGAACGCTGGCGGCGTGCCTAATACATGCAAGTCGAGCGAA
>NZ_SODE01000007.1:0-80611 GCF_004365845.1 Staphylococcus sp. AtDRG32
TTCGCTCGACTTGCATGTATTAGGCACGCCGCCAGCGTTCATCCTGAGCCAGGATCAAACTCTCCATAAAAATTTATGATGTTTGATTAGCTCATAATACTAAATAGTGTTTGTAACATTTAAGTTACTTTATTGGAATTAACGTTGACATATTGTCATTCAGTTTTCAATGTTCATTTGAAATTTGTAATGGAGCGGGTGATGGGAATCGAACCCACAACATCAGCTTGGAAGGCTGAGGTTTTGCCATTAAACTACACCCGCAGTATATAATAATTGAAATTGATTTGGTGCGGCCGAGAGGACTTGAACCTCCACGGGATTTCTCCCACTAGGCCCTCAACCTAGCGCGTCTGCCATTCCGCCACGACCGCTGGCAAAACGCAATAATTTATTAATTATCGAGAACATTATTTATTGTAAATGATTTGTAATAAAAAGTCAATAAGTTTTTAATATTATTTTAAATAAATTTACTATTTTTTAATATTTACCTCATTCATTAATACAACGATATCTATAATACATACTTTTTTAACATAAGTCAATAGTTTTTATTAAAAAATTTAAAAACCTACAATATTGTAGGTTTTTAAAGGACATTGTTATATTAGTAATATCTTATTTGTTCATATTTAAATTTATTTATAAATACATCTTTAATTTCAATTTACTTCCACATTTACCACATCTCATTTTATCAATATTAACTTTTCTAATCCTTAGATACGTAGTCTTACATTTACAACATTGATATATATAATTTGCTCTTTCTTCATAGCTTTGAATCGGCTGACAAAATCTTGGAGCTTGAACTTTATTGCTTAACATTTTAAAGTCATGGTCCTTGTGTTGATAACCTTTTCCGGATAAATGTAAATGATAATGACATAGTTCATGCTTTATGATATTTATTAAAGCATCTTTTCCAAAACAAGAAAATTGCTTCGGATTAATCTCAATATGATGTGTAGATAATACATATCGTCCGCCTGTTGTTCGTAATCGAGAATTAAAATAAGCTTTATGTTTAAAAGGTTGGTTAAAATGATCAAGCGAAGTTGTTTCCACTAACTTTTGAAGCATTTTATTATTCATTAGGATTAATCATAGTCAATGATACTTTTTCTTTATTTTTATCAATATTTAAAATCCAAACATCAACTATATCTCCTACACTAATAATATCCATAGGATTTTTAACATATTTCTTTGATAATTTTGAAATGTGAACTAAACCATCTTGTTTAACACCTATATCTACAAATGCTCCAAAATCTACTACATTTCTAACTGTTCCACTTAACTTCATACCTTTAGACAAGTCTTCGATTGATAATATATCAGATTTTAACTGTGGAGTTTCGTAGCTATCACGAGGATCACGATTTGGCGTTTTAAGAGATTTTACAATATCTTCTAGTGTTGGTTTGCCTATTCCAATTTCATTTGATTTTTCTTCAATATTAATATCACTAAGTGTTTGTTTAAGTTTATCTGAACCTAAATCATCAATTGATAGCTGTAAACTTTCTAAAAACTGATATGTTGCTTGATAACTTTCTGGATGAATAGATGTATTATCTAATGGTTCTTTACCATTAACAATTCTTAAAAATCCGATACTTTGTTCAAACGTTTTACTACCTAAACGTTTTACTTTGCTTATTTCAGAATGATGCTTTATGGATCCATTTTCTTCACGATAATCAATTATATTTTGAGCAATGGTACTTGATAATCCCGAAACATATTGCAGTAAAGATTTTGAAGCGGTATTTACATCTACACCTACTTGGTTAACTGCAGTTTCTACGACAAATGTGAGCGCTTGTTCAAGTTCTTTTTGGTTTACATCATGTTGATACTGTCCTACTCCAATAGATTTAGGATCAATTTTTACTAATTCACTAAGTGGATCTTGCACACGTCTACCAATAGACACTGCACTTCGTTCTTCAACTTGAAACTCTGGAAATTCATTTCTTGCTATTTCAGAGGCAGAATATACAGAAGCCCCTGCTTCATTTACAATAATAAATTGAGCATTTATTTGATATTTTTTTATTACATTTGCTACAAATTGTTCTGTTTCACGACTTGCTGTACCATTACCAATTGCAATTAATTCAACATTATTTTCAGTTATCATTCTAACTAATTCTTTTTCTGCCAATTCTATTTTAGATTTTGGAGGATGAGGATATATAACACTTTTAGCAATAAATGTTCCAAAAGGATTGATAACAGCTAATTTGCATCCAGTTCTAAATGCTGGATCGATACCTAAAATTTGTTTACCTTTCATAGGAGGCTGTAATAATAAATGTTTTAAATTTTCACTAAACACTTCTATAGCGTGATGCTCTGCTTTTTCAGTTAAATCATTTCGAATTTCTCTTTCAATTGAAGGCATGATTAAACGTTTTAAACTGTCTTTAACTGCAGACTCAATATATTCAACTAGTTGATGAGCTTTTTTTACTTCTTGCGATTGTATAAATGTTTCTATTGAAGTAGTATCAAATTCAATTTTAATTGACAATACTTTTTCTTTTTCTCCACGATTCATTGCTAAAATTCGGTGATTAGCTATTCTTTTTATAGGCTCAGAATAATCATAATACATACTAAATATCTCTTTTTCATCATTTGCTTGTTTTTTCTTTGTTGTCACAATCTTTCCTTGATAATAAACGTCTTTAAGTAAACGTTGTCGATACTTAGGATTATCCGAAATACGTTCAGCAATAATATCTTGAGCACCTTGAATTGCCTCATCAACTGTTTTAACTTCTTCACTTAAATATTTTCTAGCTTCTTCATGTACATTCATACTTTGTCCTTCTATTAAAAAGTGAGCTAATGGTGCTAATCCTTTTCGTTTTGCTTCAGTTGCTCTAGTTTTCTTTTTTTGTTTAAAAGGACGATATAAATCTTCTACACGTTGTAATTTTGTTTGCTGAAGAATGTCTTGCTTTAATTCATTAGTAAGTAAACCTTGTTGTTCAATATTATGTATAACTTCTTCTTTACGTTTTTGAAGATGCGCTACATATTGATATTCATCAGATATTTGTTTAATTTGAACTTCATCTAAACCACCAGTTGCTTCTTTTCGATATCTTGCAATAAAAGGTACTGTGTTATTTTCCTCTAATAGATTTAATACAGCTATGACTTGTTTTTCTAAAAATTGATATTTTTTTACAATATCATTAATTAATGTCTTTTCCATGTTATAACCACTCTTTGTATATAAATTCTATTTAATTTTAACATATCTTTATTTTTACAATACATTTTCTAACAATAAAAGGAGCGACATAGAATTCAATATGAACTCATTGGTCGCTCCTCAATTTCATTGCCTAGCAGCTTGTTGTAATTTTCTTATTGCAGTTCGTTGTAATCTAGATACATGCATTTGACTAAGTCCAATACGTTCACCAGTTTCCTTTTGACTTAATCCTTCAATGAAAGTACATTGAATAATTTCTCTTTCTCTATCAGATAAGATTGGTAAAATACGTTCAAGAATCATTCGTTTTTCAGTAAGGTCGTAATTATCATCTTGTTGACCCATAATATCTAACAATGTAACTGTAGAACCATCCTTATCTGCTTCAATTGAATGATCTACACTAAGTGCGTTATAGCTTTGACCCATTTCCATGGCTTCTAACACTTCTTCTTCATTTACTTCTAAACGGTTCGCAATTTCTAAAATTGAAGGAGAACGTCCGAGTTCATTCGTAAGTTCATCGCCCACTTTTTTTATTCTTGGACCAATTTCTTTAATTCTTCTAGGAACATGAACGCTCCATGTCTTATCTCGTAAATATCTTTTAATCTCACCAATAACAGTTGGCACTAAGAATGCTTCAAATTTGCGATCGAAAGATATATCAAATCTGTTAATAGCACCTATTAAACCAACCATACCCACTTGAACTAAATCTTCATGATGTGATTGTCCTTTTGAATACTTATATGCTAATGATTCAATTAGTTTGCGATAATGTTTAACTAATTTATCTTGCGCATGAGGATTTATATTGTCTTGGTGTTCTTTAATCCATTGGTTAATTTGTTCAGGTGATATCTCATTAACTGATTTCGACTCTTTCGTCATTATTTGGCACCTGCTCTTTTTTTATATACTTAATCATACTAATTGTTACACCAGACTCTTTTGAAACTTTTACTTCATCCATTAATGATTCAATCAAAAATAGACCTAGTCCACCTTCACGTAAGAAGTCGATATTTTCGTTTTCTTGGTAAGGCCCTAATTTTGATTTTGTAGATTCGTAGTCAAAACTTTCACCTTGATCTGAAATAATAATCTTAATTTTGTCATCAAATAATTCAAAACAAATATTAATCATACCATTTTGTTCACTATGTTTATATGCATGTTTGACAGCATTAGTAACCGCTTCACTTACTGCAATTTTTGAATCTTCAATGTCATCGTATGAAGCACCTGCTCTTGTAAATACCCCTGATAAAGTAAGGCGAATTAAACTTACATATTCTGCTGAGGCAGGTAACTTCATTTCAATATAATCATTTTTGAGTGACAAATTACTCTACCTCCGTTCCTTCATTAACGTGCATTAAATCTTTTAAACCCGTAATATCAAATAATCTACTAATTCTATCTGTGACACCTAAAATATATAATTCTTTATCATTTTGATTTAGAGCCTTTAATGTTCCTACAAATAAGCCTAAACCCGTTGAATCCATATAACTTACATTTGCTAAGTTCACGTGAATGTCATGATTTCCTTCTTGGCGCATAGGCACAAGTACTTCTTCTAACTCAGGTACTGTATATACGTCTAACTCTCCACCAACAATAACTTCATAATAATCATCATGGGTTATCGTTTCTATATTAAGATTCATTTACTTACACTCCTAATCTTTTTCGATATGTATACTATAGCAACTATACCCATTATTATTATAATATAATCAAAAAATTAAATAATTAATTCACTCTTTTTATTATTAAAATTGTCATGTCATCTCTTTTTTGCGTATTTTGTATTTTTAAAATGGCTTCATATAAGATTTGAACAATATCTTGGGGATGCATATGCTTATATTTTCTAATTAAATTAAGAACAGTATCTTTTGCAATAAACTCCCCTTTTTTATTTCTAGCTTCTGTTACACCATCAGTAAAAATAATAATTAAATCATCTAAATATATTGGAATTTCTTGTTGACTATATCGCGTATGTTGACTTACACCAAGTACTCTTCCTCGAACTTCAATTTCTTCAAATGTTTCAGTTTCAGCTCTATAAATGTATCCTGGTTCATGACCTGCTGAACTACAATATAATAAATGATTCATTTCTTCATATAGTCCATAAAACATCGTGACGAACATATTTTGATTAACATTTTTTTCTACCACACGATTGAGTCGTTTTAAACCATCACTTGGTAATTGTGAATGACCATATGAATCCATTCCAAATTTAATCATACTCATTGCTAATGCTGCTGGAATACCTTTCCCTATAACATCTGCTACAGCAAAACTCATCGTACCATCTCTATGATCAATTAAATTAAAATAGTCCCCGCTTACTTTTTGAGCAGCTACTGAAATAACACCTATTTGTATACTATCAAACTGTGGAATATCTGTTTTTAACATCGTTTGTTGAAGTCTAGAGGCTAAGTCAATTTCTTTATCGTGGAATTGCATTTTATCAACTAAATTTTGATAATCTCTATAGCTATATCCAAAGCCTTTTACTACTTCTTCTAATACATCTAATGTATCTAAGATTTGAGATGTTTTTAAATTTAAAGAAGCAATATACGTTTTATGTAAATCAACAACATCCTCTGGTAGAATATCCTTTTTGATTACTTCTTCAGTGAATTCATCGCACTTCTTTAAAAATTGTTCTTTATTTTTAGTAACCAAACTCTCATCTATAAGTTGCTTATAGTTTTTTTTAAATTCTTCCACGAATTTTGCCTCCTTACTTCATAGCTGATTAAAACATGTTTAAATATTGTCTGACGCAATACAACATTTTAAATTTATTCATTAATGCCAAATGTATATTATTCTAAAATAACTCTTCTACTTAAAAAGGGAGCAAGACAGTATTCATTTTGTGAATATGCTGTCTTACCCCCGCAAGGTTAATTGAAATTGAAAACTTGAGTTAAATATTTTCAATTCAGTTAACTACTGCGACATCTCTAAATAGTCATAAACTTACTCAATAGTATCATTGAATTCCACCGAATTTAGTCTAATTAAAACTTTTCAAAAGTACAATTGATTTATTTTAAAAGTTTATTTCATATTTTTTGGATTATACATATAAAATACTAATTTTTTTGAGGACGAACATCGTGTAAACCTAAACTGATATCCAATGCATCGTCAACTTCTTTCATTTTATCTTCTGATAAATATGTAAGTTTCTCTTTCAACCTTTTTTTATCCAATGTTCGTATTTGTTCTAAAAGAATGACTGAATCTTTATCTAAACGATATTTTTTCTTTTCTATTTCTACATGTGTTGGTATTTTCGCTTTATTAATCCTGCCAGTAATCGCAGCAACGATTACTGTAGGACTATATTTATTACCAGTATCATTTTGAATGATAACTACAGGTCTTACTCCCCCTTGTTCAGACCCTTGAACTGGTGATAAATCAGCTAAATATACATCGCCTCTTCTAATCATTCACTTTTATAATTAGATGTAAGATAAGATTCGTTACAATCACAAGCTTCACATTCTAATGGAAATGCTTCAGTTGCTAGGGAGAGGTTTAAATCGGCCATTTGGACATAGCCTTCTTTTAGTGATTGTTCAAGACTATGGCTTCTATTCTGATTAAAAGTTAACATACTATGAACCTCCAATTGATACAAACAAGACATTATAAACTTTAATTTAGTTTTATAATAACAAATTTTGTAACAAGTGACTATACTAATTTAATAATTCATTTGTAACTTCAAATTTTTTATTTAAATAATATATTCTTGGAAGTCTGCGTCCTAAATTACATAAAACTTCATAATTAATTGTATTTTGTTTTATAGCTAATGCCTCTACTGCTTGTGAAGAATTTAAATTGTTATCTATTAAAATAACCTCATCTCCTTCTTTCACATCATCTGGTACACTAATAATCATTTGATCCATGCATACTCTTCCAATGATTTCACATTGATATTGATTGACATTTACGGCGAATCCTTGCATAGCTCTTAAGAAACCATCTGCATATCCAATTGGTAAAACCGCTATTTTCATTTTTTCAGTTGCAGTGAATGTACTTCCATAACTTACAGAGTCGCCGGGATTTAAATATTTAGTTTGGACAACTTGAGTCATTAATTTAGCACTTGGTTTTAATTGAACATCAACTTCATTTCTAACATACTCAGAAGGATAATAACCATATAGTGAAATTCCAAGTCTTAACGCATTGCATAATTTACAATTTGCTAATAAAGCGCCTGCTGAGTTTTGAGCATGTATATATTTTGGTCGCTCTGCTTTTGTTACCAACTCTTCAAAAAATGCATATTGCTGTTTCATTGAATCACCAGGTTCATCTGCATTGGCAAAGTGAGTAAAGACGCCGTCAAAAATAAGAGTTGGATGTTCTTTAATAAGATTAATGACTAACTGATACTCTTCAAGCGTTTTAATCCCTAGTCTTCCCATTCCTGTATCTAATTTCACATGAAGATATACATGATCTGAGTTATCTTCTATATAATGAATCGCTCGTTCTAACCAAAACTGTGAAGGTACAGTTAAAGTAATGTCATATTGAATCGCTTTATTTATATCTTTCGGTGATATCGCACCTAAAACTAATAATTTAGCATTTATATTATGTAAGCGTAATTCAATGGCTTCATCTAAAGTAGCAACTGCAAAAAATTGAGCCCCATTATTTTCTAAAATCTCTGCTATTTTTACACTTCCTAATCCATATCCATTCGCTTTAATTACAGGAATCACTAACTTATCACTTTGAAGTGTTTTAAAAATATTATAATTGTATAGAATGGCATCAAGATCTACATTTAAATATGTCGGTCTATAAGCAACATCTGACATATGAAGTCCTCCTTATTTAAACTTATAAAAAATTGATATGATTTATTTTTCTAATATTACTTCACTCATTGCGTAATGTTGTGTATGCGTAATCGAGACATGAACAATAAAACCAGGATATTCGATGCAAGGTTTCCCCTTTTCATCGTTATAACAATCAATATCATTAAATGCTACCGTTTTTCCTAACCCTGTTCCTAATGCTTTACTAAATGCTTCTTTAGTTGCAAATCGTCCTGCTAAAAATTCTAATTTTCTTTTATCATTTTTAAAAGAGTTAAATTTTTGCTGTTCTTGATCTGTTAGTATTCTATGTATTAATTTATCACTTTGTTTAATATACACATCTTTTATTCGGTCAATTTCAATTAAATCAATACCAATACCATGTATCATATCCACACCTCACTTAATTATCCTTTATAATTCATATAGTTCGTGTTTTCTATTTTGAATCATTTGTTTTAAATAAATCGCTTCTTTTTTTGCAATTAGTTCTATATTGCATTCTCCACCTGCAGTAGATAAATGAAGATGTGCTAATTTATATTTTCTCATTATGAATCCTTCTATGACCTCTATATTTTGTATTCTATAAAACGGTATTATATCTGTTTCAACAGTGATGATACCTTTTCTAATATGAATCTCGTTTTCATCATAGTAATAACTGAAATAATGATATCTCAGAAGCGGAATAACAATAATAAATAGTATGATATAAATCAAAATAATTACTATAGAAATAATGATATTAATTGAAAGTTTTGATATATGAGTAAAATAAACATCTATCATATTGAGTAGAAATAAAAAAGCAGTAGTAATTATAAGGCCTATCAATGATGTGATTCTCATCACCTTTAGACCACTTGTGTTCATAAAACTATGTTCACTCAATCTTAGACCCTCCTAAATAGGTCTCAATATTTAATTGAACCTGTTTTTCAGAAGCATATTTTAGCTTAATATCTTCATTTACCGCACCCTTAGCTATAATAAAATGTAAATGTGCTAAATGGCTCTTTTCTAACAATGGATTTTGATTAACATTCATACCAATAATTTTATCCTTTTTAAAATGATATGAATTAATATGCATGATACTTACTTGGCGAAGTGCAATTTCATTTTTTCTATTACATAATCCAGAAACAGATATATACACATACGCATGAATTGCCATAAAGATAATAATAATTATCGCTATAATATAACTCCATTTACTCCAATAGTAAGCACCTATAGTTGCACCAAGAATCAATATGATACTAGGTATAAAAAAGTGGCGATGATATCCTCGTTTTGGCACATTTTCAGTAATAGAGTTAAATTGCATTTCAGGAATTAATTTTCTAATAATAGAATAAGCCTCTTTTTTATTAATAAATGGAAGAATCATAATTTTTCCGTTTTCACTTACATCTTCATTAGATTTAACTTCTAAATCACTTGTAATAATAAAGTATATAGAGGTATATCCAAATAACTTTCTAATAAATGACTGTTTTTCTACCACTGCTTGTAATCGTTCGGTAGGCACTGTGATATTTTTTACATTTAGTAATCCGTAAGTAATTTTCAACTCATTATCATGTTGTGTGATTGTATAGTTATAATAACGTAGAACAACAATTAGAGTGCCTATAACATAACAAAATATAAGTACAATCAATATAATAATAGTCACTAAAAACGTAACTGACTGTATCCATTGAAAAAGACGAGACGTCCATTTTTCCCATGGGATAATATCTTCAAATGCACCTATAATGGGGGAAATGGTGGCGAATGCTACACCTATCACGCCACTTGTCAATGCCATAAAAATCAATAGTTTATTAGACATTTTAAATATTACTTCATTATTACTACTATCTTCAGATATTAATTCTTGTTCGCTATTATTAGGCTTATTATCAGGCTCTATTTCTTGACTGTCTAACTGAAGTTGTCTTTTTTTAATTGTACGTTCAATCAATTCACTTTGTTGTTTCGAAATCGTTTCAAGTTCAATACCATCACTCGGCGTTTTAATTTGTAATCGTACGCCACCTACTAATTGATTAATCAGTCCTTGTGTGGTATCTAAGGATTGAATTCGATTCAAATTTAATTCTTTGCGTTTTTTATTTAACCATCCAGATGTGACTATAAATTGATCATTTTCTATCCAATAACGCGTTAGACGTACTTTTTGAAATTGATTAATCATAGAAAAAAGAATAATCACTAAAAAGATACCTGGTCCAATATAATGTCTAATATTTGTAAAATCAAAATTCCATATATTAAATCCAATAAACACGATAATAACAAAAATGTTTTGCTTTATAACATCTATTAGACCTGTGAAATAAGAAATCGGATGTAATTTTTGAGGTTTAAATATCATCATTACTACCTCGCATTTGTGATAAGATATGTAATATTAATCGTTCTGCTTCTTTATTAGAAACAAAAGGTGTTGTGAGTTCATGACCTGCAGTCACAACAATGACTCTCTTAAGATTAAACTTTTTCAATAACGGATTTGTTTTAACCTTTAAAAGTTGTAACCTTTCAATTTTTGTTGTTTTATAGCTTTTAAAAATAAAAGTATTTAAAATTTCTATGTTATTATTTTCTATATTATAAAATCTATAAGAGTATCTATTGATGGGTTGTAGAATAAAACGAATAAAAGAACAAATAGTTAATACAAGTAGAATATAAAAAATAAAATGGGGCCAGTGAAATGCTTTCCAACAATACAACCCACCACCTAAAATAATGAGCTCTATTAGTAATGTGACTCCACTTACCAACCAATGATATAAAAATGCGGATTTAGGACTTTTATGAAAAGAGTGATGTAATTGCACAATAAACTCCTTAACAATTTTTTTATATTATATCATACTATTTTTTTAAAATAATATGATAGATGTTAATGAAAAAACAAAACTGAATACTATCTATTTAAATACGATCAACTATCCTCTTTTTCTTTAAAACATTATTAGTACAATCATTTATAAATTTAATAGGTAAAACTTATAATCAAAAAGAGCTTGAGACATATGTCTCAAGCTCAATCAAGCAAATTTAATCTTATCTATAACAACTATTTTTGTAAATCAGCAAACGTACGACCTTTGATAGATGTTTTTCTTTTATCTTGTCTATCTCGACGATCTTGTTTTTTACCTTTTTTCTTATTGAAGTTACCTTTTGATCGTTTATTTTTGTTGTTAAATTTATTGTTTCGTTTACCACCACGTCTTGATTGATTACCTTTATTATTACGACTCTTTCTTGCAAGTGGCTTTTCGAAAGTTAATTGAACTTCAACTTCATCGTTTGCTTCAACAAGTTCTTGTAATAATGAAGCTACTAATTCAGTGCTATCATATTCTTCTAATAATTCACTAGAAATACGTTTTAAACGATCTTCACTCTCACGTGACATCCAGTTTTTAACTTTGTCTTTAATATCTTCTTCACGTGCTTTAAGCACTTCTTTACGATGAGGTGGTCTTAAAGCTTTCATTCTTCTGTCATTGACTTCTTCAATTTGACGAATGTAATCCATCTCAATTGGGTTAACAAACGTAACAGCAATACCTTCTTTACCTGCACGACCTGTACGTCCAATTCTATGTGTATAACTTTCAGTATCTTGAGGTATATCAAAGTTATATACGTGACTTACACCTGAAATATCAAGACCACGTGCTGCAACGTCTGTGGCAACTAATATATCAATTTGATCGTTTTTGAATTTTTTAAGTACTTCTAAACGTTTGGCTTGTGTAATGTCTCCATGTAATCCTTCTGCTTTGTAACCCTTAGTAAGCAATGCACTTGTTAACTCATCTACACGACGTTTAGTTCTACCAAATACAATAGCTAACTCAGGTTGATGTACATCTAAGAAATTAGTAAATGTATCAAATTTCTCTAACTCTTTAACAATTGTATAGTATTCGTCGATTTGAGGATCAGACATTTCATTGTTCATCGTTTTAACAATTTGTGGTGATTTCATAAATTGTTGTACTAATGTCTGAATAGCTTTAGGCATTGTCGCTGAAAATAGCATTGTTTGTCGTTGTTCAGCAGGGATTTTATCCATAATAAATCTCATATCATCAATGAAGCCCATGTTCATCATTTCGTCCGCTTCATCTAAAATTAAAGTATGAATATCATTCGTTTTTAATGTACGACGATTCAAATGATCGATAACACGTCCTGGCGTTCCTACTACAATTTGAGGCCCACGTTTTAACGCTTTAATTTGTCTATCAATTGGCATACCACCAAAGACAGTAACAACTTGAATATTTTGTCCACGACTGAATTCGCGTAATTGTTCAGCAACTTGCATTGCTAATTCTCTTGTAGGTGCTAAAATTAAAGCTTGAACACCTGATTTTCCAACAACTTTTTCTATTAAAGGAATACCAAAAGCTCCTGTTTTACCCGTACCTGTCTGAGCTTGTCCAAGGATATCTTTTCCTTCTAATGTATAAGGGATACTTTCTTTTTGAATCGGTGTTGGTTCTTTAAAACCCATTTCTTCTAGGGTTTTTACCGTTTTATCCGAAATCCCTAATTCTTTAAAATTTTGCAATATAATTCTCCTTTTAATTCTTTTATTTATCAATATACGTTTTTGTATATAAGGTCTTCTTATTACGTCAACTTCTATATAGTACCACCTAAAAATAGTTATAGCAATAAAGCAATTTTCATATCTACAGCAAGTAACGTTTTTAAGTAGAGTATTTGTTCTATTAAAATAATAAAAAGAAGTTGCTTTGAAACCTTTCATTTCTAAGCAACTCTTAATTATAATGAATAATTAAATTAAAGCATTTACTACTTCTTCAAGTTTATTACCACGTGACCCTTTAATTAACACTTTGTCATCAGGTTGCAAAATAGACTTTAAGTAATGAGTCAGTTCATTTTTATCTGAAAAATAAGCTACATCTTCCACAAACTGACCACCTGTACGACTTATAAACTTAGCATCATTACCGTAAGTAAGTAACGTATGAATACCCTTATCTTCTAAATAAGCACCTACATCTTCATGCATACTTTGACTATTTTCACCTAATTCTAAAGAATCAGCGAGTACAATGATTTTACGTCCATTCATATGACTTAATGTATCAATAGCCGCTTTCATACTTGTTGGACTTGCATTGTAAGCATCATTAATAACCGTAATTTGATTATCAGTAACATGTCGTTCCATACGCATACCTGTGAGTTGTACATTACTTATATTCTTTTGAATTGTGTTGTAATCTAAACCAAGTTCATGTCCAATTGCAATAGCGATAGTAGCATTTTTCATGTTGTGAATACCTAAAATTGGTAATTCATAATGTTCCTTGTTATTGATCATAAATGCTATGCCATCATTTTTACTATTTTCAACTTTACATACTAATGTATTTTCATGATTTAAACCAACACTAACAAGTTTTGCATTTTTCACATTTTCAACATGGGGCTTTAGAAGTGGTTCATCTCCATCATATATAAATGTGCCATCAGATTTAAGACCAATAGTAATTTCAGATTTGGCTTTAGCAATACCTTCTCTAGAACCTAAATCTTGCATGTGAGATTCACCAATATTTGTGATAACCGCAATATCAGGTTCCGCAATTTTAGATAACAATTCAATTTCATGGAATCCTGACATACCCATTTCCAAAATAGAAATTTCTGTGTCTTTGTCTAATTGAAGAATGGTTAAAGGTAAACCAATTTCATTGTTATAGTTACCTTGTGTTTTTTTGACTCTAAATTCGGTATGTAACACACTTTCAATCATATCTTTTGTTGTTGTTTTACCATTAGAACCGGTCACTCCAATTACTTTTGGATTAACATGCTTTAAGTACGCTTTAGCTAATTGTTGTAAAGCAGTTAATGTATCATCAACCCATATAATAGGTCCTTGAATTGAATCGCTAATATCCTGTCCTTTTTCATAAAATGAAGCACCAGCCCCATCTTTTAGTGCTTGTTCTACAAAACGATGACCGTCTACATTTTCACCTTTAAATGGAACAAATAACATCTCTTTTTCTACATGACGAGAATCGATAGTGACTCCTTTAATTTGATGTTCTAAATATGCTTCATCAATATCGCAAGATATCCATTTTTGAATTTGTTTTAATGAAACTTCAATCATACTTAGGCTCCTCGCTTAATCGATAGTATATTTATTTTTCTTTTTTTCTTCGTAACGTTCTTTAGCTAAATCAATTAATTTAGTGATTAAATCAGAGTATGATAATCCCATATTTTCCCATAAATTTGGATACATGCTAAATGCTGTAAAACCAGGCATCGCATTTGTTTCATTAATGTAGATTTGATTATCTTCTGTCACAAAGAAATCAGCACGTACTAATCCAGAACAATCTGTAGCTTTAAATGCTTCTAATGCCATATTACGTAGCGTCATTTGAACCTCTTCATCTAATTCTGCTGGAATTTGTAAACTGATTTTACCATCTTTATATTTTGACTTATAGTCATAAAACTGAACATCTTTAATTACTTCTCCAGGCCATGTTGTTTCAGGATAGTCATTACCTAAAACTGCAACTTCTACTTCACGTGCAATAACACCTTGTTCAATCACTAACTTACGATCAAATTGAAATGCTTCTTCAATCCCTTTTTTAAGTTCATCTTCATTATTACATTTACTAATACCCACACTAGAGCCAAGGTTAGCAGGTTTTACAAATACTGGGTATGTTAATTTATCATTAACGAGTTTAATAATATTACCTTCATATTTTTCATATTCACTTCTTAAAAAACTAATATAAGGTAGTTGAGGTAAACCGCGATGTTCAAACAATTGTTTCATTACTAATTTATCCATCGAACTGGATGCAGCTAATACACCATTTCCTACATATGGCAAATCTAGCACTTCAAATAAACCTTGAATGGTACCATCTTCACCATTTGGTCCATGTAATAATGGGAAAATAGCATCATATTTATTTCCTTCCCCATTTTCTTTTAAAAGTAATGTAATTTCTCCAGGACTTATATCTTCTAAATGTAATTCTTCAATAGTTTTAATGTTTTTTGTAATATTTTCTTTTTTCTTCCATTGACCATCATTTGTAATATATATAATATCTACAAGATACTTGTCTTTATTAATCGCATTTAATACATTTTGTGCCGTTAAAATTGATACATCATGCTCAGCACTTTTACCACCATATACGATACAAATATTTTCTTTTACCATGCTTTATATCCTCCATCGAGAAAAATAATGACAAAAGCCATTTATAAATTGAAGTTTAATTACGCTTTTGTTTCTCTCATCATAATTATAATACTATAATGTATTAAGTTTAAATTGTTAATTATACGTTTCATTAACGATATGTAATTTAAATTATTCTTTCTAAAAGTTCATATTATCACAGTATCAGTATTTTTTGCATTTACCAATAAATAAATATATAAATTTCTTAAAGAATAGTCCACTCATGTTAATGGTTATTTTTTAGATTAAACCGCTTCGACTTTATATCATCTTCTATATTTTGTAGCATAATCATATAAAGTCATGTAAAATCTATATATACTATCCCATAGAATTTAAGGAGTTTTTTATGAAATTTTCATCCCGTCAACAGCCTACAACACATTGGCTTCGAAAAATTGACTGGATACTTATAGCATTAATAATGATTTTAGCCATCATTAGTGTGACTACAATCAGTTCTGCTATGGGTGGCGGCCAATATAGTGCCAATTTTGGTATTCGTCAAATTATCTATTATATTTTAGGAGCAATACTAGCACTTATTGTGATGATTTTTTCTCCCAAAAAAATAAAAAATAATACATATATATGGTATATCTTCTTTTGTATCTTACTACTAGGTTTATTAATCATTCCTGAAACACCTATTACGCCTATTATTAATGGCGCTAAAAGTTGGTATGCTTTTGGTCCAATTAGTATTCAACCTTCAGAATTTATGAAGATTATTTTGATACTTGCCTTGGCTAAAATCGTTTCTAATCATAATCGATTTACATTTAATAAATCTTTTCGTACTGATTTAATCTTATTTTTTAAAATTATTGGCATATCTCTAGTACCTATGATATTAATTTTACTTCAAAATGATTTAGGAACTACATTGGTTCTATGTGCCATTATTGTTGGAATCATGCTAGTGAGTAGTATTACATGGCGTATTCTTGCCCCTATCTTTATTACTGTAGCAATATTAGGAAGTAGTATTATTTTAGCCATTATATATAAACCCTCTCTGATTGAGAAAACGTTACATATCAAAATGTATCAAATGGGTCGAATCAATTCATGGTTGAATCCTTATGCTTATAGTAATGGAGATGGCTACCATTTAACAGAATCGTTAAAAGCTATAGGATCCGGTCAATTATTTGGTAAAGGTTATAATCACGGAGAAGTATACATTCCAGAAAACCATACTGATTTTATTTTTTCTGTCATTGGAGAAGAAATTGGATTTATTGGAGCAGTGATATTACTTCTTATATTCCTAGCTTTAATTTTCCATCTTATCCGTTTAGCTATAAAAACAACTTCATCATTTAATAAGGTATTTTTAATTGGTTATATTTCTTTACTCGTCTTCCATATTTTGCAAAATATCGGTATGACGATTCAACTCTTACCTATTACAGGTATACCACTACCATTTATTAGTTATGGTGGTAGCGCATTATGGAGTTTAATGCTAGGTATTGGTGTTATACTTTCTATTTATTACCATCAAAAGCCAGCGTCAAAAGATGCTTAATAATAAATATATTTTAATTCAGTTAATAACATGAAAATAGTATGAATGAGAATGAAACAAAACTCATTTTGACTTTATCGTTCCACTTCAGCAATGTATCTCCAACACATAAAAAAGTCTGAGACAACTAATAATGTCTCAGACTTTTTTCAATCACATATTATTTAAGTTCTTGAGTAACGGTTTTTGTGGTAGGCAAAGTATTAATAATGTCGAAACGAGATTTTGTTTTTTTGATATTGACGCCTAAAGATGATAATAATTTGACTACATTTTGTAACTTATCTGATTTGTTCATGGTATCTCACCTCGTTTTTTGACCTTCAATGATATACTACCCTAATTAGTCAGGCTTTACTACTATATTTGAAAATTATTTTAAATTATTTAAGTTACACTAAAGCTTTTTATTATGAAAGTACTTTAAATCCAGCGTCATAAATTTCTTTTTCAATACTATTTAAATTAGTAGGTGTTTCATATTCAACATTAATCTTATTTCTTTCTATATCGATTGATACCGTATGTACTCCAATCATATTTAACAAACGTTCATTTAACATTTGTGCTTGTTCTTCTGTTTCAATGTTATCTATAAATACAATATTACTGTTTAACATATTACAATCTCCTAACTAATCTTTCACTAGTTTTTGAAATGTCACTAGTAGTTCTTCCATTGCTTCTTCTTCAGTACCTTGATTTATTTTTTCCATAATACAACTTTTCATGTGATGTTCTAGTAACTTAGTAGCAACACTATTAAGTGCTGAACGTGTTGCTCTTATCTGAGTTAATACATCATCACAGTAGACGTCTTCATCAATCATTCGATTAATTGCTTTCACTTGTCCTTCTATTCGATTTAATCGAGATTTTAAATTTAATTTAACTTGCTCAGAATGATGGGCATGATTTTGATTTTCCAACTAATTCATCCTTTCATAGCTTCTATATCATCGTATAATTTCCTCTTTATTACGTCAATTATACATTTTTATTTTAAAAATTAATCATACCATTTATTATAGTGCATGGTACAATATTTGTTAGTACATTAATTTTAAACGATTTAGGAGGTTCAATTAATTAATATGGTAGAGATCGTGCAATTATCTTTCTCACACTCTTCTTTAATTATTAACATCATATTAATCACTGCCTTTATATTAAACTTGATTTTCGCATTTATCATTATCTTCATGGAACGTCGTAGTGCAGGTTCCATTTGGGCGTGGCTTTTAGTTCTTGTATTTCTACCGATAGTAGGATTTATTTTATATCTATTATTAGGGCGTCAAATACAACGCAAACATATTTTCAAATTAAAAAAAGAAGATCGTAAAGGTTTAGCTATGATAGTTGATGAGCAATTAAATGCACTTGAAAAAGATGATTTTTCTAAAGGTAATCATCAAATTGTTAAGTTTAAAGAAATGGTGCACATGTTACTCTATAATAATGCTGCATTCTTAACTACTGATAACAGTATAAAAATCTTTACAGATGGTCATGCTAAATTTGACGCATTAATTGAAGATATTCAGAATGCTAAAGATTATATACATATTCAATACTATATTTTCAAAAGTGATGATCTTGGACGTCGTATTTTAAAGGCACTCGAAGACAGACTTGAAGATGGTATAGAAGTTAAAATGTTATATGATGATATGGGCTCAAGAACATTACGCAAGAAAGATTTGAAACAGTTTAAAGACAAAGGTGGACACGCAGAAGCCTTCTTCCCTTCCAAATTGCCCTTAATCAATTTAAGAATGAATAACCGTAATCATAGAAAAATTGTAATTATAGATGGCAAGATTGGTTATGTTGGGGGGTTTAATGTTGGTGATGAATACCTTGGTAAAGATAAAAAATTTGGTTATTGGAGAGATACTCATTTAAGACTTGAAGGTGACTCTGTTAATGCATTAGAATTAAGATTCATCTTAGATTGGAATTCACAATCAACACGTGACAATATCAGATATGAAGATAGATATTTTCCTGATGTAGATTCAGGCGGCGAGATTGGTGTTCAAATCGCTTCAAGTGGTCCTGATGAAGACTGGGAACAAATTAAATATGGCTATTTAAAGATGATTATGTCAGCAAAACATTCTATTTATATTCAATCACCTTATTTTATTCCTGATCAAGCTTTTATTGATGCCATAAAAATTGCCGCTTTAGGTGGTGTTGAAGTTAATTTAATGATTCCATGTAAACCCGATCATCCTTTTGTTTATTGGGCTACATTAAAAAATGCCGCTTCTTTATTAGACGCAGGTGTTAAAATTTATCAATATAATAATGGATTTCTACATTCAAAAACACTTATTGTCGATGATGAAATTGCTACTGTAGGTACAGCAAATATGGATAATCGTAGTTTTTCATTAAATTTCGAAGTGAATGCGTTCATTTATGACGAAGATATTTCTCTTCAACTTAAAAAAGCATTTATTAAAGATATGAAAGTCTCATATGAGTTGACTAAAGAATTATATAATCAACGTAGTACTTGGATTAAGTTTAAAGAAGGCATATCTCAATTATTATCACCTATTCTTTAAACTCATTCAATACATGTTTTTAAAGGAGTAGTTTATGAATCAAGCAGAACAAATATTATTAGCTAAAGAATATATGTACCAATTTCATAAAAATGATTACTCTGGACATGATATTGCACATATTGAACGTGTCACATTATTAGCTAAATATATTGCCAAACAAGAACATCAAGGCGATTTTCTTACAATAGTATTGTCAGCTTTATTGCATGACGTCATAGATGATAAATTGACTGATAAACACCATGCTTTAAGCGAATTACATCAATTTTTTAAAAAAATAGAATTGGATGATACTGTTCAAAAGAATATTATTTTTATTATCAAACATTTGAGTTATCGAAATGGTAGAAATAACGATGTTACACTTCCAATCGAAGGACAAATCGTTAGAGATGCTGACCGCTTAGATGCTATTGGTGCTATAGGTATCGCAAGAACGTTTCAATTTTCTGGACATTTCAATGAGCCGATGTGGACAGAATCTCCCTATCATTCAATTCCTTCAGAAAAAGATATGGTTGATTTACCTCCTTCTGCTATTAGACACTTCTATGATAAGTTATTAAAATTAAAAAAATTAATGCATACACAAACAGGATTTCAACTAGCTGAAGAACGTCATCAATTTATGAAACTATTTTTATCTCAATTTTATAGCGAGTGGCACTTAGAAGAATAAAAAAAGTAGGAAAAGATCATCTATCTTTTCCTACTTTTTATCGTATTATGCTTATATTATTTTTTCTTCTTATTATTTTTAGAAACAACTTGCGTATTTTTACCTTTTTTATTTGAATTATTTTCTTTATGTGCCTCAACCATAGGTCCAATTTCTTGTTTTGCAACTTTTTCATAATGTTTATTTGCAAAGAATGTTTGAATAATTAAGAATGCCGCACTGACAGACCAATATAAACCTAGTGCTGAAGCTGAACTTAATGAAATCCAAATAATCATAATAGGTGAAACAATCATCATCATATAAGTCATTTGACGTTGTTCTTCAGGCATTTGTTTACTTGACACCCATGCTTGAATAAAGTATAACACACCGGCAATAATAGTAATCCAAATATCAGGATGTACTAAATTAAACCATAAGAAATGTGGATGTTCTGTAATACCGCCACCAATACGATAACGCAATACGAAATATAATCCCATAACAATAGGCATTTGAATTAAAACAGGTAAGCAGCCTAAAGCACTCTTCATAGGATTGATATCATATTTCTTATAAACTTCCATCATTTCCTGATTAGCAGCCATTTTTTCTTCTTGAGTACGTGCTCGCTTAACTTTTTCTTGTACACCTTCTACTTCAGGTTTAGCAATTTTCATTTTTTCACGCATCATATGGCTATTTTTATAGTTTGATAGCATGAAAGGCAATAAGATAATACGAATAACTAATACTAAAACGATGATTGCAATACCATAATCATCATGAAAAACAGAATGGCCTAACCAATGTAGAATTTTAGCCATTGGTTCAACGAATGTATTGTAGAAAAATCCATTTCTATTACTAGATTTGGAATAGTCACATCCAGCTAAAAAGACCATTACCCCTAATAACAAAGGTAGTAGCGCTTTCTTCTTCATTTTTACACCTCTATTGATATATTCACGTAGAAATAATTTTATCATAGATAGGGTGTACTAGAAAACAAAAACTGAAAAAAAGAGATATTTATTTGAAATAGTGCTTTAATTTATTAACAGTCTTGTCAATATTTTGACTATGTGTAATGACTGAAATAACTGACACACCATCAGCGCCTTCTTTAGCTATAAGTTCACAATTGTCTTCAGTAATACCACCTATAGCAACCATAGGTAAGCTTGGATTAATATTTTTTAATGTTGCAATCATTTCAGGACCTACAGGGGCACTTGCATCAGATTTTGAAGATGTCTCATACATTGGACCTACACCTATATAATCTACGTGTTCTAAATCTGATTGTTGATATTCCTTTACGTTTCCTACACTTAACCCTATAATTTTATTTTTAAAACGATTAGCAAAAGAAGCAATTATTTCGTCATCTTGACCTACATGTATACCATCTGCATCAATTTTTTCAGCTAAATCCACATCATCATTAATTAGAAAAGGTACTTTATACTCATGACAAAGTGTTTTTAATTCCTTAGCTAATGCTTCTTTTTCATCCCCTACTAAAGCATTTGGCCCTTTTTCTCGAAATTGAAATAATGTAATTCCTGATTCTAATGCTGCTTTTAAAACATCTTTAATATTTTGATCACCGATGATGTCTTGTGTTCCACATATAAAATAGACTTGTAAGCTTTTTGAATCAAACATATTTAAACCTCTTTACGTTTTACAAATTGTTTATAAGTATCATAGTTAAGTTGATACATTTCATCAAGTAATTGAGATAAGAATGTTCCAGGTCCATTAACTTTTTCGCTTTTTTCAGCAATCTCTGCGGCGATATTATAATAACTTACTGATTCTTCTAATACTTGTAATGACGGATGTGTATTTCTAAATAAAAATCCAGCAACTAAACTGCCTAATAAACAACCCGCGCCTGTGATTTTTGCAAGTAATGGAGAACCATTTGATAATTTGACAATTTGATTATCTTGAATAATAACATCTTCTCTACCTGTAATAACAATTGCTGTTTGATATTTTTCATAAGCTTTTTTAGCAATTGTCACTACATCTAAGTCTGTTTCTCCATCAGTGCCTTTCATTGTAGTATTTGAATCTACTAAAGTAAGAATTTCAGATGCATTACCTTTAATTACAGAAACATTTATTTCAGAAAGAAAAGATTCACAAAATTGTTTACGATATGTTGATGCACCTACAGCAACTGGATCAAATACAATGGGTGTACCTTGTTGATTAGCAATTTTTCCAATTTCTAAAATATCTTTTTCATTTGCTTTAGTTAATGTTCCAATATTTATAAGCAGTGCCCCTGCTACTTTATAGAACTCTTCTGCTTCTTCTGGAGCTTCACTCATTGCTGGACTTGCACCAATACTCAAGAGTCCATTCGCAGTGAAGTTTTTAACCACATCATTGGTATAACAGACTACTAGTGGATTCTCTTGTCTTATCTTTTCTAAACTATTCATCGTCTAAACCTACTTTCTTCATATAAGCAAAATGGTTTACCGGGCCGCGTCCTTGACCGATTTCAGGTGTATGTTCAATACTTAATGAAATAAATTTTTTAGCTTTTTTTACAGCTTCATAAATTGTTTTACCTTTAGCTAGTTCGGCTGTGATCACAGCTGAAAATGTGCAACCTGTACCATGAGTATGTGGCGTATTAAATCGCTTCTCTTCAAAAGTATAGACATCATCTTTAGTAAATAAAAAGTCTTTAGCATTATTTAAATCAGCAGAATGACCGCCTTTAATTACTACACCTTTACTTCCTATTTCATTTATAAATATATGACCTGCTTTACGAATATTATCTTCAGTATCAATTTTCAAGCCAGTAATTTCTTCAGCTTCTGGAATGTTAGGAGTCACGACATCCGCTAATGGTAAGAGCGTTTTCTGAAGATGTTTTTTTGTTTCATCATCCATTAAGGAATCGCCACTTTTAGCTAGCATAACTGGATCGATAACATAGGGAATATCGCTATGATTTTTTAAATATGTTTGAATCAGTTCCATCGTTTCATGTGTAGCAATCATTCCAGTCTTAATTGCATGAGGTAATTCATCATCAAACACGCTATCTAATTGTTCTTTAACCCAACTAGTTTCTAGATTATGGATATGTTGAACTCCTTTAGTATTTTGAGCCACAATACTTGTAATAGCAGCCATTCCATATACGCCACAAGCATGGAATGATTTTAAATCTGCCATAACTCCTGCGCCACCAGAAGGGTCAGTACCAGCAATTGTTAACGCAATCTTAGGTTTATTCATGATTTGCTCCTCCAAAATCCCATTCTTCATCAATGTATGCCATATTAAAGAAATGACGTTCATGTACAGTACTTTGTAAAAATGCTTCTTTAATTTCTCTTTTTTCCTGTTCGGTACAATGTTCTGTAAGTTCATTTAACAAACGGTCAAATACTTCAATTAAAGGTGCCATTTCAGTGCTATAAAAATCAAACCACTTAGCAGTAAGTGCATCTCTATTAAGATTTGAATCTTCTAATCCCCATTTAGCAATCACTTCATATACGTAAGGACATGGTGCCATTGCAGCTATAGTGTATGCAGCATTTTCATGAGTATAAGCATGATAATACATATGTTTAATGTAATGGTCTCCACTAGGTGGCCACACTTTTTCTTTTACAATTTCTTCATAAGGTTCGTTAATATAGTCCGCTAAAATTTCATGAGCTTCTACTTCGCCTTCTAACATAAATTCAATTTGCTCTACTAAGAATTTTACTTCTTTCATAGTAGGTGCTTTAGGAATAAGTAAAGCATATAGATTAGTAAATTCTTTTAAATAAGAAGCATCAGCACGTAAGTATTGGCGTACTGCTTGTTTTGATAATTTTCCCTTTAATAAATCTTGAATAAAACCATCATTATAAATCTCTTCAATAATTGGCTTTGACGCTTGCTTTAATTCATCTGAAAAACTCATTAACTATTCCTCCTTAAATAAAAAAACTACATTTCAACGTAGAAATGTAGTCAATATTCAAAAAAATAGAATGAATGAATATGTATTACTACTTTCCTACGTTGGCATTAACCAAATCAGGTTATAAGGGTCTGAATGCTTCATCTCAGCCATATTCCATGGCTCCCCTAGTAGTCTTTAGTTTAACTTAACCATAACAAAACCATTGTTATAATTCAAATAAAAAAGATATTCATTGAAATAAGTTTAATTCATACAACTAATATTATAAATATAATAAATAAAGAATAGTACAGAAATCTTTTTAAATTCAGTCATTACTATCAATATATATAAAAATGCCTAAGACAACTCATATTGTCTCAGGCACTAGTAAATTATTTATTAAGTTTTACGCTGTAACCCATTGAGATGGACCTGCAGTATTATAAAGTTTTACTGCCGCTGCATCTTGAACACTTTCAGGTGCTTGTGCTGGTGATACACCTTTATATTGTGCTGGTGCTACTGAATCCCAAGTAGATTGTAAGAATTGATATTTACCTGCTGCACCAGAAGAAGGGTTGATTGCATGAATATCTCCACCTGATTCGCGTTGAGCGATTTGTTGTAAATGACTATTTACATTTACAGATGAACCACTTGTTGATTGTTTAGGTTGATTTGTAGTTGCATTAGCAGGTGCTTGTTGTGTTTGAGTTGCTTGTTTAGTTTGTGTTGTTTTTGGTGCTTGTTGTGTTTGTGTTGTTTGTTTAGTTTGTGTTGTTTTTGGTGTTTGTTGTGTTTGAGCTTCATTTGCATAGTGTTGACTTACATTTGAAGTTGAAGCTGATTGATTTATATTTTTATAATTATTATTTTGGTAAGATACATTTTGTGCTGTTTGAGTTGAAGCTACATTTTGATTAGCACTATTTACAGTTGAACCGTTTGATGGATAATATTCCCATTTAAAATATGTTCCATCTGACCAAAAATGATAAGTTTTACCATTTAAATTAAATTGGTAATTATATGCTCCTTCTTGAATAGGATGTTGATTTAATGATTGATCGTTAGATTCCGCTAATTGAGCTAATTTTTCTTTATTAATTTGACTTTCACTTGCATCAGCATGACTTACGTTTCCTGCTACTAATCCTAAACCTACTGCTAATGAAGATGCAATAATTGTCTTTTTCATAATAGTATAATCCTCCTAAGTCATTTATTTTCTTAAATAATTTACAGATACTACTCTAACATCTTAAAAAGCTTAGCAGGTTACAGTGAAATAAAAAAGAATGTATTTATTTTACATTAAAATTACATAGGTTTATAGATAATTCTTCTTATATATATACTATAAAAACTTTAATGGCAGTATTTATTAGATATATAATAAAAGAATTAACTGTAATCATCTTGTAATATTTCAGAAAAATGAACTGTATTTTTTATCATTCAATGAATTAGTTGTATCTAATGTCTCATACATAGTTAAAGAGGTCGGAATATTTATACCGACCTCTTGAGTATATTTGAGTATAATTGAAAGACTTATTTTATATTAATTGGAAAGGTTTGGAGTATTAAAAATAGAGAGTTTTATTTTATATTCATTAATTCGAGATGATCAAATGGATAAGTGTCTGTATTTAGTGAGTTATCTGAGAGTTTTTCATTATTTAATTTAGGGGACATAAATTTAATTGTTTCAACATATAATTCTGTTACAAAGTGAGTTTGTTTTTCCTTTTCATATTTACGAGAACGCATTTGGCCAGTAATACCTACTAATGATCCTTGAGAAGTATATTTTTCAATGTTACTGGCCATCTTACCAAATGCTTTACACAATATATAGTCACACGCTATTTCATCATTTTCATCTTTATAATTACGTTCAGTAGCCACACTAAACGTTGCGATTTTCACCTCCTCATTATTATAAATTTTTGCATCTTTAGTCATACGACCAACGATTACTATCTTATTTAACATGTGTCACCTCCTTATATCGTTATATTAAATAGAATTGAATATAACGTCAAAAAGCTATTTTTTTAAATTTCTTCCCTTTTTAGTATTAATATCTGATATATTTAAGAAAAATATTAAGATATGACACTTCTTATTTAACAAAAAAACAATAATCATATAATTTAAAAATTTTTAAGAGTATGGGAGTAATGTTATGAAGACGTTTAAAGCAGTTCGATTCCAAATAGTAAGCGATGGTAACAGGATTTCAGAATTTGAACTTTATGATGGTGTGATTATAAATAAAGAAAGTAGTGGTACAGGTTGGCTTCTGGAAATTGTAATTTCAGATACACATTATGATATCATGCAAAAATATTATGAATCACAAACAATATTAGATATCAGAGTAGTGATTACTAGACCTTCTAACGATCCAGCATTGTTTGATGCAACAATAAAAAACATTTCTCTATTTGCAGGAAAAATGTCAATTATTTTCGAGTGTCATATTTATACACATCGACAAGTATACGCAGAAACTCTATTAGAACAACTTATTGATGAAGGATTATCAGGAGAAGAATTGAAAATCACATTCAACAGAATGATGCAATCTAAGCCGAAATTAAAAGAAGAAAAATTTAAAAAATAGAAATAGAGTAGTAACGAAATGATTTATTTCGCTACTACTCTATTTTAAATTATGCATCTTGAATAGCAAAAGTAAGTTCACAACTACAAGCAAGCTGTCCATCAACAGTAGCTTTTGCTGTACCTTTTCCAATAGGACCTTTAATTTTTGTAATTTCAACTTCTAACATTAAAGTATCACCAGGTGTCACTTGTTTTTTAAATCTACATTTATCAATACCAGCAAATAAAGCAATTTTACCTTTATTTTCTTCACTATTTAACATAGCTACTGCTCCAGTTTGTGCCAAAGCTTCCGTAATGAGAACACCAGGCATAACTGCATAATCAGGAAAATGCCCTTGGAAAAATGGTTCGTTTCCTGAAACTTGTTTTAAACCTACACAACGCTTTCCTTCTTCATATTCAACAATACGATCAATAAGTAAAAAAGGTTGTCTATGAGGGATGATTTTTTTTATTTCATTATAATCAAAAATGGTTTCCATAACTATTACCTCAAATCTATTTAAAAATTAGTCATTGACTCTTTTGATATCTGCACCAAGTGATTTTAACTTCTCATGGAAATTAACATAACCACGATCTAAGTGTTTAAGCTCTGTCACTTGAGTTGTGCCTTCTGCTACTAAACCAGCCAAAATAAGAGCTGCGGCAGCTCTTAAATCGGTAGCTTTTACTTGAGCACCTTGTAGTTGACTTTTACCTTCTATTTTAGCACTTCTACCTTCTACATTAATATTAGCATTCATTCTTCTAAATTCTGCAACATGCATAAATCTATTTTCAAATACTGTTTCAGTAACCACTTTATGACCTTCAGCTGTTAATAATAATGCCATCATTTGTGATTGCATGTCTGTAGGGAAACCTGGATGAGGCAGTGTTTTAATATCTACAGGTTGAAGTTCACCATTTGTAGTGACATGTACACCCTCCTCATTAAAATCGAGATTAACTCCCATTTCTTCTAACTTATAAATTAAACTTGTCATATGTTCTTTAACAGCACCTTTTACAAAAACATCTCCTCTTGTAATTGCTGCTGCGATAATAAATGTACCTGCTTCAATGCGATCAGGTATAATTGCATGTTTAACTCCTGTTAATTTCTCAACACCATGGATAGTAATGGTATCTGTACCAGCACCAATAACGTTACCACCCATTTCATTGATATAATTAGCTAGATCTACAATTTCAGGTTCTTTAGCTACATTTTCGATAACTGTTTTTCCTTGTGCTAAAGAAGCACCCATTATAATATTTTGAGTTGCACCTACACTTGGAAAATCTAGATGAATATTTGCACCTTTCAATCCCTCTTTAGTGCTTGCATATATATTTCCGTTTTCTAAATGAATTTCTGCCCCTAATGCTTCAAAACCTTTGATATGTTGTTCAATTGGACGAGCACCAATTGCACAGCCACCTGGTAATGCAACGATTGCATGACCTAGACGTGCTAATAAAGGTCCCATTACTAACACACTTGCTCTCATTTTACTCACATATTCATAAGGTGCTTCTTCATTTAGTGTAGCAGAAGCATCAACTGTAACTGATCCATTTTCTTTATCATAATCCACTTTAGCGTTTAAAGTAGATAAAACATTATTGATAGTAACCACATCACTTAAATCAGGCACATTGGTTAATTTGCTTTTTCCTTCAGACGCTAATAACGATGCTGTAAGGATAGGTAATACAGCATTTTTAGCTCCTTCTACTTGAACTTCACCAGTAAGGCGATTGCCTCCATTTATAATTATCTTATCCATATTAATCCTCCACATTAAACTCCTATTTCTTATAACATTTCCCATTTTGAATTACTTATTTAATTAGTATATCTACATTTTTAGTTAATTGATAGAAATTCATTTTTTAAAATAAATATTTAATTTGTGTAGAGTACTGTAATAAATCTACGATAAAGTTACTTACTGCAGTACCCATTAATATTGCTAAGAAAATCATACACACTTGCAGTCGTGTTGAATATCCTTTTTTAAAAAATTGATCTAATCTGAGAGAATGTAATGCCCAGTACGCAATACATATACATATTACATGTAAAAATAAATGTATTATTGCAAATTGTCCAACATATTCCATTCTTTTCTCTCCTTAAAGATTTCTGTAATATATTGTACATTAAAAAAGTTAATAATGATACATAAGAACGTTACAATATTTAATAAAAAGTAACTAAAATAAAAATTTAAAGTTATTATTATTCTAAGTTCTTTTATGTACAATAAAAAAAGAGTTTGAAACACTATTAAATGTCTCAAACTCTTTTAATATATTAAGAATAATTAACTAAATCAAAATATTTTAATACCTGTTACTTTTTCATTAACCATTCTCACTAAAGTGAGACAATATATTCATCATAAATATTATCCCACGTCATTTAATCATTATTTTAATTCAGCTACACGCAGACGGTTTTCCGCTCTAGCTAATGCGCGTTTAGCTCGGTTAATGTCACTGTTATCCTCTTCATCTAAATGAGACTGTGCTCTTTGACGAGCCAATTTAGCTCTTTCTACATCAATCTCACTAGCTGTTTCAGCTGTTTGAACAATGACAGATACTTTATGTTGTCTAATTTCAACAAAGCCACCACTAACAGCTATATACTCAGTACCATTCTTAAACTTAACTTTAATATGGCCTATCTTTAATGCGGCAACTGTCGGAATATGTCCACTCATGATACCTATTTCGCCCGCAGTAGTTTGAAATACAACGAGTTCAACATCATCTTTTTCGTAGACTGAACCATTAGGAGTGACAATATCAAGATTTACTGTGTTCATTATCTTTACCTCCTAATTAGTTTAAACTTCAACACCCATATCTTTAGCTTTAGCAATAACATCATCCATACTTCCAACTAAACGGAATGCATCCTCAGGAATATGATCGTATTTACCATTTAAGATATCTTTAAAGTTCGCTACAGTTGTTTTAACTGGAACATAAGAACCTTTTTGACCAGTAAATTGTTCAGCCACATGGAAGTTTTGTGATAAGAAGAATTGAATTCTACGCGCACGTTCTACTGTTAATTTATCTTCTTCAGATAATTCATCCATACCTAAAATTGCAATGATATCTTGTAATTCTCTGTATTTTTGTAATGTAGATTGAACTTCACGTGCAACTTCATAATGTTCTTGTCCAACAATAGATGGTTCTAAAGCTCTAGAAGTTGAAGCTAATGGGTCTACCGCAGGATAAATACCCATTTCAGTTAATTTACGTTCTAAGTTTGTTGTTGCATCTAAATGTGCGAACGCAGTTGCTGGTGCTGGGTCAGTATAGTCATCGGCAGGAACGAATACTGCTTGAATTGAAGTGACTGAACCTTTATTAGTAGATGTAATACGTTCTTGTAATTGACCCATTTCAGTTGCTAATGTAGGTTGATAACCTACAGCTGAAGGCATACGTCCTAATAATGCTGAAACTTCAGAACCAGCTTGAGTAAAGCGGAAAATATTGTCAATGAATAAAAGTACATCTTGACCTTGTTCATCACGGAAATATTCAGCCATTGTCAATGCTGATAAAGCAACACGCATACGCGCACCTGGCGGCTCATTCATTTGCCCAAATACCATGGCTGTTTTATTGATAACGCCACTATCGCTCATTTCATAGTATAAATCGTTACCTTCACGAGTACGTTCACCTACACCAGCGAATACAGAAATACCACCATGTTCTTGAGCGATATTATTGATTAATTCTTGAATTAATACAGTTTTACCTACGCCGGCACCACCGAATAAACCAATCTTACCACCTTTAATATAAGGTGCTAATAAGTCTACAACTTTAATACCTGTTTCAAGAATTTCTACTTCAGTAGATAATTCATCAAAATTAGGTTGACGACGATGAATTGGATCACGTCTAACAGAACTATCTATTTTTTCGTTTAAATCTATTGTTTCTCCTAAAACGTTAAACACACGTCCAAGTGTTTCTTCACCTACAGGAACACTAATATCTTTACCAGTATTCACAACTTGCATACCACGTTGAACACCATCAGTTGAATCCATTGCAATAGTACGAACAACATCATCACCTAGTTGCAATGCAACTTCTAATGTTAATTTAAATGTGCCATCATTTTTGGGTACTTCAATAATTAGGGCATTATTAATTTCAGGGACTTCATTATGTTCGAATCGAACATCAATTACAGGACCCATAACCTGAGTTACACGGCCATTACCCATGTTGTTTCCTCCTTTAAAATATTATTCAAGTGCGGCAGAACCACCAACAATTTCTGTAATTTGTTGAGTGATTTCAGCTTGTCTCGCTCTATTATATTGTAATGATAAGTCATCAATAAGTTCAGTTGCATTATCAGATGCATTTTTCATTGCAGTCATACGTGCTGCATGTTCACTAGCCTTAGCATCAAGAATCGTTCCATAAATTAAACTTTCAACGTATTGTGGAAGAATAACTCTTAAGATTGAGTCTTTATCTGGTTCAAATTCATATGAAGACATTTGACCTTGGCCTTGACTAGAATCTTCTTGAGATAATGGTAGAACTTGTTTAACAGAAGGTTTATTTTCAAGAACACTAACATAGTGGCTATAATAAATCTTAAGTTCATCAATATGTTCTTCACTGAATAAGTCAATCGCATGCTTAGCGATAGCTTGTATTGATTTAAATGAAGGTTGATCAGGTACATCAACAAGTGAACTTTCAACTTCATAACCTCTATTTTTAAGGAAATCAACACCGGATTGACCTAAAACAATAATGCTATATTCATCACTATTTGTATGTTTTTCTTTAATGTCATTGACTAGTCGCTTAAGCACATTCGAACTATAAGCACCCGCTAATCCTTTGTCACTTGTAATAACCAAGTAACCACTACGTTGAATATGTCTTGGTCTTAACATTGGATGATTTGAATTTTTACCTGCGCCTGCAATAGCAGTTATCGCATCTTGCATTTTTTCCATATAGGGTTCGAATTGCTTAGTATTTTTTTCAGCTCGACGTAATTTAGAACTTGAAACCATGTTCATCGCTTTGGTAATCTGTTTCATTTTTTTCGTCGATTTAATACGACTATCTATCTCTTTAAGAGAAGCCATTATCTCACCACCTTTTTGATTTAAAGTTTAGTTATTCAGATTTGCTAAAACTTTTCTTAAATTCATTAATAGCTGATTCAAATTTAGCATCATCTGGAAGATTACCAGTTTCTCTGATTTCCCCTAATAATTCTGAAGCATTTGATTTAGACCAACTATTTAATTCATCTTCAAAACGTGTAATGTCTTCTACAGGGATATCATCTAAATAACCTTTTGTTAAGGCATAAATAATTAACACTTGATTTTCAACAGGAAGTGGCTTGTTTTGATCTTGTTTTAAAACTTCAACCGTACGTTTACCACGTTCTAATTTTCTAGCAGTATATTCGTCTAAATCAGAACCAAATTGTGCAAATGATTCTAACTCACGATAAGATGCTAAATCTAAACGTAATGTACCAGCAACTTTTTTCATTGCTTTAATTTGTGCTGAACCACCAACACGTGATACAGACTGACCAGCATTAATCGCAGGTCGTACACCTGAGAAGAATAAATCAGATTGTAAGAAAATTTGTCCGTCAGTAATTGAAATCACGTTAGTTGGAACATATGCAGAGATATCCCCAGCTTGTGTTTCAATGATAGGTAAAGCTGTAATTGAACCGCCACCTAATGCATCGTTTAATTTAGCTGCTCTTTCTAATAATCTACTGTGTAAGTAGAAGACGTCACCTGGATACGCTTCACGGCCTGGAGGTCTACGTAATAATAATGATAATTCACGATAAGCAGCTGCTTGTTTAGTTAAATCATCATATACAACAAGTACATTTTTTCCATTAAACATGAACTCTTCACCCATTGTCACTCCTGAATAAGGGGCGATGTATAATAATGGTGCTGGTTCCGCTGCTGATGCAGATACAACAATTGTGTAGTCTAAAGCACCAGCTTGACGTAATTTTTCAACGTTTGCACGTACTGTTGAATCTTTTTGACCAATAGCTACATAAATACAAATTGTATCTAAACCTTTTTGGTTTAAAATTGTATCAATACCAATCGTTGTTTTACCTGTTTGTCTATCACCAATGATTAACTCACGTTGTCCACGACCAATTGGTACTAATGCGTCAATCGCTTTAATACCAGTTTGTAATGGTTCATCAACTGATTTACGATCCATAACGCCTGTTGCTTTTTGCTCAACAGGGCGTGTCTTAGTGGAATTGATAGGACCTTGTCCATCAATTGGTTGACCAAGTGGATTTACAACACGTCCGATAAGTTCTTCACCTACTGGCACTTCCATGATACGGCCAGTACGTTTAACTTCGTCGCCTTCTCTAATTTCACTATAAGGTCCTAAAATTACGACACCCACATTTGATTCCTCAAGGTTTTGTGCTAAACCAAGCACACCGTTTGAAAACTCTACAAGCTCACCAGCCATACAATCATTTAATCCGTGAATTAATGCAATACCATCACCAATTTGAAGGACGGTACCTACATCATCAACAGACATTTCTGACTCATAGTTTTCAATTTGTGAGCGAAGTAATGCACTGATTTCTTCAGCTTTGATGGCCATCTATGTCACTCCTCTTTTTTAATTAACTCTTTTAAATTTACGCTCTATTTGTTCTAAATCATTTTTTATACTACCATCTAATACAGTAGTCCCAACTTTTGCTCTAAACCCGCCAATTAAGTTAGGATTTATTTTAGTTGTAATATGTACTTTAGACAATTTAGTTTTGTTAAGAATTACTCTTTCAATATGAGATAATTCTTCTTCATTCAATTGATATACAGATTCAACCAAAGCATCACCTTGATTATAATGATGGTCATACAAATGTTTAAATTCTTTAAAGATAGAATGTATAAGCGCTAAATGACGATTATTTGCTAAAATCATTAGCATATTTTTTAAGTAATAGTTCGCATCCCCAAATACAATACCTGCAAATTTACGTCTTTCAGAAGCAGGTTGATTAGGATTTGAATCAATTGCTTTTAAATCATCAATGTAATTTAAAGTTGCATTACTAACTTCTTTTAATTCTTCATACATTAAATCTAATCGATCTTTATCTATAGAGACATCAAATAAAGCTTTAGCATATTTTTTTGCTACATCTGCCATTATTTATCGCCTGCCTCTTTAAGATACTTATCAACGAGACCTTTTTGATCTTGTTCTGAAATCTCTTTTTGTAAAACTTTAGAAGCAATTAAAACAGATAACTCAGAAACTTGATTATTAATATCTGCAAGAGCGCGTTCTTTTTCACTTTTGATTTCACTTTGTGCTGTTTCAATCATACCATTTGCACGTTCATGTGCATCTTTAATAATTTCTTCATGTTGTTTACGTGCTTGAATTCTTGCATCTTCAAGAATATGATGAACTTCATCTTGTGTTTCTTTAAGTGTCTTTTTATTTTCTTCTTCAAGTTTTTGTGCATTCAATTTTGCTTCTTCAGCTTCGTCAATATCTCTATTGATATCGCGTTCACGTTTATCCATTACTTCTTTTAATGGACCCCAAGCAAATTTTTTCAATAACGCCAATAGGATAATAAATGTAATAATTGTAACAATTGTTGTTCCCCATTCAACGCCACCTGCAGCTGCACCTAAAACAAATGAATTGGTTAATGCATTCACTGGCATTTGACACTCCTTTCATTATTAATCATCACTTTGCCACTAAATAAAACGAATGGCGAAGATCAAAGAGACTTCGCCTCGAACATTTCTTATCTGAATAATGTCATGAATGAGATAACAACGCCGATGATTGGTAATGCTTCAACTAAACCAATACCAATGAACATAATACTCATTAATTGACCACGTGCTTCTGGTTGACGTGCTACACCTTCAACTGTTCTTGAAACAATAAGACCGTTACCGATACCAGCACCTAATGCTGATAAACCGATTGCAATTGCTGCTGCGATTAAACCCATATTAATAATTCCTCCTAAAATGTTTGTTTATGTTAATGTGCGTCCGCAACTTTATGGGACATGTAAACCATAGATAGCATAATAAAGATATATGCTTGGATTGTACCGACAAAGATTGAGAATCCTTGCCATATAATTAAGCCAGGAATACTAATTATCCAGCCCCAGCCGTTTTGGAAAAACAGGCCAGCTAATAGTGATAATAGTAACTCACCAGCAAAAATATTACCGTAAAGACGTAAACCTAGTGTTAATGTTGAAGAGAATTCTTCAAAGACATTAATAATTGCTAATGGCCAGAAAGGTTTAAAGTAATTACCAACATATGCCTTTGTTCCACGCATTTTAACACCATAATAATGTGTTAATAAAATCATCATCGTAGATAACGTCAACGTTACAGTCGCGTCAGCAGTTGGAGATTTCCACCATAAATAATGATCATGTGTAACAATTGCAAATGGTAAACCTAGCATATTGGCAACAAAAATAAATAAAATTAATGTTACCGCCAAGAAGTGAAATTGACCACCTTTTTTCCAAGCCATGTTACTCTCAATAATGCCTCTTACAAAATCGAAAATCCATTCGATAAAGTTTTGTTTGCCACTAGGTCTTTTCTTGAGATTACGCGTACAAACAATAGCTATTATAAAAACAATAATAGCAGTAATAATAAGCATCATAATACTTGCTAAGTTGAAAACAATATCAAATCCAAACACATTCCAACTTACGAGTGGGGATTTGTGATCCATGTACTCACCTCTTTCTGTATATAGTTTACTATTTTAGCAAGAGAGGGCGTAAAATGATTAATACATAAGAAATCATAAGGCCTATCATTATACCAATGATATTTACATTCTCTTTAAAGACAACCCATACTATACATGCAATAATTGCGACTAAGTATCTCCATACATTGCCTGTAGAAATATGTATATTATCTGGTTGTTTTGTCCTAGAAAGATATATCTCAAAAATGTATGTGTTGATTAGAGACCCGAGTGTCCCAATTATTAAGCCTAATAAAAAAGAATTAGATTTAATAAAATACAAAATACTTAACATTATTAAAAAATAAATGTAATATTGAATGAATTGTCTAAATATGATGCTGAACCGTTTCATTCTTTGTGCCTCCAAAACTTATGACAATCATGGAAACCGTTCCACTCATACAAATTTAATAATAATATAGGGTAATTTATGTGTCAATTCTATTCAAATTGTTGTTTAATTTAACACCAATATTGTCATAAAATGTTCACAATTAAATCAACAATTTTTTAACTTTTCAAATTCTTTAGGTATTTCTTCGGTTAATCCTAAATAGTATTTAATGCTTTCACATATACGTTCAGATGCCTTTCCATCTCCATAAGGATTTTGAGCATATGCCATATTATTATAAACTTGTTTGTTCATTAATAATTTTCTTATTTCTTGATACACATGTGTATACTCTGTTCCAATTACTTTTAATGTTCCAGCTTCTACACCTTCAGGTCTTTCAGTTACATCTCTAAGAACTAAAACTGGTTTATTTAATGATGGTGCTTCTTCTTGAATGCCTCCAGAATCAGTCAAAATTAAATAAGCATGATTAGCAAAATTATGAAAATCAACAACATCTAATGGTTCAATAAGCTCTACTCTTGGATGTTTTTCTAAGTAAGCGTATGATAGTTTTCTAACTTCGGGATTCATATGTAAAGGAAAAACTACTACCACGTCTTCAATATCTTCAACGATATCTCTAACTGCTTTGAAAATATGTTCCATAGGTTTTCCAATATTTTCTCTACGATGAACGGTCAGCAATACAATTTTTTTATTTTTATGCTTTTCTATCAACTCAGAGGTATAATTTTTATTAATTGTAAAATTTAGTGTATCAATGGCAGTATTGCCAGTAATAACTATAGATGTCTTATCTTTATTTTCTTGAATTAGATTGTGTTTTGCACCAATAGTAGGAGCAAAGTGTAAATCGGCAATGTTACTAACCATCTGTCGATTTATTTCTTCTGGAAAAGGCGCATATTTATTCCCACTTCTAAGACCAGCTTCTATGTGTCCTACAGATGTATGATTATAAAATGCTGCTAATGCGCCAGAAAAAGTAGTCGTGGTATCACCATGAACAAGTACCATATCTGGACATTCTTTTTTCATAATTTGCTCAAGTTGAATAATAGATCTAGCTGTTATTTCTGAAAGAGTTTGCCCTTTTTTCATGATATTCAAATCATAATGGGGTGTTATGTTGAATGTTTTTAAAACTGAATCAAGCATTTCTCTATGTTGAGCAGTTACAACAATAATTGGTTCTAGCATTGAATCTTTTTCAAGTGCTTTAACTAAAGGTGCCATTTTAATTGCTTCTGGTCTTGTACCAAAGACTGTCATAATCTTTCTCATAATATTTACTCCTATAGTACTATTTAGTACCAAATAATCTATCCCCAGCGTCTCCTAAACCAGGTGTAATATATGCTTTTTTATTAAGTTTTTCATCTAAAGCTGCAATATAGATATCAACATCTTTATGCGCTTCTTGCATTTTTTCAACACCCTCAGGTGCGGCAATTAAACACATAAAACGAATATTCTTTGCACCTCGATTTTTTAGTGAATTGATTGCTTCGATTGCTGAAGCGCCTGTAGCTAACATTGGATCAACTACTATAATTTCACGCTCATCAATATCTTGAGGTAATTTAGCAAAATATTCTACTGCTTTTAATGTTTTAGGATCACGATACAATCCAATATGTCCTACACGAGCAGCTGGAACTAAGTTTAATACACCATCTGTCATCCCTAAGCCTGCTCTTAAAATAGGTACAATTGCTAATTTTTTTCCAGCTAATCGTTTGGCTGTCATAGTTGTTACAGGAGTTTCAATTTCTACATCTTGCAATTGTAAATCTCTTGTAACTTCATATGCCATTAGCATACCTACTTCATCAACAAGCTCTCTAAATTCTTTTGTTCCGGTATTTTTATCACGAATGTAACTCAATTTATGTTGAATGAGTGGGTGATCAAATACATGTACTTTACTCATAATTCATTTCCTCCATTTATGTTGTTATTCATATAGCGGATATTGTTGAGTCAATTGTTTTACTCTATCACTAGCTTCTTTCAATTTTGCTTGGTCATTTGAATTTTTTAATGCTGTACTGATAATTAAAGCTACTTCTTTAAATGCTACTTCATCAAAACCACGCGTCGTTGCAGCAGGAGTGCCTAGTCTAATTCCACTTGTAACGAATGGTTTCTCCTGATCAAAAGGTATTGTATTTTTATTACATGTAATACCAATTGAATCTAATGTTTCTTCAGCCTGTTTACCAGTTAAATTAACTGATTGTTTCACATCTACTGAAACTAGATGATTATCCGTACCTCCTGAAACAATTCTAAATCCTTCATCTTGAAGTGTTTCAGCTAAAGTTTTAGCATTTTTAATGACTTGTTCTTGATACACTTTGAAATCTGGTTCTAAAGCTTCTCCAAAAGCAACAGCTTTTGCAGCGATCACATGTTCTAGTGGTCCACCTTGAATTCCAGGAAATATTGTCTTATCTATCTCTTTTTTATATTTTTCTTTGCAAAGAATTAGGCCTCCACGTGGTCCTCTCAGCGTTTTATGAGTTGTACTGGTAACAAAGTCAGCATATTCTACAGGATTAGGATGTAATCCAGTTGCTACTAAACCTGCAATGTGTGCCATATCAACCATTAATTTAGCACCAACTTCATCAGCAATTTCTTTAAATTTCTTAAAATCTAATTGTCTAGAATACGCTGACGTACCAGCTACAATTAATTTAGGCTTATGTTTCAGTGCTAATTCACGAATTTCATCATAATTAATTCTTTCAGTTTCTTTATCTACACCATAATCGATAAAGTTATAAAACTTACCACTAAAATTAACTGAAGCACCGTGGGTTAAATGACCACCATGACTTAAATTCATTCCAAGCACAGTATCTCCCATTTCTAAAGCAACTAAATACACTGCCATATTAGCTTGCGAACCTGAATGTGGTTGTACATTTGCATGTTCAGCTCCGAATAAAGCTTTGATACGTTCAATAGCAATTGTTTCTGTAACATCAACATATTCACAACCACCATAATAACGACGACCTGGATAGCCTTCTGCATATTTGTTTGTCATTACAGATCCTTGCGCTTCCATTACCGCTTCTGAAACAAAGTTCTCTGAAGCAATGAGTTCAATATTATTGTTTTGACGGTTATATTCATTTTGAATCGCTTCATAAATAATGTGATCTTGTTCTTTAATATAAGACATATATTCCCCTTCTTCCTTTAGAACTTATTCGTATTTAGCTCTTTCTCCACCAATTTTTTTTGGTCTTGAAGTAGCGATTGTAACTATAGCTTCACCAACTTTTTTAACGCTTGTTCTCAATGGAACACAAACATGATTAATGTGCATTCCAATAAGCGTCTGACCAATATCAATACCTTTAGGCACTTTTATATATTCAATGACTATTGGATCGTTCATATGTTGATAGGCATATGTAGCAAGACTTCCTCCTGCATGAACATCTGGTACAACAGTTACTTCTTCCATAGTAAATGGATTATAATCTTCACGCTCAATTGTAATCGCCCTATTGATATGTTCACAACCTTGAAACGCAAATGAAACGCCCGTTTCACGTTTTATACGTTCTAATTCATTAAAAATAGTTTCAGCGACTTCCATTGAACCAACTGACCCAATTTTTTCCCCAATTACTTCAGAAGTTGAACATCCTATCACACACATCTCATCTTTCTTGAAAAAAGATTGGGATTTCAATTCATCCAGTAAAGTTGTAAGTTCTTGCATATTATTTCACCTCACTTGCAAAGATAAAAAGAAGCATAGCTGACAAGCTATACTTTTTTATTATAACTTATTTATTACTCAACTTATACTATTAGCGTAATATTTCTCTTTATTCTTCGTGTTTCAATTTGTTAATAAGAGCGTATAATTGGTTAAATGTGTGACGATAGGTATCTATGCTACCGCCAAATGGATCACCTATTTCACCTGTTTCTGATACATACTCACATAATGTATAGATAGGATATTCTGTCCCATATTGACTGATTAACTGTCTTTTATGATTATCGGTCATTGTTAAAATTAAATCACTTTTTAAGTCATCTTGACTGAATATTTGAGATACAGAGGGTTCTGGTAAATTATTTTCTAAAATAACTTCTAATGCTTCAGGAGTGATAGATTGTCCATTCATTGCAAATAATCCACGTGATTGAATAGAATCGTTAGGTAGAAGCACTGTAGCTATACTTTCTGCAATAGGACTTCTACACGTATTTCCAGTACATACAAATATTATCTTCATAATTCTCTTCCTTTAACTATTTGATTTCCCGTTGCTTTCATCATACGATTCATAACTGCTTCAGAGCCTTCAATATTATCAAAAGTATAAATAAATGCTTTTTGTATTCGTTCATCATCATCAATGTCATGTAAAATTTTATATAAGTTATGATTAGCCCCTTTAACATCTCTTTGATTTTCACAAAGAGAGATAAATGTACAATCTTTAGGTACATACTTTTTCATACTAGAAGGTAAAACAAATGCTAACCCTGATTCATTTAACTCAGAAATAGGTTGTGTAAATTCAGTTAACATATATACAGGTGTTTTAGGTGCATAGTGTTTATATTTCATACCTGGTGCTATGGGCCGTTCTAATTGATTATAATCATATTGAATGACGCTGTGAGGTACCACGTGATTAAGCATTGTTTGAGTAATTGAGCCTGGTCTTGCTATTCTAAAAGGAAATTGTGTGCAATCTAAAACTGTACTCTCTAAGCCTTCTTCACTTTGATCCCCATTTACAATACCATCTATTTTTCCATTTAAATCATTATACACATGCTGAAATGTCGTTGGAGAAGGTCTTCCACTTATATTTGCACTGGGTGCTGCGATTGGCAAATCAACATATTCTAATATGGCTCTTCCAATTGGATGACTTGGCATTCTTACAGCAATAGAATTAAGCCCACCTGTCACTTTCTCACATAAGTATCCTTGTTTTAAAGGAAGAATAAACGAGATTGGGCCAGGCCAAAATGCATTCATTAATTTTTGGGCTTCCTTAGGGATAGTGGATACAAATGCATCCATTTGTGATTGCTTGTAAATATGAACAATCAGTGGATTATCAGACGGACGTCCTTTAGCTTTATAAATGTTTTCTACTGCCTGTTCATTTTTAGCATTGGCACCTAAACCGTATACTGTTTCAGTAGGTATCGCAATTAGGCCCCCATTTTCATAAATAGTTTTTATTTCTGCTAATTGAGAAAACGTTTGGGAATCTTGACTATAATCTTTCATATTCCATATTTTTGTTTTCATTTTGATCACACCTTTCACATATGTGAAGTTATTAAAGAAAAAGAAGTGGGTTAGAAAATAATACATTTCTTTCCCACTCCACTATTACCACTTAAATGAAATCATTCTATTTAATCCGTTAATATCTTTCAAGAGATTTACATTAACATGCGGATATTTATTTATAATACGTGCTTTTAATATTTCTCCTTGATTATAACCAATTTCAAAAGTTACATAAGCCCCTTTATTAAGTACTTTGGGTAAATCATCTAGAATCATCTCATAAATCTCATACCCTTCATCTTCAGCAAATAACGCGATAAGAGGTTCATACTTTACTACTGTATCTTCCATATCTTTCATCTCAGTTTGATCAATATAAGGAGGGTTTGATATTAAGCCATCTAATTTAATATTTTCTTTAATAAGTGGTTTAAGGGCATTACCTTTTAGAAATCTGATATCCGCTTTTAATTGATGTGCATTATCAGATGCTACCTCTAGAGTATCTTCAATAAGATCTGTGGCTATTACATTTAAGGTTGGATTTAGTTTTTTAAGTACAATTGCAATCGCTCCACTGCCTGTTCCTATATCAGCAATTGTACTCCCATCCTTACAATGCTCTATAAAATGAAGCATGACTTCTTCTGTTTCTGGACGTGGAATAAGACAATGAGAATTTACTTGTAATTGATATCCATAAAATGATTGAAAACCAACAATATATTGAATGGGCTCTCCTAATAACATACGGTCTAATGCAAGTGAAAATTTTGCTTCTTCAGCTTGAGACATCTCATCATACATATGCATTAAATAATCTGTCCTAGACCATTCAAATAAGTCTAACATCAGCCATTCCGCTCTAGATTGTTCAAATCCTTTTTCTTTTGTTAATTCAATCGCTTCTTGTAAGGTATCTTTAAAGCTCGCCATTATTTAGTTCTTTCAGTTTTTCAGTTTGCTCAGAAAGTGTTAATGCATCAATAATTTCATCCAATTTACCTTCCATAATTTGGTCGAGCTTTTGTAAAGTTAAACCAATTCGATGATCTGTCACACGACTTTGAGGATAATTATAAGTTCTTACACGTTCAGAACGATCTCCTGTCCCTACAGCTGATTTACGTTGAGCCGCATACTTTTGTTGTTCTTCTTGTAATTTCATATCATATAATCGCGCTTTTAATACTTTTAATGCTTTTTCACGGTTTTGAATTTGTGATTTTTCTGAAGACGTTGCAATAATACCGGTTGGAATATGCGTAATACGTACAGCAGAGTCTGTAGTATTAACGTGTTGACCACCAGCGCCACTTGAACGATACGTATCAATTTTCAAATCTTCATTACGCACTTCAATTTCTACATCTTCAACTTCAGGTAAAACAGCTACAGTCGCTGTAGATGTATGAATGCGTCCTCCAGATTCCGTTTCGGGCACACGTTGTACACGATGAGCACCATTTTCAAATTTCAACTTACTATAAGCACCACTACCTGAAACTGAAAAACTGATTTCTTTATATCCACCATGATCACTTTCTGCCGCTTCAACAATTTCAGTTTTAAAATTTTGAGATTCCGCATATTTTGTATACATTCTTAATAAATCGCCTGCGAAAATAGCTGCTTCATCTCCACCAGCTGCTGCTCTAATTTCGACAATAACGTCTTTTTCATCGTTTGGATCTTTAGGAATTAACAAGAATTTAAGTTGTTCTTCTAATTCTGGAAGTTCACTTTTTAATCCTAATGCTTCTTCTTTTAACATTTCAATTTCTTCTTTATCATCTGTTTCAGTTAGCATTTCATCTATTTCTGCTACTTCTTCTCTTTTACTTTTGTAATCTCTATAAACATCTACTGTTTTCTGTAAATCAGCTTGTTCTTTAGAATATTTTCGTAATTTATCTGGATCATTAACAATTTCTGGATCACTTAACATTTCATTTAACTGTTCATATCTTTCTTCAACAATATCTAATTGATCAAACACTATATTTCCTCCTTGTCATTGATGCTAGGTGCTACAATATGATGTGCTCTGCATCTTGGCTCATAACTTTCATTTGCTCCTACTAATATAATTGGATCATCAATTCTTGCTGGTTGTCCATTAATTAAACGTTGCGTCCGACTTGATGACGAACCACATATTGCACAAACGGCTTGTAATTTGGTCACTTGTTCACTTACAGCCATAATTTGAGGCATGGGGTCAAAAGGTTCACCTCTAAAGTCCATGTCTAATCCTGCTACTACAACTCTATGACCATCTTCAGCTAGCTTTTCTACTATATGTACAATTTCATTATCAAAAAATTGAATTTCATCTATACCTATGACATCAAATTGAGATAAATTTTGTAATAGTATTTCTCTAGCTGTTGAGATATTAATGGCTTCTAGCTCATTACCATCATGTGATACAACTTTCTCTTTATGATACCGGTCATCAATAGCTGGTTTAAATACGATTACTTTTTGTTTAGCATAAATTCCTCTTCTTAATCGACGAATTAATTCTTCCGATTTACCACTAAACATACTTCCAGTAATGCATTCAATCCAACCAGAATGGTAAGTCTCATACATTATAAGTTCCACCTTTTTCAAAACATAATCGATTAATTATATCATATTTTCGATTATTATAAATGAGTTTATTACTGGGTTATCACTGAAGAAATTAATAAAATAGTTTAGAAATAAAAAAATACCTGCTTAATTCTATACATAATAGATTAGGCAGGCATTTTAAGTTCAAAATTAATTGTTGTTTGATTTGAGACCAAACTTTTTGTTGAAACGTTCCACACGACCATCCGCAGCAGCGAATTTTTGACGTCCTGTGTAGAATGGATGTGAATCAGATGATACATCTAAGCGAATAACTGGGTATTCGTTACCATCTTCCCATTCCATTGTTTCTGAAGAAGTTTTAGTAGAACCACTTAAAAATTTAAAGTTCGTTGTTGTATCTAAAAAGATGACTTTGTGGTAATCAGGATGAATTCCTTGTTTCATTTTTTTCAGCTCCTTTGCCCTGAACCATCTGGAACAGAGTTATTTGTGAGTTTTTACCCAATACTGTGTAATTATAATAGTTATTGAAGGAAAACGCAACCCTCAATCACATATTTTAGATAATTGGTTTTCCTGTTTTTGTACTTTCAGCGGCTGCCTTTTGCAATTGTTCAAAAAATTCTTTGTTATTTTCTGAACGTTTTAATTTTCTTATAAAACGCTCTGTAAAATCGGTAGAATCAGTAAACATATTTCTAAGTTGCCATAATGACTCTAATTCAGACTTACTAATTAATAATTCTTCTTTACGCGTAGAACTACGCCCAATATCAATAGCTGGGAATATTCGACGTTCAGATAATTTACGATCAAGATGAAGTTCCATATTACCTGTACCTTTGAACTCTTCATAAATCATATCATCCATACGTGAACCTGTATCTACTAGAGCCGTTGCTAAAATAGTTAGGCTACCACCTGCTTCAATATTACGAGCAGCACCGAAAAATGCTTTAGGCTTATGTAAGGATGCTGGATCCAAGCCACCTGACAATGTTCTACCACTAGGTGGGATAACAAGGTTATATGCTCTTGCTAAACGCGTAATAGAGTCCATCAAGATAATGACATCTTGTCCTATCTCTACAAGACGTTTTGCTCTTTCTAATAATAATTCTGCTACCTTAACGTGATGTTGAGGAGGTTCATCAAAAGTGGAATGTACTACTTCTGCTGACTCTACTGAACGCTCTATATCAGTTACCTCTTCAGGTCGTTCACCTACTAATAATATAAATAATTTAGCATCTGGTTTATTTGTACTAATTGCATTTGCAATTTCTTTAAGTAATGAAGTTTTACCAGCTTTAGGAGGAGCGACAATAAGACCACGTTGACCTAAACCAATTGGAGTAACTAAATCCATAATTCGAGTAGAATAATTTCGAGGCTCTGTTTCAAGAATAATTCTTTCCTCTGGATATAACGGAGTAAGTGCTTGGAAATGAGGACGTTTTTTTACAACTTCTGCATTTTCATCATTAACAAAGTCAACTTGTAGAAGTCCATAGTATTTTTCATTGTCTTTAGGCTTTCGTACTTTTCCAGTTACTTTATCGCCTCGTTTAATTTCAAAACGTCTAATTTGACTAGCTGATATATATATATCTTTTTCACCTTTAGAATAATTAACGGTTCTTAAAAAACCATATCCATCAGGTTGTATATCATCTAAAACACCCTCCATATAGTAATTTCCATCTTTTTCCATTTGAGCTTCCATAATTGCCAAGACAAGCTCACTTTTATTCAATTTACTATAATTAGTTAGTTTTAATGATTTTGCTTTTTGCGTAAGTTCTTTTGTCGTATAATTTTTATACAATTCATGAAAAGATTCATATTGTGGTGATGTTCGTTCTCTTTCAGGCATAAATTGCACCCATTTCTTATATTTTTATAAAAATCATCTAGCTACTAGCATTGTTAAATCATCTAAATGATTATAACTTAAATGTTTTAAACGTTAGCATCTTAAATACTAGAATTAATATAGCAAATTTTTAATTTAATTACAAAATGATTTTATTAAATTTCAAAAAATAAAACAGCTCATGGAACTAAAATGATTCCATGAACTGTATTTATATTAAACTATTTCATTATACTTAATTATTTAAAATAACCAGCAATTGATTTTACTTCTAAGAACTCTTCAATTCCGTAGTCGCCCCATTCACGACCGATACCAGATTGTTTATAACCACCAAATGGTAAATAGGGTTCGTTTGGAGATTCATTAATTTGAATTCTACCTGCCTCAATTGAACGTGCCACTTTTTGAAGCGTTTCTTTATCTTTACCAATTACATATCCTGCTAAACCATATTTAGTATCATTAGCAATTTCGATTGCTTCGTCTAAATCATTATATGTGATTACTGAAACAACTGGACCAAAAATTTCTTCTTGTGCAATAGTCATATCATTTTTAACATTTATAAAAATAGTTGGTCTAGCAAAATAACCTGTATCTAATCCTTCTGGTTTACCTGGACCACCATATAATAATTCAGCGCCTTCTTCAATACCTTTATCAATATAAGATTGTACTGTGTCGAATTGTTTTTTACTAATGATTGGTCCTACTTGGGTATTTTTATCAAGTGGATCGCCAACTTTAACATTACTAAACTCTTCTTTTAAGGCAGTTAAGAATTCTTGTTTAATACTTTCTGGAACTAAGATTCTTGTTCCTGCAGTACATACTTGACCAGTATTATTAACAACCTTTCCAGTTGTAGCTTTTGCAGCTTCTTTAATATCTACATCGTCAAGTACGATATATGGTGATTTGCCACCTAATTCAAGAGATACTTTTTTGATATCTTTAGCTGCTTTTTCCATAATTTTAGAACCTGTAGCTCCAGAACCAGTGAATGACATCATTCTAACTTTAGGATGTTCGCTTAATGGATTACCTACACCTTCACCATCACCATTAACTAAGTTAAATGCGCCTTTAGGAACGCCTGCTTTTTCAAAGATTTCAGCTAAAATTATTGCAGCAAATGGTGTTTCTTCAGAAGGTTTTAACACAACTGGACTACCTGCAGCAAATGCTGCTGCTAATTTAAGAGATGTTTGATTAGTTGGGAAATTCCATGGTGTAACTAATCCAGAAACGCCAATCGCTTCTTTAGTTACCAAATCATCTCCGCGACGTTCTTCAAATTCAAATGAATCTAAAGCTCTACGTGCTTCTGAAAAGTGTTGTAAACCCATTTGATAATGAACATTTTCTGAAACAGTTAGTGGAGCGCCTAACTCTGCTGTAATTGCTTCAATAATATCTTGTTTTCTATTTTTATATTCTTCTACTATTCTATCTAGTAGTTGTTTTCTTTCTTCAACTGAACTATGGCGAAATTCTAAATATACGTCATGAGCAGCTTGAACCGCTTTTTCTACGTCTTTTTCATTACCTTTTGCAACTTTTCCAATAACTTCTTCTGTTGCTGGATTAATTACATCAATTGTTTCGTTACTTTCACTATCAATCCATTCACCATTAATATATTGTTGAGTATAATTTCTCATCAATGATTCACTCCTTAAGAATGTGTATGTCTAATATATATCCGATTTGATGTTATTTAAACATAATTAAAAGGTTAAAGTTTATATAAACTCCAACCTTTTAACTATATTATTTAACTGAATCGTTATGTTCTAATGTGACGTAATCTCTAGCCCATGCTTCAATTGGTCTTAAAGCCTCAGCAAGTGCTTTTCCTTTATCGGTTAACTCATAAACGATAGAAACAGGACGTGTAGAAATGACTTTTTTGTCTACTAATCCCCACTCACCTAATTCTGTAAGCTTAATACTTAATGCACGTGGAGTAATTGTTTTTAAATCCCTTTTCATATCGGAAAAGTGTGCAGTATAATCAGCGCATCGAGATAGGTAATTAATGATTAAACCGTTCCAACTTCTACCAACAATTTTAAAGGTTTCTTCGAGATATGGACAGATTTCCATTGTCTTCACCTCTATTCAAAACTTCTTAAACATTGCAGGTATTTAATATACTTCAGCAATTAATATATTTAAGTATATCAAAAATAATTAAACTTGTTCAGTCCAAATATCCGCACCTAATTCTTTAAGATGTTTAACGATATCTGTATATCCTCTATAAATATGTTTAACATTATAAATTGTTGTAACACCTTCTGCTAGTAATCCAGCAATAATCAAACAAGCTCCTGCACGTAAATCACTCGCATATACTTCGGCACCTTGAAGTTTAGAAGGTTTAATTGTTGCAGTACCAGTAGACGTATCTGCTTCAATACTAGCTCCCATATTTTTGAGCTCTTCTACATGGCGGAAACGAGCTGGATATATCGTTTCTGTAACGAAAGAAGGACCATCTGTCATAAATAATAAAGGCGTAATAGGTTGTTGTAAGTCAGTAGCAAATCCAGGATATACTAATGTTTTAATATCTACATTTTTATATGATGATTTACCTTTAATTACTATTTGTTCTTTATCATCATCGATATCAATATCAACGCCTAATTCATTTAGTTTAACTGTGAGGGCTTCTAAATGTTTAGGTACAATATTTTTAATTGTTACTTCTTCACCACAAGCAGCTGCAATACACATATACGTTCCCGCTTCAATTCTATCAGGAATCACTTGATATTCGGCTCCATGTAACTCTTCAACACCACTGATTTTTAGAGTACTCGTACCGGCGCCTTTGATATTTGCGCCTAAGCTATTTAAAAAGTTTGCTACATCTACTACTTCTGGTTCTTTGGCAGCATTTTCAATCGTTGTTTGCCCTTTTGCATGAACAGCTGCAAGCATAATATTGATGGTTGCACCAACACTTACCATATCTAAAAAGATGTTGGCTCCGTGCAATTCTTTTGCTTCTATTTTCATTGATGTATCACTTGATTCATCAATTTCAGCACCTAAAGCTTTAAATCCTTTAATGTGTTGATCAATTGGACGTGGGCCTAATGGACAACCACCTGGTAAACCAATCACACATTTTTTAAATCGACCTAACATGGCTCCCATCATATAATAAGAGGCACGTAAAGATTCAACTTTATTATTTGGTAATGGTGCATTTTTAATTTCTGATGTATCAACTTCTAATGTTTTACCATTAAGATTTGTTTTAATATTTAAATCTTCTAATAAACTCACAAGTGTTTCAACATCTGAGATTTGCGGTAAACCGTCAATTTTCACTTGTCCTTGCGCTAATAAAGTAGCTGGAATAATAGCTACGGCACTATTTTTTGCACCACTAATTGTAACTTCACCCTTTAGTGGTTGACCCCCTCGGATTTTAATTACTTCTTGACTCATTTATTTTTTCTCCTTTATCGCCTTTTGTAAAATTATACATAATTCGCATTATAAATTATATATTATTTATTTGTAAAACACTAACTTTTAAAAAAATTTAGCAATTATAATATTAATATTAATATCTAAAAATCTAATAATTCATATAACGGATTGATAACACTATTATAAATCAATTTATACAATTAATTAATTCTGTTTTTTCATAAATTTTATAAAAAGTTAATTTAATTTTTATACATCGTGAGTCAGTCATTGAGTAACACTCCGCACGACTAACTTTATACAAATACTTTAATAATATATCGTAAAATTTTGTATAAAATAAAAAAACTGTCAACAAAGCGATCACTTTGCTGACAGTTAAGGTTGCCTTAACCTTTAATAATCTTTATTTTATTTAGCACGATTAGACGTACCAAACTCTCTAATCTTGCCTTTTACTGTTTCTTTAATAGCTTCACGTGCTGGACCTAAGTATTTACGAGGATCGTAAACTTCTTTATCATTGTTCAATACATCTCTAACAGCTTTAGCTGAAGCAATTTGATTTTCAGTATTTACATTAATTTTTGCAGTACCATAAGGGATTGCTTTTTGAATATCTTTAGTTGGAATACCTGTACCACCATGTAAAACAAGTGGTAAGCCAGTTGATGCACCAATTTCTTCCATTTCTTTGAAGCCTAATTTAGGTTCGCCTTTATAAGGACCGTGTACTGAACCTAATGCTGGTGCTAAAGTATCAATACCAGTTCTTTCAACTAATTCTTGACATTCTTTAGGATCAGCATAGATGATACCGCCTACAACATCATCTTCTTGTCCACCCACTGTTCCTAATTCAGCTTCAACTGACACGCCATGTTGATGTGCATATTCTACTACTTTAGAAGTAATTTCAATATTTTCTTCAAATGGGCTATGTGAAGCATCAATCATTACTGAAGTAAATCCAGCATCAATAGCTTCTTTACACTTTTCAAAACTTGAACCATGATCTAGGTGGATAGCTACTGGTATAGTAATATTTAAATCATGCATTAAACCTTCTACCATTTTAACTACTGTATAAAAACCACTCATGTAACGTGCAGCACCTTCGGAAACACCTAAGATAACTGGCGCGTTCTCTTCTTGAGAAGCTTCTAAAATAGCTTGTGTAAATTCTAAGTTATTTAAGTTGTATTGACCAACCGCATAACCATTTTCTTTCGCATCGATTAACATTTCCTTCATTGAAACTAATGGCATGAAAGTTCCTCCTTGTATCCAATTACATAAATTTTCAAAAATTATTATAGCAGATAATATTTTTTATTGCATGCTTAATTTAAAAATAAGTGATAACTTTTGAAGCTTCATTGCATAAAATATCATATTTCATTACAATACTAATGAAATGGAGGATAATCATGTCAAAGATACTACAAACACAATTAACGGGTGTATTCAATCGTTTAGAAGACCAGGCGTTAGATATACAAATGGCTGCTCAATGTTTAATCCAAGCTATTGGTGGAGAAGGGTATGTATATATTAATGGTTATGGAGACTTAAAATTCTTTGAAACTTTTATATTAGACAGTGATGAAAAATTAAATTCTAGTAAAAAATTGAGTGAATTAAACAGTTTAAATGACTTAGACACAACTGATCGTGTATTTTTATTCTCTCCTTTTTATACCAAGGAAGTTGCTCAAGATGTTCAACAATTAATAGACAAAGATATTGATTTTGTATTAGTATGCAATCGTCCTAAACAAGAAGATTTCCCTGAACATCTTATGCATTTTGTAAACTTATCAACCCCGCGTCCAATCGTATATACTGAGGATTATGATAAAATTGTACAACCTCATACAATGGCGTTTAATTACATTTACTATGATATATATACACAAATGATTGAAATGACTAGAGACTTGGAATTATAAAATAACTTTATAATCATTAATACTTAACATGTACAGCCTTTAACTTCTATATAAATTGATATAAATGAAGCGGAATAGACTTTAAAAAGTAGTCTGTTCCGCTTCTATTTTGATATTTTAATTTTGTTGGTGTTTATAAGCAGCTTCTACAAAAGCTTTGAAAATGGGTTGTGGTCTATTAGGTCTAGATAAGAATTCCGGATGGAATTGACAAGCAATGAAGAAATCATTTTCTGGAATTTCTACCATTTCCACTAAACGACCATCTGGACTAGTACCAGAAAAGACCATTCCTTTATCTTCTAATTGTTCTCTATAAGTATTATTAAATTCATAACGATGACGATGACGCTCTTCAATATTTGTTTCATTATAAATATCATGCGCCAAAGTATGATCTTTAATAGTACATGGATAAAGACCTAAACGTAATGTGCCACCTAAATCTTCGATATCTTTTTGTTCAGGTAACAAATCAATAATTGGATATGGTGTATTTGGATCAAGTTCTGCTGAATGGGCATCTTTAAGGCCTACAACATTTCTTGCAAATTCGACAGTTGCTAATTGCATCCCTAAGCAAATGCCAAAATAAGGTATATTATTTTCTCTTGCATATTTGATAGCTGAAATTTTACCTTCACTTGCTCTAAAACCAAAGCCACCAGGAACTAAAATTCCATCCACATCACTTAAGTAACTCTCTACATTTTCGTCTGTTACTTCACTTGAATCAATCCATTTTACTACAACATCTTTTTTCAATGGATAACCTGCATGTTTTAGTGATTCAACCACTGACAAGTATGCATCTTGTAAACTTACATATTTACCAACTAAGCCAATAGTAATTGTACCATCTAATGAATTAACGGTATCTAATAAATATTGCCATTCATCTAATTGTGTATCGTATTTAGCATCTAAATCTAATCGTTTAATTACAATATCGTCCATATTTTGAGCACTTAATTGTAATGGGATTTCATATAATGACGATGCATCTCTACATTCAATAACACTCTCTTTATCTATATCACAGAATAAAGCAATTTTATCTTTTAAATCTTGAGTCATTTCATATTCTGTTCGAACAACAATTAAGTCAGGTTGAATACCTAAACCACGTAATTCTTTTACACTATGTTGTGTTGGTTTAGTTTTCATTTCTCCAGCTGCTTTAATGTATGGAAGTAATGTACAATGAACATACATAACATTCTCACGGCCAAGGTCACTTCTAATTTGGCGAATAGCTTCAATAAATGGAAGGGATTCAATATCACCTGTTGTGCCGCCGATTTCGGTAATGACTACATCCGCATTTGTACTTTCTCCAGCTAATAATAAGCGTTCTTTAATTTCATTTGTAATGTGTGGAATCACTTGAACTGTTCCACCTAAATAATCTCCACGACGTTCTTTTTTTAGCACATGTGAATATACTTTTCCCGCAGTGACATTAGAATATTTATTTAAATTGATATCTATAAAACGTTCATAATGTCCTAAGTCCAAGTCAGTTTCAGCGCCATCATCTGTAACAAATACCTCTCCATGTTGATAAGGACTCATTGTACCAGGATCAACATTTAAATATGGATCAAATTTTTGAATTGTTACTTTAAGTCCTCTGTCTTTTAACAATCTTCCTAGAGAAGCGGCTGTGATACCTTTACCTAAAGATGAAACTACTCCGCCGGTTACAAAGATAAATTTTGTCATTGTCTGACCTCCTAATTTATTAAGGGTTGCTTCCTTACTCTATCTCTACAAAATTTAAACATTTCCTAAAAATAAAAAAATCGCTCCCTCTCACATATTTGTAAGGGGAGCGTATAACATTTATACACGTGTCCTAATTAAAGGAGCCCGAATAAAATTTTAACATTTTTCATTCAAAAGTCAATTAAAACTAATATTTAGTCATTAAAATCTTCTGCATCTTCAAATGCTTCTTCTTCACCTTCAGCGATGTCGTCATCATCATCTTCTTCAATAACGATATCTGAACCGTCAATATCTTCTTCATTATCATCAGAATCATCTAATGTTTCTTGATCATCCGTTTGAGCTGGAATATCATCGTCATCATCCATTTCATCGTCGCCAAGTAACTTAAGATTTTCATCTTCTTCATCATCGTCATCAAGAATATCAAATTTTTGAATTGTTGGTGCAATTTTTTCTTCAATATCATCTACTGAATACCAATCACGTAATCCCCATTGATTTTCACCAACGTTTAAGAAACGTCCATCTGTATTTAAATCAGTATAAAATTGTACAATACGGTTTTCAATTTCATCATATTCATAATTACCAAGGCTTTTAAATTCATCAATAATATCGTAGAGATTCATTGTTGACCCTTTATCATGTAATAAAGTATAAGCCATATCGATAAATGATTTTTCATCAACCATTTCTTTAGTATAATCTTGAATTTTCATTATAACTAAACTTCCTTTCAAAGGATTTTATTATCTTTATATTGCTTTTATTAATAGTAACAAAGATAAATTATAAATGACATTTTATGATTTCGCAATTGCTATTCAATTAGTAATTAATATATTTTTTGAAAATAACTAAGTCATCTGATTGATCTGTCTCAACAAAGCCGCTACTAATACATAATGGCTTAAGTTCATTATTTTCTCCAAATAATGTAATACCTATACTTCTTATTTCTTTAAAATGTTTGCGTACATATGCAGGGAGTTGTCTTAAAGCACTCCCAGCAATCCCCTCTTTTCTTTGATCTTTATATACTTCTATTGCGGCGATTTTTAGATGGGTATCTAGATGTTCGAGTGCAATAAATCCAACTTTTTGATCATCTTTTAATAAATCAATAATTTGATACATGGCAATATTTGAATCTTTATTCTCAACTAATTTCAATGACGATACATGTTTAGAATCCAAATCTAAATAGTATAAACGTTCTTTACCGATGGGTCCTTCTTCTTTAGTAGCTGTATGCATGAATCCAGCACGTTCATATACATTCCAGGCCCCTTCATTTTCAGTATCAACAACTAAATATAAATGATTGAAGTCTGGAAACAATGCTTGAACATATTGAGGTAAATACATCATCATAGTTGTACCATAGCCTTGTCCTTGAAACTTTTCATTAATAGACAATGATCGAACATAAACGACATGCTCAGGTGTATCATATCCTTCATGTTGATAATATTGATGAAGTACGAAGAATCCTACTACATCTCCATTTTCATTAATGGCAATATTAGCTACTCGATTTTCATCATTTAAAGCATCTTCTAATACAGATTTAGGTAATGATGAATAAATTTGTTGTCGTTCACTTAATTCAAAATTTAAGACATCATCGCGATATTGTTCTTCAAATTCTTGAATTGTAATGTTTTCAAATTGCTTTACTATACTCATAAAATTAGCCCCTATATCACAAAGTTGTTTTAATAATATCATATATAACCTTTAAATCTTATAAAATGATCTATTTACTCTAATATTTACCATTTATTTTATAATATTGTAAAATAATTGCAATTCGTCAAAATTATTATAGTATTAACTTGTCATATATTAATTTTAGAGGTGAAAAAAATGAGAGTAGGTATCGATGCCGGCGGTACATTAATTAAAATAGCAATGGAAGATGATACACACCGTACATTGTCAACTGAATTAACAACAGATATAAATAAAGTCATTCAATGGTTAAACCAAAATGAATTCGAAAAAATCAATTTAACAGGGGGTAACGCAGGCGTTATTGCTGAAAACATCAAACAATCATCCCAAATATTTGTTGAGTTTGATGCTGCTTCAAGGGGATTAGGTATTTTACTTAAGGAGCAAGGCCATCATATTAATCAATACATATTTGCAAATATAGGTACTGGTACATCTTTACATTATTATAACGGTCACCATCAAGAACGTGTAGGTGGAATTGGTACTGGTGGCGGAATGATTCGAGGTTTAGGTTATTTATTGACTGAAATATCTGATTATGAAACACTTACAGATCTCGCTCAATTTGGAAATAGAGATATTATCGATTTAAAAGTTAAACATATATATAAAGATTCTGAACCGCCTATTCCTGGTGAACTCACTGCTGCAAACTTTGGCAATGTACTAAATAATATGAATGAACATGTTACTAACTCAGATAAATTAGCATCTGTAGTAGGTGTCGTTGGAGAAGTGATTACAACGATGGCGATTACAGTAGCTCGTGAATACCAAACAAAAAATATTGTTTATATTGGGTCTTCTTTTAATAATAATCCCTTACTACGAAAAGTTATTGAGGATTATACTGTCTTACGAGGATGCCATCCTTTTTACATTGAAAATGGTGCATTTTCAGGTGCAATCGGTGTCCTTCATTTAAGCTAATTCAAACCAAAAATATTAACATAAAAATCCCAATAGATTTCTTAAAAAAGAAACCTATTGGGATTTGATTTAAAATGATAATTCATTAGATACTTTTTGTGGAGAAACAATGGTACCTACGACTCCAGGTTTTAAGTCTACTGCAACAGCTTGATCATTATCTCTTAATTTATCAAGCCATTCACTAAATACACTACCTTCGATTTCGATTAAATCACATTCTTCAAAATCTTTATCACGAACTTTTCGTGCCCGATTTTTAATACTCCATACAGGCATAATATTAGGTTTTTGATTTTCTTTATCACTAATAAGAATAAATCTTTTTTCCCCTTTACGTGTTAAACCAAAAACATGATTTTCTTTTGAAATATCTTTTGCAAATTCTTTAAGACGAATTTTGTCTAATTCAGACATGAGTTCATCCATCATGTCTACAACTTTGACAATATGTCCCTCTTCTTTAATTGAAGTATTGATTAAAATTTTATCACTTTCATCAAACAATTCATCCATATCATACGTAACGAACGTATCAATATCAATATTTAATAGTCGATCAAATTGAATGTCTGAGTGATTTAAATACTCTTTTGCGATGTCTTCATTCGTCCACATCCCTGTATAATCACCATCTTCATGATGAATACGAATTAATTTTTTATTTTTACTAGCCAAAATAATGACTTCATTAATTAATATCTCTTTGAAATAGTCATTATGCTTATATTCCATTGCAAACCCTCTCTCTTAATATACTAATTAAATGTTAAATTATATTAAAATTAACGTCAAACATCCATATTCTTTTTTATAGTTAATTTAACCTATACTCTAACTTAATTAGTATCATCAAGTTCACTAATAAATGCTTGTTCTAATTGTTCAACTTCTTCTTTAGAATCAGCATTCCATATACATCCAAAGCGAGATTTCACTTCATCTTTACCAAACCAATCACCGTCATAATACGAAAGAGGATAAAGCACGCCTTGTTTAACATAATTTAAAATAACATTGAAAAAACGAGTATTATCTCCTCTTGAAAAATAACTATAAAATTTTTGATAGTTAGGATTTAATTCATCTTGCAATAGTAACATGCTTGTCGAACCATTTTGTCTAAAATTCAAATCTATAGCAAATACATTATCATTTTCATCTAATAATAAATCAAATCCTGCCACACCAATAAAGCCTAAGTTCACTCCATTTTGCATAATTTCACGACCAGCTTGAATCACTTTTTCTGGAACATCATGCACATTTTCATTTCCTGCGTATAGACCATATTTATCGGTAATTTGATGGGCAGTACCTAGATAGGTAATACCTATTTCTTTAGAATATGCAAATTGGACACAATAATTTTTAACTGCTTCTATTTTTTGTTCAATGATTAAATTATCGGTGGCATGGGCCGCTTCAAATATTCGTTTAGTTGCTTTTTCTAAGTCTTCGTCGTTATAGCAAATCATTACGCCATAGCCACCTGCAGTTGGTAATTCATCTCCTGGCTTAATTACAAAAGGATAATCCCAATCTTTGATACGACCTTTGAAGTCTCTAATTGACACAATTTCACGATCCGGTAAATATTTATGATTTGTCCATTCAGGAATACGTGATTTATTATTTAAAGCTACAAAAACGTCTTTATCAATGGCATACGCTTCGTCCTCTACTATGTCATTGTTTTCGATATATTGAAAATATATTTTTTTCCCTTCTTTATTGATAATCTCTTGTAACAAGCGTTCATACGTTTCACGATTTCTAAATGTATAAAGATGCTCCGGTATTTTTTTACCAATAAGATCAAATAGTTGTTGTAACTTATCTGTAATACTCGCTTCGTGTACAACAATCGGCATATCCTTAGCGATAATCATTTCACGACCAGTCAAAAAATTAGACTGATGTTCTTCTGTTGTGAGCCAAGGATTCAATGCATAAGAAGGTCTTGAATTATATACAATATTTTCATCATACAAATCACTTAACGTTAACTTTGGAACACTATATTCATTTTTCATTTATTTACCCCTTTATTTGAGAATGTTGCTCTACAACCTCATCAAATAGTTTTTTATTTTCAATTAATTCTAGTCCCATAAGAGCAATAATTTTTGCGCCTCGAATCAAAGCTTGATCGCCATGAACACTTGCAGCTGCTTCTCTAAAACGGTGTGTATGACCTACTAAATTTCTTGAGCCAATTTTAACATGTGGATGAATCGTAGGAACTATATGACTAACATTTCCTGTATCTGTCGAACCAAAACCAAAATCATCATAACTTACTTCTTCGCCAACTTCTATGGCGTATTTTTCAAATAATTCATCTAGTTTAGGTGTTTTTATAAATTCATTTACACCATTTTGAATAGGACCAAATTCATAGTCACAACCCGTTTGGATGGCTGCACCCCTTGCAATTTGATTAACACGTTCTGTTAAAATATCAAGTTCTTTTCTAGTAGTGGCACGTGTATAAAATCTTGCATGCGTATAATCAGGTATAATATTAGCAGCTTTACCTCCATCTAAAATCACACCGTGTACACGATGACTTTTCTTAATCTGTTGACGTAATTGAGCTACACCATTGAAATAAGAAATCATCGCATCTAATGCATTTAAAGCCTCATCCGCATTTTCTGAAGCGTGGGCGCTTTTACCATAAAATTTAATATCAAGCACATCAACGGCTAATGTATTTATCGTTGGATATGTTTCATTTCCAGGATGAATCATAAGTGCAATGTCAATATCATCAATCACACCGGCTTTTACATATGAAGCTTTCGCACTTCCATTTTCTCCACCTTCTTCGGCAGGACATCCTAATACAACTACTTTTCCACCAATATGGTCGATGACTTGTTTAAGTGCGACTCCTGCTAATACACTTGCTGTCCCAATGATATTGTGACCACACGCGTGACCTAAACCAGGTAAAGCGTCATATTCAGCTAAATATCCTATAGTTGGTCCTTCTTTTTCAGACTGGTAAGTTGCAATAAAACCAGTAGCATGTCCGGCAATATCTGTTTCTATCTCAAACTCATTTGCTCTTAATTGATCAATTAATGTTCTTGAAGCAAATATCTCTTCATTGCCTAACTCAGGACGCTCGTGTATACGATGGCTTATTTCGACATAATCGTACTTTTTATTCTCTATATAGTCTAATATCTCTTGTTTACTACTCATCAATCTATACTCCTTTTATACACGAATATTAATATCTATATTTATTTAGACATCAAGTCAATCAATTTCTTGATGTATCTTTAAATTTAATTATTACTTATTTTATCGGATTTACTATAGATTGTCATTAAATTCGTTTGAATTTACAAAATTTTCTTACAATAAGTATTTAAATCACTTAATTAAGAAAATTGTAAATGATTGGCACTCTTGTTACAATCATATTATTCAAGCAATGTATTTATAGGAGGAAATAAAAATGACTAAAATGAACGTTGAAAGTTTTAATCTTGACCATACAAAAGTAGTTGCTCCATATATTCGCTTAGCAGGCACAATGGAAGGGATTAATGGAGACGTTATCAAAAAATATGATTTACGTTTTAAACAACCAAATAAAGCGCATATGGATATGCCAGCGCTACATTCATTAGAACATTTAATGGCTGAACATATCAGAAATCATTCTGATAAAGTTGTAGATTTAAGTCCTATGGGTTGTCAAACTGGTTTTTATGTTTCATTTATTGATCACGATGACTACGAAGATGTATTAAATATTGTTGAAAAAACTTTAAATGATGTGTTAGAAGCTACAGAAGTTCCTGCTTGCAATGAAGTTCAATGCGGTTGGGCTGCTAGTCATTCTCTTGAAGGTGCTAAAGCACTCGCAAAAGAATTCTTAGATAAACGTAATCAATGGAACGACGTTTTTGGTGAAGGCAAATAATTAATAATTAAATAAACCATACCCTACCTAAATGCTTTAGGTAGGGTATGGTTTATTTAAATTTTATTATAATTTTTTTACGATAGCTATTAAAATGAATTGAAGTGGTAATCTTAAGTATAATGCCCACTTAGGAACAGATTTATTTCCTAATGGTAATTGCTTTCTTGCCATGTAAATGTTTGCTGGTAAAACTGCAAGTAAAAATGCATTAATACCTTTTTTCAACCAATCCGCAGGTCTTTTGGCTAATAACATAACTCCAAAGAACATTTCAAATACGCCTGTCACTAAAACTGCTGTTTTTCGTAATGGTAAATACTCCGGTACAATCGATCTAAATTGACGTTCATTTGTAAAATGTAGTATTCCTGCTGATCCAAATGCTAAACCTAGTAAATATCTCATTATTTTCATAATTATTCAACTCCCATTTCTTTTAAATAACTTTTTCCGTATTTTGGCAATTCAACATTGAAATTATCTGCTATTGTTGCACCAATAGAACTAAATGTTGTATCTCCTGATAATTCATGGTATGCATCTATTTTAGGGCTAAACATAAGCACTGGAATATATTCTCGCGTATGGTCAGTACCCTCTGCAATTGGATCATTACCATGATCTGCCGTAATAATAACTAAATCATCTTCTTGTAAATGATCAATTAATTCTGGTAAGCGTTCGTCAAAATCTTTAATGGCTTGTGCATAACCGTCTTTGTCTCTGCGGTGACCATATAACGCATCAAAATCCACTAAATTCAAGAAGCTGATACCATTAAAGTCCTTTTTAACGACATTAATGAGCTGATCCATGCCATCCATATTATTTTTAGTTCTTATTGCTTCTGTTACACCTTCACCGTCATAAATGTCATTAATTTTACCAATTGCAATAACATCATAGTCATGATCTTTTAATGTGTTCATTACTGTTTTACCAAATGGTTTAAGTGCATAATCATGACGATTAGACGTGCGTGTAAAGTTTCCTGGTTCACCTACATATGGGCGTGCAATAACACGGCCAATTAAGTACTTAGGATCTTTAGTTAATTCACGAACCTTTTCGCAAATATCATACAATTCTTCAAGTGGGATAATATCTTCATGTGCAGCAATTTGAAGTACTGGGTCTGCACTAGTATAAACAATTAAATCTCCTGTCTTCATTTGATGTTCGCCTAATTCATCAATAATTGCAGTACCTGAAGCAGGTTTATTTGCTACAACTTTTCGACCTGTCATTTCTTCAATCTCTTGAATTAATTCATCAGGAAATCCATTTGGATAAACTTTAAATGGTTGCATGATATTTAGTCCCATAATTTCCCAATGTCCTGTCATCGTATCTTTTCCAACAGAAGCTTCACTTAATTTAGTAAAAAAAGCACCTGGTTGTTCAACTTTATTGACCACTGGCAAATCTTCAATATTACCTAATCCTAATTTTTCTAAATTAGGTAATGATTGGTTAAAACCTTCTAACGTGTGTTTTAATGTGTGTGAACCTTCATCATTAAAAGCTGCAGCATCAGGTGCTTCACCAATACCTACTGAATCCATGACAATTAAATGCACTCTTTTAAATGGTGTCGTCATATTTAACACTCCTACTCTGTAATTATTTTATGAATTAATGTTGGTGTTTTTGCTTGCGCTTTAATTTCGATACTTTCGTCAAGTTTCTTAATTACATCATCAACATTTTCACGATTACTGTGAATCGTTAATAAAGACTCTCCTACATTGACTTTGTCTCCTACTTTCTTATTCAACACAATGCCAACACTTAAATCTATGTCATCGTCTTTCGTTTGTCTTCCCGCACCTAACATCATTGAAGCAACTCCAATTTCATTAGCAATAAGCTCTGAAACTACACCACTTGATTTTGCTTTATAATCAATTTGATATTTGGCAGTCGGTAATAACTCCGGTAAATTGACAACTGAAGCATCTCCACCTTGATTTTCTAAAAATGTTTTGAATTTATCTAATGCTGAACCATTTTCAATGGCTTCATTGAGCAATTGACGCGCCTCTTCAAGTGTATTTGCTCTTTCAGCAAGTACGACCATTTGTGAACCAAGCGTTAACACTAGTTCAGTTAAATCTTCAGGTCCCTGACCATTTAAGGTATCAATCGCTTCTTTTAATTCTAAAGCATTCCCAATCGCACGACCAAGTGGTTGGCTCATATCTGAAATAATAGCCATTGTATTTCTACCAACATTATTTCCTATGCTAACCATAGCATGTGCTAAAGCCTCGGCGTCTTCTAATGTTTTCATGAATGCACCATTTCCAGTTTTAACATCTAGGACGATTGCATCAGCACCCGCGGCAATTTTCTTACTCATAATAGATGATGCGATTAGAGGAATAGAGTTAACTGTTCCTGTAACATCTCTTAATGCGTATAGTTTCTTATCTGCAGGTGTTAAATTACCTGTTTGTCCAATCACTGCAACTTGATCTTCATTAACAATTTTAATGAAGTCCGCTTCAGAAATTTCAACATGGAACCCATCAATAGATTCTAATTTATCAATCGTACCACCCGTATGTCCTAAACCACGGCCACTCATTTTGGCAACTGGCACTCCCACTGCAGCTACTAATGGTGCCAACACTAATGTCGTCGTATCTCCAACGCCACCAGTTGAGTGTTTATCTACTTTAATACCATTGATTTTTGATAAATCAATAACATCACCTGAATTAACCATTGCCATAGTTAAAGCTGCACGTTCTTCTTCATTCATATCTTGGAAAAAGATTGCCATCGCTAAACTAGAAGCTTGATAATCTGGGATATCTCCATTGGTATATCCTTCTATGAAAAATTCGATTTCTTCTTTAGTTAATGTCTGTCCATCACGCTTTTTTTCAATGATGTCTACCATTCTCATTGTGCTATCCCCTTTCTCGGTTGTTGCATTTCTAAATGATGTTAAAAAATATATTATTAATAATCAGAATTTGATTCTAAACCTTTGACAATTTGAACACCTGCACTTGCTCCAATACGTGTAGCACCTGCATTAAGCATTTTGTGAAAATCTTCAAGATTACGCACGCCACCTGAAGCTTTAACCTCTAATTCGTCTCCCACAGTGTCTTTCATTAATTTCACATCTTCTGGTGTAGCGCCTCCCCCAGCAAAACCAGTTGATGTTTTAACGAAATCTGTACCAGCAGCTTTTGCTAGTTCACTTGCTTTCACTTTTTCATCGTCTGTTAAAAGAACAGTTTCAATAATAACTTTCACTATTTTTCCGTTAGCTGCGGCAACTACGCCTTCAATATCTTTTTGAACATCTTCATATCTTTCATCTTTAAGTGCGCCTATATTGATAACCATATCAATTTCAGACGCGCCATTTTTAATCGCATCTTCTGTTTCAAAAATCTTTGTAGCGGTTGTTGTAGCTCCAAGTGGGAACCCAATCACTGTACATACGAGTACATCAGAATTCACAAGTTGTTCAGAAGCATACTTAATGTGGGTCGGATTGACGCAAATCGATTTAAAATGATACGCCTTAGCTTCAGAAATAATTTTATCAATCTGTTGACGTGTTGATTCTGGTTTTAAAAGTGTATGATCAATATATTTTGAATATTCCATAAAAATTTCCTCCAATGTATTGCTCGAAAGCCAACTTATATTAACATAATTTATATGTTTCTCTCATTTATATAGTACAAAAATTCGCAAAAATTTTAAACAAATGTTATCTTTATTTTGAATAAAATGTTAAGGAGAAGATATTCATGACAAACGGTACACCTCATATTCAACCTAATGGAGCTAAAATTGCTAAAACAGTATTAATGCCTGGAGATCCATTACGTGCAAAATATATTGCTGATAACTTTTTAGAAAATGTTGAACAATTTAATGAAGTACGTAATATGTTTGGATACACTGGCACTTATAAAGGTAAAGAGATCTCAGTAATGGGTTCAGGTATGGGTATTCCAAGTATTGGAATTTATTCGTATGAGCTTTATAATTTCTTTGATGTTGATACAATTATTCGAATAGGTTCATGTGGTGCATTACAAGAGAATGTGAATTTATATGATGTTATTATTGCTCAAGCTGCTTCAACTAATTCAAATTATGTAGATCAATTTAATATTCCTGGTCACTTTGCTCCAATTGCAGATTTTGAGTTAATTACTAAAGCTAAACAAGTTGCTGATGATATCGGGGCAGTTACACATGTTGGAAATATTTTATCATCAGATACGTTTTATAATGCCGATAAACATTTCAATGATAGTTGGAAGAACATGGGTATCTTAGGTATTGAAATGGAATCAGCTGGCTTATATTTAAATGCGATTCATGCTGGTAAAAAAGCTTTAGGTATTTTTACTGTAAGTGATCATATCTTAAGAGATGAAGCTACATCAGCTGAAGAACGTCAAACATCATTTACTCAAATGATGGAAATTGCTTTAGAAATCGCTGAATAATCACTTATCAATGTTAATATTAAAAGTTAAAAGAGCCATTGTAGACGTTTTATCGTCCACAATGGCTCTTTTTAAAATAGAATACTTAAACTAAATAAGATTTAAACATCCAATTATGTTTATCTACTGATGTTTGCATACCAATAAACATATCTTCTGAAACGTCGTCTCCTGCTTCACCTGCAACTTCAATTGCTTTTCCAAGTTGTTTAGAAATTTGAGTTAAATCTTCAGAGAAAGCTTTAACCATTTCTTCAGCAGTGTAATGTGTATCTGCTTCTTTTACAATTGAAAGTTCTAAACTTTCTTTTAATGTTGCTACTGGATTACCTCCAATTGCTAGAATACGTTCTGCTAAATCGTCTACATATTGACTAGCTTCATTGTATAATTCTTCAAATTTTTCATGTAATGAGAAGAAATTAGGACCTTTAACATACCAATGGAAGTTGTGTAATTTTGTATATGCTACTGTCCAGTTTGCCACTTGTTGATTTAATTCTTTTACTACATCTTGTTGCGTCATCGAATCTCTCCTTTTTTATACAATCATGTCTCTCTTTTACAATCATAATTATATTATAATAATTATAATCTGTAAAGTTATTTTACACACGTAATTTGAAAACACTAATACTCATGAATAAATATATAGAATCATTATCAAAAACTTCATAATATATATTTAAAGTTATATATTATCAATTAAAAAATAGTTTTCTCATTTATTGTCTATCATCATCAATGAAGAATGATTTTTCATATGCGTTGGGTTTATGCCAATGTGTTTTCCACATTTTATCTCTATTATTAGCAAATAGTCGATAACCTAAGTTTCTTATTGGTAATGGCGTTACTCTAAGTAGTATACCTAACCATTTTTCACTACTTAATGTTGTGATTAATTTTGCTACTGCAGTAGATTCGTAATATAAATGATCTCCTTCTTGTAGTATCACACTATTTTTATTTTTAGCTTCAGGATGTTGTTCAAATAAATGTTGTCCCGCTTCTCCTTTTAAAGTCGCAAACTCATAATTTTTAGGTAAACCATGTTGTATTAGCCAGATACAATAATTATAGCAATATACACAGTTTCCATCGTAATAAACGATTGGCATGTTCCGTCACCTTCCTTTTTAACTTATTTAATATATTCCTTTTACAAGGACTCATTAAACACAAAAAAGTGGGTATAGAATTTATTACAAATTCTATATCCACTTTAGCTCATTATACGTTATGATGTTTTTTATCTAACTTGTCTGCTATTATGCATCATGGTTCACTTTTACAATACGTGTATATTTTAAAAATTGTTGTGAATATTTATTTTTTATATCTTCTAACTTTTCGTATGTTACGCCAATAATATGCCAATTTGGATTAAAATGATAAAAAGAATCTTTTTCACGAGACCAAGTAATCATGTTACCATCTTTATTATATCTAGGTAATGTAACTTCGTACCCTTCTAAAACATTAATATAAGTTTGAAATATATCTGGATCAAGTCTATTAAAGTTATCAATCACTAAGTAACTTTTGTCATTTTTAGGCATAAGTTGTGTAATAAAACCTTCTCTATAATATAAGGCACCTGTCTCATTAGGTAGATATTTGCCATATAACATATCTTCACTAAAGTCAGGGTGACCACTAGTAATAACTGGATTAGCATTCGTTTTTTGTAAAAGATTATTGGCTGCTTTCAAACCTTCTTCACGTTTATCTACAACAAGTAAAATAAAAGGTTTAATTGTCTCATCATGATCTGTATTGAATCCTGGTTTTTTAATAGTCTCAAATGGTGTTCTAATCCCATCATTTTCACTCATTTCTATAATAGCATCGTATTGTGCTTGACTCATACTTGCTATTGCTTGCTTAGCATTTTCTTGTAAAAAGTATAAGTTTTTTAATTTAGGATGTTTATTTAGTGCGCCTAATGTAACAGGAGTGATATTCTTTTCATAATAAATCTCTATTGCAGTACTATTAGTACGACCAGGAATTGGAGGTTTTTCATGAATATGACGAGATACTTCACCAATTCCTACGACCGATTGATTACTATTCTTATCATAAAATATTAAATTATCCCCTACTTCTAATTGGTTATAAAAATGATAACCATTCCGTTTAATTCCATTATAAGTATGTGTAAAAATCGTATAATGTGTATCAGGTTCAAATTTTTCAGTTTCAGATAAGAAGAAATATCGAGGTAATTGAATGTTACCTTTTCCTAACTCAACGATTAATTGAAACTCCTCTTTTGTGAGCTGATTTATTAACGTTTCTCGCATATTATTCATTCGATAATCTAGCACTTCACTACGTTTTAAATAGTCAGTAGTTAAAGGCTTTAATTCTTCATTAAATTTAAATTCAACTCTAATTTTATTTTGTGCTCCTGTTTGAACACTAATAATTTCCCCAATTCCTAATAATCCAGTATCTGTTTGTACTTGATAAAAAATCACTTGATCGCCAATTTTAGCTTTTTTGAACGCTCGAAAACCCTGAGTAGGATTGAACTGTGCTCCAGACTCAAATAAAGTTATTTGTCCAACTAATGGTTCATTATGGTTCCATCTTGTATATCCACAATTTAACCAAAAGTAATTTACTTCTTCTGCCATCTAGAATCTCCTTCTTACTTATTTTAAATTTAGCATCTTTATTCATGTATATATTAATATTAATTTTAGCACCTATTAGTCATTTTTAGATAGCTTAACTTAAATATATGAATAGTCTATAAGATTTCGTTTTTTTTATTTTATCATATTTTTTTAATAGAGTTGACGTATTATGAAATCACTTTTTAAATTCAAAAAAGTGAAATAGAATCATATGAATCATCACAAAATTCCATTTCACTATTAAAATATACTACCTCATTATTTAAACCTTATTAGATTTCCGATTAACAAAAAAAGGAAAATAAAAAACTTCTAGATTCAGCTATCACACTAGAAAATCATGCTAGATATAGAAATTATTCCAACATTTCTGCTTATAAATTAAATTGATTAACTAAATATAACTTATAATTAGAGTGAACTCGCCTTCAAATACGCTATCTAAATCTTCAGAAGTTAAAATAAAATTAGACCCCTTTTCTAGCTTAAAGATTTCTCCATCTGTAATCACTTGTCCATGACCTTCTAATACAGAAATAAGACAAAATTCACGAGGCTTCATATAATTAAGCGTTCCACTTATTTCCCATTTAACCATTGTAAAAAAGTCATTAGATACAATTTGGCTACGTTTATGATTTTCTACAATTGTAGTTTCAGGTACTATAGCAGGTGCATTTGCAGTAAATTGAATCACGTCTAATGCTTTTTTAACTTCTAATGATGATCCATCAGTTCGATTACGTTCATAATCATATACTCTATATGAAATATCAGATGATTGCATTGTTTCATATACTAAAACACCAGAACCTATAGAATGAAGCATTCCAGCTGGTATAAAATAAAACTCACCTGGTTTAACTTTGAGTCTTTCTACTACATCCAACACCGCCTCTTCTTTTATCTTATTCTCAAATGTTTCTTTTGAGTCAGCAGAGGTACCGAGTATAATTTCAGCATCTTCTTCTGCATCAATAATATACCAACATTCTGACTTACCATATTGACCGTTTTCAAATTCATATGCATACGAGTCGTCAGGATGAACGTGAATAGATAGAGGGTGTCTTGCATCCACTATTTTACATAATAAAGGGAAATCTTTACTTGGAAAGTCTCCAAATAATTCTCTATGCTCATTCCATACTTGATCTAATGTTTGACCAGCATACTGACCATTTTCAATCATATTTTTTCCATTCGGATGTGCAGAAATACCCCAGCATTCTCCAGTTTGTTCACTTGGTATGTCGTAATTAAATTGATTTAACTTATTACCGCCCCATATTTTTTCAAAGAAAATAGGCTTTAAAAATAATGGCATGATTGCACCTCCTAAAACACGGTTATTGCTTCTCTCTTTATTTTAAAGTGAAATATCGTATTTAAATGATTATGTATAATTAGAACAATTGATGACCCATTTTATCTTTAAATTACTATCTATTTAAGCTTTTAATATATCAGATAACTAATTCTATATAAATGCTATTTCGCTTCTATAGTTAAATAAAAATTTTCACTCATATGTTTATTATATCAATTTCATTATTAATTTAATAGAAATTATATATATTAATAAAAAAGAATAGAACAGCAAGTTTTAAAACTCACTGTCCTACTCTAACACAGAACTTTTCATTTGTAATTAATTATCTAACTTAACTACTCAAAACGAGATAATGCTTCTTGAATAGATTGATGCCCTGAAAGAATTTGAAATTCTTTATTTTCAAATTTATTTTCAGAAGTCGCTACGTGTTTTAATACAGAAGCCACATCTTCGCGTGGAATTGTACTTCCTTCATCAAAATACAAGTCAGCTTTAATTTCACCAGTACCTGATTTATCTTCTAAACCACCTGGATGAACGATTGTATAAGTTAGTCCAGAATTTCTTAAATGATTATCTGCATAGTGTTTTGCAATTGTATAAGGTTTTAAATCTCCACTTGCATCAAATGCTTCACGACGTGAATCGTAAGTAGAAACCATTACATAATGTTTAACATTTGCTTTTTTACTTGCTTCAATCGTTTTCACTGCACCATCTAAATCAACAATGATTGTTTTATCAGCACCTGTGCTACCACCTGAACCAACTGAGAAAATAACTTTATCAAAGCCTTTGAATTTCTCAGTTAAATCATCAATACTATCTTTTTCTACATCTATTAAAATGGCATTAACACCTTGATCTTTTAACGCACTTTCTTGTTCTTCTTTACGAACACCGGCTGTAAAATCAACTTGATCTTCTTTTAATTGGTTAACCAATTTAGAACCTACGCCACCATTAGCACCAATAACTAATATACTCATAAACTTATTTCCTCCTTCAATTCATTTCATAGTTTATTAATACCACTTAGTATCATTTTTAAACTTATTTACTATATATCATTGACACTTAGACAAGGACACTATATATTAATATATGAATATATATCCATATATTAAAGAGGAGGTCTCATGTGATGTCCAATACAAATAAAGATAGAGATATATTTATAGATGAATACATGCTTAACCGTTTAACTGAGACATTTAAAGCGTTAAGCGATTATAACCGTTTACGTATTTTAGAATTGTTATATAAAGGTGAAGCTAGTGTTGGGCATATTACGCATACATTAAAATTAACTCAATCAAATGTATCGCATCAATTAAAGAGTTTAAAACAAGCAGGCCTCGTTAAATCGTCACGTCATGGACAATCCATGATTTATTCTATAGACGATCAACATGTTTCTACTTTATTAAAACAAGCCATTCAACATGCTCATCATCAAAGAGGTGAATAATAAATGTCTAATCACACACACCATCATAACCATACTCATAATCATGTCCATACCAATAACAAAAAGGTATTAACAATTTCTTTTATTATTATAGGCTTATTTATGATTGTTGAAATTTTAGGAGGATTTATCGCTAATAGTCTTGCGCTATTATCAGATGGACTTCATATGTTTAGCGATACTGTTTCACTAGGAGTTGCTTTAATCGCATTTATTTATGCAGAGAAAAATGCTACTTCAACTAAAACATTCGGTTACAAGCGTTTTGAAGTCTTAGCTGCCTTATTTAATGGTATAACTTTATTAATTATTAGTGGCGTCATTATCATCGAAGCGATTAGAAGATTTTTCAATCCTATTAAAGTGCAATCCACTGAAATGTTTATTATTAGTGTGATTGGACTTATAGTGAATATTATCGTTGCAATAATCATGTTTAAAAGCGGTGATACGTCACATAACTTAAATATGCGCGGTGCTTTTATTCACGTTTTAGGAGACTTACTTGGTTCATTAGGTGCCATTATAGCATCTATTCTTATATACGTATTTAACTTTACAATTGCTGATCCTATCGCAAGCATTCTAGTTTCCATTATTATATTGAAAAGTGCAATCGGTATTTCACGTTCGTCACTTAATATTTTAATGGAAGGTACACCAAGTGACGTCAATTTAGATAAAATCATTAGTACAATTATAAATCATAATGAAATTTATAATGTCCATGATTATCACGTTTGGACTATTTCAAATGATATGAATGCGTTAAGTTGTCATGCAGTCGTCTCTGAAACTATGTCTGTTCAGGACTGTGAAGGACTTCTTAAAAAAATAGAACATGAATTACTTCACTTAAATATACAACATATGACAATTCAATTAGAAACAGCACAACATGATCACGATACTTCAGTACTATGCTCTGGATTACATAAAGAGCACGCTCATCATTAAGACTACACAAACAATGTCCGCAGTTTACAATATAAGTAAAAAGTCGAACAGAATTCATATTAGTTTCTGCTCGACTTTTTTTACTTATATAAAATAATCGAAAATAAATTGTTTGCCTGGTACATGTTTTTCATCAAATCCTTGAAGAAATTCTTCATTATCATACGGTAATTTTACTCTTTCAACACTAAACTCATTTTCGTTAATTGTGACGATTCCATATACGGCATATTTACCATTATTAAGTCCTACTGAACCAGGATTGAAATAGGTTTTGTTATTATCATCATACAAGTGTAATTGATGATTATGTCCAAAAGCTATAAAATCCGCATCCTTATCTTCAAATAATTTAACTATCTCTTCTTTTTGATTATCTACAATAGGTTCAAATGGTTGTTTATCAATCCCCTCTTCTAATCTTTGATTTTCAATTTCATAATGTATAAATAAACATTTTTTCCCACAAATTGTTTTTTCTAAATATCTTGGTAGTGTATTTAATACATCATAGTAATCTTCATCCATTCGACTTTCAATCCATTGATGGTGTTCATAAAATTTATTTTTTAAATCTTCTGGATACGGTGTACCATTAACAATTGACATAATTGCTTCATCGTGATTACCAGCAATAATTTCCATATCATCTCGATCGAAAATCATATCTAATACTTTATTGGTTTCATGGCCAATTCCAATATTATCACCTAAGTTAAAGATTTGATCGATATCTTCTCTATTATCAATATCATCTAAAACAGTTTGTAAGGCATCAAAATTACCATGAACGTCGGTTAAAATTGCAAATTTCACCATAAAGTCTCCTTTCATTATTAAATCATTAGCATATTTTAACACTTAAAACATAATATTGTTAGATATTAATTTAAAAAAAGCACAAATTCTGATATTGTGTATTATATTAACGTAAAGGAGTGCTTATTTTGTTTAAATTTCATAGTTTAGCATTTAAAAATGCTAAGTCACAACTCATAAAAACAATACTATTTAGTTTAGTAAGTTTTATTATTGTATTTGTGGCATTTGTGATTGCTAGAACTTTCTTCATTCAAAACTTTATGCAGATGCAACTAGCAGCACAATTTCAACAGTCATCAGGCGCGTCATTAGTAATGATAATACTCGTCTTGGTCTTAGGATTATTATTTTTTATACTTGCAGGTTATCAATTACTTGCAGGGGCTTTTAATATTATGGCTAAAGCTATTGAAAAAGAAGCTGTTCAATTTTCTGATTTGTTTTTTGCTTTTAAAAAAGGAAAATATGTTAAAAGTCTTCTTTTAGCTTTAATTACTATTATTCTTTATGCTGTATTATATTTAATCACATTAGGATTAAACTTTTTATTTAATAAAGCTTTAACACCATTATTCACATCTATTCAACAGTCAGTAAGTACATCCGATCACGCTATTGGTATTTTACTTACTGTACAAATTATCTTAATTATCATTATGGGATTCATTCTTTCAATCGTATATTGGTTCTTCTTTATATTAATGATTAATTATACTGTATCATTTGCACGTAAAAATGACTTAAGTGCTATAGGTCATTTTAAAGATGGCTTTAAAGGAATTAAAAATGGACGTAAAACTTGGTTCAAATTCTTTTTAGCTATCTTATTAATTAACCTACTCATTATTATCATTACACAACCACTTGGTACAATATTAACTGTATTAACCGGAAATATGTCCCAAAATGTAGCACAAGTGATTTTAATTATTGCTCAAACGCTTATTATTATTGTACGTTTAATTCTATATTTTGTAATTATAATGGGTATTGTTCAATATTTCTTACGTCGCGGTGAGAATGTGAAAAGACCTGTAAAAGAAAAGAAAAAAAGTAAACGAAAAGAAAAAAAAGAAATAAATCATAAAAAAGAAGCGTTAAAAAACGATCCTTCATCTTTTAATGATACAAAAAATCATGTTAAAGAAGACTTAAATCATCAAAAAAATTTAAATAACGATAAATAAATCACTATTCAACACAAAAGGTAAGAAAGCAGGTTTCTCCTACTTTCTTACCTTATTTTAATTTAAAAGATGGTGTTCTAAATATAAAGCCGCGCCATCTTCTTCATTTGTATATTGTGTAGTATCATCAGTAATAGACTGAATTTCTGGACGTGCATTTTTCATTGAAACAGTGTATCCTCCAAATTCAAACATTGCTCTGTCATTATCGCTATCACCAATAACAAGTGTTTCTTCTTGTTTAATATCGAAATGATCTATCATTTCTTTAATTCCAGTGCCTTTATCCACTTGATAAGCCATCGTCTCAGCATTAAACCTTGAAGAATTAGATACGCTAATATTTAATAACACTTTATTTTGTATTAATTCATCTCTAAACGTTTTAATTTTATTTAACTTTTTATTGAAAAGATAAATTTTAGAATAGGCGTCATTTGGAATATCTTTTCTCCAATTAATTTTACCATTCATGGCATCTCGACGTGATTTCCATTCACTTTCACTCACTTCATTTTGTGGATGTTCACTATCAATCATATCTTCCATCCATGATTGATCTTCAATTAGTGAAATTCTATCTCCTTCAAAAGGAAAAACTTCATAATAAATATGTTGTTGTTGAGCCAGTTGCACGATTTTTTTTACACTATCTATTGTCAAACTATGTTTAAATAAAAGTTTATCTTCAATATCACCTCTTGTTCCATTAGAACTAATAACACCATCTACTTTAAAACCTTTTGGTACTAAATTATGAATTTCAGAATAAGAACGTCCTGTTGCTAGAAATACCTTATAATTTTTTTCTCTTAATTGATCAATTACTTCTTTTGTTTTTACAGTCGCTTTATTATCTTCATGCAATAGTGTTCCATCCATATCTAAGAATATTGCTTTAATATTTTCAAATATCATCGTGATACCCTCCATCTAATTCTTTCTTAAAAATTGTGACATTTATTTAACCAAAGTGCAAACTCAATTATATTTTATATAAAGATGATATCGATTTCTATATTGAATGACTTCAATTTGATTATTAAAAAATTTAGACATAATCGAATCAGTTAAAATATCTTTTGTTATTCCTTTATCAAAACAACTACCCTCTTTTAATAAAAATATCTTACTAAATAAAGGAATAATTTCCTCTATGACATGAGTCACGTAAATCATCGTCAAATGAGCGTATGTCTTATTTAAATTTTCTAATAAATATAATAACTGCTCTCTAGCCAAAAAGTCTAATCCTGATGCTGGTTCATCAAGAATAAGCACATCAGGTTGATGTATAAGCGCGCGAGCAATCATTACTTTTTGTTTTTGTCCTGTTGAGAGATATCCTAAATATTGATCTTTATATGATAACATTCCTACTAAATTTAATAATTTTTCTGCTTCTTTAATATGTTCATCAGAATACTCTTTATATAGACCAATAGATTTAAATATGCCGCTTAATACGACATCAATCACTTTCTCACCGTCTTGAAATTTTTCTAATAAACTATGCGAAACAAATCCAATATGTTGACGAACGTTTTCTGCAGAATATCCTTTTTTACCTGGTACCATTTCAAACATTTCTATTTCACCCTGAGATACACTCTCATAAGCATTCATGATATTTAATAGTGTTGTTTTTCCTGCACCATTCAACCCATAAAGAATCCAATTATCTCCCGCTTCAATATGCCAATTTAAATCATTAAGGATTGTTTTTCCGTGTTTCTTTTTATAGATATGCTTTAAATTTATCAAATGATCACCTCTACTTAAAATAAGTGTATGATGATTCTGATTATTTAACAAATTAAATAAAAAACTGAGACATGTCATTCATGTCCCAGCTTTTTGAATTATTCAACTGTAACTGATTTGGCTAAGTTACGAGGTTTATCAACATCTAATCCTCTGTGTAACGCTGCATAATATGCAATTAATTGTAGTGCTACTACTGATACTAAAGGTGTTAATAATTCGTGTACATGAGGAATCACATATGTGTCTCCATCTTTTTCTAAACCTTCCATTGAAATAATACAAGGTTTAGCGCCACGAGCTACTACTTCTTTAACATTACCACGAATTGATAAATTCACATTTTCTTGAGTAGCTAAAGCAATGACTGGCGTATCATCTTCGATTAAAGCAATAGTACCGTGTTTTAACTCTCCACCAGCAAATCCTTCAGCTTGAATATATGAAATTTCTTTAAGTTTTAATGCTCCTTCTAAACTTACATTGTAATCCATCGCACGACCAATAAAGAAAGCATTTCTAGTCGTTTCTAAGAATTCTTTAGTAATTTTTTCCATTACTGGTGCGTCATCTACAATCGTTTCAATTGCAGTTGTTACTTTTGCTAATTCTCTTAATAAGTCAATACCGTTATCGCGTCCATGCGCTTTAGCTACAACTTGAGAAAGAATTGATAATACAGCAATTTGAGCTGTATAAGCTTTAGTTGATGCAACAGCAATTTCAGGTCCTGCGTGTAATAACAACGTATGATCAGCTTCACGAGATAACGTTGAACCTGCTACATTTGTAATTGTTAAAGACTTATGGCCTAATTTATTTGTTTCAACCAATACTGCACGGCTATCAGCTGTTTCTCCTGATTGAGAGATATAAATAAATAAAGGTTTTTCAGATAATAATGGCATGTTATAAACAAATTCTGATGCCACATGAACTTCAGTTGGCACTCCAGATAGTTTTTCAAGATATTCTTTACCAACTAAACCAGCATGATAACTTGTCCCTGCAGCAATGATATAAATACGATCTGCATTCGACACATCTTTAATAATCTCAGAATCAATATTTAAATCTCCATTTTCATCTTCGTATTCTTGAATAATACGACGCATTACTGCTGGTTGTTCATTAATTTCTTTTAACATATAGTGATCATAAATACCTTTTTCAGCATCTGATGCATCTATTTGAGCAGTATACGTTGGACGATCTTGAATATTTCCATCTTTATCTTTAATTGTTACACTTTCTTTTTTAACAATAACAATTTCATGATCATGAATTTCTTTATATTGATTTGTAACTTTAATCATTGCTAATGCATCTGAAGCAATAACATTAAAGTCGTCACCAATACCAACAAGTAAAGGTGATTTATTTTTAGCTACATAAATAGTGTCTTCATCCTCAGAATCTAACATGCCTAAAGCATATGATCCATCTAATAAAGATACTGCTTTAGTGAATGCATCTTCAGTTTCTAACCCTTTATTTGAAAAATATTCTACTAATTGAACGATAACTTCTGTATCAGTTTCTGATTTAAACGTTACATCTGATAAGTATTCGCTTTTTAGCTCTTCATAATTTTCAATGACACCATTATGTACTAAAGTAAAACGTCCATTATTTGATTGATGAGGATGTGAATTAACAGTACTAGGTACCCCATGAGTAGCCCAACGAGTATGACCAATACCAATGTGACCATCAATGTCATTGCTATCTGCTAATTTTCTTAATTCTGCAATACGTCCTTTTTCCTTAAATACAGTAGTACCCTCATCATTGACAACAGCAATTCCTGCTGAATCATATCCTCTATATTCTAATTTTTCTAAACCAGATAATAATAATTCTTTGGCATTATCAAAGCCAATATATCCAACAATTCCGCACATATTTCTTTTTCCTCCATTACATAGTCATATGATAATTTTATCTGCTATATAAAATTTTTTAATTAGACATTGTTCGTTTTTTTGTATTGGATTCTAAACATCATATTTCTATGTCTTCTATTTATTTTATATTTGGCATTCTTATTATAGTTGTACATCTAGTTACCTATATGTTTTAAATAATAAGCTAACGAATGTGCCTCATCCGGAATAGCATCCGCCGATTATATCGATAACTATTCTCCTCGTCTACAATATAATTAGTATGTCTATGAGTATTCTCCTAATTAATACTAAATGATTAACATTCTAATTACTTGTCCAGGCGCTTTGTTTTATTTTTATTACATCTATCCTCCTTTCTTCCAATACTATTTATTTTACCTTTTTTTATTAATCATTTGCAAATATTATTATATTTAATTCATAAACTTATAGTCATAATTTGATATTTAATTTATATTTTTTGATAAAAAATACTCTCTTTAAAGTTTTCAGTTCTACAACTTTAACTTTAAAGAGAGTGTATTCTTGTTTTTTAATGGTACTATTAATTTAATCCCATTTTTTCTTTTACTTTATTAGCAATTGTTTGAGCGTAACGTTCTGCATCTTCATTTGTAGCTGCCTCAACCATTACTCTTACTAATGGTTCAGTTCCTGAAGGTCTAACTAATATTCTTCCTTCACCGTTCATTTCATTCTCAACTTCATCCATAACAGCTTTAACGTCTTCATTTTCAGACACATGATGTTTATCTGTTACTTTTACATTGATTAATGATTGTGGATACTTTTTCATTTGGGCTGCTAACTCACTTAAAGTTTTACCACTTGATTTAATAATAGCTGCAAGTTGTACGCCAGTTAGTAGTCCATCACCAGTCGTGTTATAGTCCATCATTACTATATGTCCAGATTGTTCTCCGCCTAAATTATAATGGCCTCGTCTCATTTCTTCAACGACATATCTATCTCCAACTTTTGTTTTATTTGATTGAATGCCTTCTGTTTCAAGAGCTTTATAAAATCCTAAATTACTCATTACAGTAGATACAATCATATTATTATTTAATTCATGATTTTTATGCATGTCTTGACCAATAATAAACATAATTTGGTCACCATCAATGATGTTACCCTTTTCATCAACAGCAATTAAACGATCTCCATCTCCATCAAAAGCTAAACCAAAATCACTTTCAGTTTCTACAACTTTTTCAGCTAAATGTTCAGGATGAGTAGACCCACATTCATCATTAATATTGTATCCATCTGGATTACAACCAATTGTAACTGTTGTTGCCTCTAAATCACCAAATAAGAAAGGCGCAAGTGAAGAAGTTGATCCATTCGCCCCATCTAATGTAATTTTAAGTCCATCTAAATTTATATCAATAGTAGATTTAAGATAACTTAAGTATTTTTGTGCACCTTCATAATAATCTGAAAAATGCAGAATGTCTTTACCTGCAGGACGTGGTAAATCAGGTTGTTCTTGGTCTAATAATTGTTCAATTTCTTCTTCTTGCTTATCTGAAAGTTTAAAACCATCAGCACCAAAGAACTTAATACCATTGTCAGCTACAGGATTATGAGAGGCAGAAATCATTATCCCTAATTGTGCTCCCATTTCACGTGTTAAATATGCAACACCTGGAGTAGAAATAACTCCTAATCTCATTACTTCTGCACCTATTGATGCTAATCCAGCAATTAAAGCAGATTCTAACATTTCACCCGACACACGAGTATCTCTACCAACTAAAACTCTAGGATGTTTCTCTCCTTCATTATGTGCTAATACATAACCACCATAGCGACCTAGCTTAAACGCTAATTCAGGTGTTAATTCTTTATTAGCTACTCCCCTTACACCATCAGTTCCAAAATATTTTCCCATTTTAATTACTCCTTTATTATCTAGTTTACTATTTTAAATTGACATTTGCTGTGACTTCATTGAATTCAGATTTCTTAACCTGTTTAGGTATTTTGAGTTCAAGAGTTTTATTAGTTGACTCAGTGATATCATCTAAATTTACATCAGCTTCTATGTCATTAATATCCTTCAAATCATCTTTATTACCATAAATTTCTACTTCATTCTCATTTAGTTTAATGTTATCTAAACTTTCATCGTCAGGTAACGAACCCTTTTTAACAGTTTTAATTTTTACTTTTTTACTGTAAGGTTCAAGTTTCACTGACATTTTAACATTATTAGGCTTGATCTGAACGTTTAATTTATTCAATTGCTTGTCAAATGCAGTAATTTCAGCTACATCAGTAGTATCCTCACTGATATTAGTCGCATTTTTAAATGTCGCTTTTAAATATGCAATTTTATCTAATTGCTTTTTACCGCCCGTAACTTGAACAGTATTTTTATTTAAAAAAGCTTCACTTACTTTATAATTTGAATTTATATTGTTTTGTGCAATATCAGGCTGAACATGCATAGTTTTAGTGTCTTTATCTTCCAAAGTGATATACGCATGTTTAGGTTTAACATTATAACTAATATCGTTACTTAATCCCTTAACAATATAATCTTCTTTATAATTTCCAGATTTAGCATTAGATAAATTAACTGTAACCTTGATATCGTCTGAACTTTCTATTTTCAATAACTTTGATTGTGGTCCTGAAATAGTAACATCAACAGTATCTGGTGATTTAGTAACATGTAAATTTTTGGTATTATAAAGAATTTCTACAGGTACATCTTCTATTGTTTTAGAAGAATTCTGAGATAGATTATCATTGTTAAAAATATTGCCAAACACATTATTAACAGAAAGATAAAAAAAGATCGCTAATATTAAGGCAAAAAATCTTAATCCCCATTTACTTTCTAACATGCTATTTCACACCCTTCTTTTGAGCGCGAGCTCCAAACCAATGTTCAGCTAATAACTCTTCGAATACTTCATCAGAAACATCACGTCTTAATTTACCATCGAAAGTAACTGATATTGAACCGGTTTCTTCAGATACTACCACAGTAAATGAGTCCGAAACTTCAGAAATTCCTACGGCTGCCCTATGTCTTGTACCTAAACTTTTAGAAATTTTATTACTATCTGAAAGTGGTAAATAACATGCAGCACTAGCAATTTTAGTATTTTGAATAATCATAGCCCCATCATGTAATGGTGTATTAGGTATAAAAACATTTATCAATAATTCTTGAGATATTGCAGAATTCATTGATATACCAGTTTCAATATAGTCTTGTAATCCAGTTTCCTTTTCAAAAACAATTAATGCTCCAATTCGTCTTTTAGCCATATACTGAACAGCCTTTGATACAGATTGGATTAATTTTTCTTCATCATGACTGTAAGTATTGGTATAGCGTTTAAATAGGCTTCCTCGCCCTAATTGCTCAAGTGCTCGTCTTATTTCTGGTTGGAATATCACAATTAAAGCTAAAACGCCCCATTGAATCACAATATCAAATAACTTTGAGGTAGCAGTTAAATTAAGAAGTTTACTTACTTGTTGTCCAACAACTATAAATAATATACCTTTAAGCAATTGAATTGCTTTAGTTCCTTTAAATACAGTAATGAGAAGATAAAGGACATACCAGACAATAAGTATATCTAATATACTTGTAATAATCTTCAAAGTACTAAGATTATTAAAAAAGTTGGAAAAATCCATAATCTCTCCTCCGTCTATAACTTTCATACTCATAATTATACCAATGAAAGGTGTAACTGTCATACTATGAAAGTCATACTTATAAATTTTTTCATAAACATCACTACTAAAAATGGGTAATAAAAAAGCACCCCATTAAGGAGTGCTTAAAGTGAGCCATAGAGGATTCGAACCTCTGACCCTCTGATTAAAAGTCAGATGCTCTACCAACTGAGCTAATGGCTCTTATGGCTGGGCTAGCTGGATTCGAACCAGCGCGTGACGGAGTCAAAGTCCGTTGCCTTACCGCTTGGCTATAGCCCAATAAGATGGTGGAGGGGGGCAGATTCGAACTGCCGAACCCGAAGGAGCGGATTTACAGTCCGCCGCGTTTAGCCACTTCGCTACCCCTCCGATATTTAAATGGTGGAGAATGACGGGTTCGAACCGCCGACCCTCTGCTTGTAAGGCAGATGCTCTCCCAGCTGAGCTAATTCTCCAAATAAATGACTCCTACGGGACTCGAACCCGTGTTACCGCCGTGAAAGGGCGGTGTCTTAACCGCTTGACCAAGGAGCCATGGCTCCGCAGGTAGGATTCGAACCTACGACCGATCGGTTAACAGCCGATAGCTCTACCACTGAGCTACTGCGGAATAATATTTATGCCTGGCAACGTCCTACTCTAGCGGAACGTCAGTCCAACTACCATCGGCGCTAAGGAGCTTAACTTCTGTGTTCGGCATGGGAACAGGTGTGACCTCCTTGCCATTGTCACCAGACAAGTGAATGATTATACATTCAAAACTAGATAGTAAGTAAAGATTTGCGTCGCAAAACTTGA
>NZ_SODE01000008.1:0-70863 GCF_004365845.1 Staphylococcus sp. AtDRG32
TCAAGTTTTGCGACGCAAATCTTTACTTACTATCTAGTTTTGAATGTATAATCATTCACTCGTCTGGTGACAATGGCAAGGAGGTCACACCTGTTCCCATGCCGAACACAGAAGTTAAGCTCCTTAGCGCCGATGGTAGTTGGACTGACGTTCCGCTAGAGTAGGACGTTGCCAGGCATACATATTGGAGAATTAGCTCAGCTGGGAGAGCATCTGCCTTACAAGCAGAGGGTCGGCGGTTCGATCCCGTCATTCTCCACCATTCAATTTAATAGCCGGCCTAGCTCAATTGGTAGAGCAACTGACTTGTAATCAGTAGGTTGGGGGTTCAAGTCCTCTGGCCGGCACCATCTAAGAGCCATTAGCTCAGTTGGTAGAGCATCTGACTTTTAATCAGAGGGTCAGAGGTTCGAATCCTCTATGGCTCACATGTATACGCGGGTGTGGCGGAATTGGCAGACGCACTAGACTTAGGATCTAGCGCCTTACGGCGTGGGGGTTCGACTCCCTTCACCCGCATATGCGGAAGTAGTTCAGTGGTAGAACACCACCTTGCCAAGGTGGGGGTCGCGGGTTCGAATCCCGTCTTCCGCTCCATTATTTTGCCGGGGTGGCGGAACTGGCAGACGCACAGGACTTAAAATCCTGCGGTGAGAGATCACCGTACCGGTTCGATTCCGGTCCTCGGCATTATTATTATTTTGCGCCCGTAGCTCAATTGGATAGAGCGTTTGACTACGGATCAAAAGGTTATGGGTTCGACTCCTATCGGGCGCGTTCTCTTACGGGAAGTAGCTCAGCTTGGTAGAGCACTTGGTTTGGGACCAAGGGGTCGCAGGTTCGAATCCTGTCTTCCCGATAGGAAATTTTAAAATTTATTATGGGGGCTTAGCTCAGCTGGGAGAGCGCCTGCTTTGCACGCAGGAGGTCAGCGGTTCGATCCCGCTAGTCTCCACCATTTAAATCATTTACAAACTATATAACGGCGGTGTAGCTCAGCTGGCTAGAGCGTACGGTTCATACCCGTGAGGTCGGGGGTTCGATCCCCTCCACCGCCACTAATTATTAGTTGTAGAATTAAAATTTGGACCTTTAGCTCAGTTGGTTAGAGCTAACGGCTCATAACCGTTCGGTCGCAGGTTCGAGTCCTGCAAGGTCCATATAATTTTGGAGGAATACCCAAGTCCGGCTGAAGGGATCGGTCTTGAAAACCGACAGGAGCTTAACGGCTCGCGGGGGTTCGAATCCCTCTTCCTCCGTATTTGGTCTCGTAGTGTAGCGGTTAACACGCCTGCCTGTCACGCAGGAGATCGCGGGTTCGATTCCCGTCGAGACCGCCATCTAATAATTTAATAGCAATTTACCTATAAAATGTGGAGGAATACCCAAGTCCGGCTGAAGGGATCGGTCTTGAAAACCGACAGGGCCTTAACGGGCCGCGGGGGTTCGAATCCCTCTTCCTCCGCCATTTTTATTATCGCGGGATGGAGCAGTTCGGTAGCTCGTCGGGCTCATAACCCGAAGGTCGGTGGTTCAAATCCGCCTCCCGCAATTTGTTTTGGTCTCGTAGTGTAGCGGTTAACACGCCTGCCTGTCACGCAGGAGATCGCGGGTTCGATTCCCGTCGAGACCGCCATTTAATCATTTTAATATATATGGTTCAGTAGCTCAGTTGGTAGAGCAATGGATTGAAGCTCCATGTGTCGGCAGTTCGATTCTGTCCTGAACCATTTCTTGCCGGCCTAGCTCAATTGGTAGAGCAACTGACTTGTAATCAGTAGGTTGGGGGTTCAAGTCCTCTGGCCGGCACCATCTTAATGGAGGGGTAGCGAAGTGGCTAAACGCGGCGGACTGTAAATCCGCTCCTTCGGGTTCGGCAGTTCGAATCTGCCCCCCTCCACCATTATAAATAGGGACATAGTTCAACGGTAGAATAGAGGTCTCCAAAACCTTTGATGTGGGTTCGATTCCTACTGTCCCTGCCATGGCGGTTGTGGCGAAGTGGTTAACGCATCGGATTGTGGTTCCGACACTCGTGGGTTCGATTCCCATCAACCGCCCTTTATTATTAATGGGCTATAGCCAAGCGGTAAGGCAACGGACTTTGACTCCGTCACGCGCTGGTTCGAATCCAGCTAGCCCAGTTTTTTATTGGCGGCATAGCCAAGTGGTAAGGCAGAGGTCTGCAAAACCTTTATCACCGGTTCAAATCCGGTTGCCGCCTCCATGTGCTATGCGGGAGTAGTTCAATTTTAGAACACATTCCTTCCCGGAATGAGATATAGGTGTAAGTCCTATCTTCCGCTCCATAATTTAATATAATGCGGGAGTAGTTCAATTTTTAGAATATGTTCCTTCCCGGAACAAGATATAGGTGTAAGTCCTATCTTCCGCTCCATAATTTGATACAATGCGGGAGTAGTTCAATCTTTAGAATATGTTCCTTCCCGGAACAAGATATAGGTGCAAGTCCTATCTTCCGCTCCATAATTGCTTCCATAGGGAAGTTTTTTATTTATCTATATTAAGCCGGCGTGGCGGAATTGGCAGACGCGCGGGACTCAAAATCCCGTTCCTTTATTGGAGTGTCGGTTCGACCCCGACCGCCGGTATTTAATGGAGTTAAAAGGATTAAGTAGAACACTCTACTTAATCCTTTTTTATTTGATCATTTTTTAACTACTTATTTTATATTGTATAAAACGGTATAATATAATATTATATAGCTAATATTTAAAAATGGAGGCTATTATGAGTAGAACTAGAATAAACTTAAAATATTTTTTTAGTAATATTCTTAATGCAGTTGGTGCAGGAGTAGTTATTGCATTACTTCCCAATGCACTTTTAGGAGAACTACTAAAATTATTTAAAGATCACCATCCAATATTAGAGCTTGTTTTTCAATTAGTGACAATTATTCAATCGTTTATGGCATTTATTATTGGAATACTGGCAGCACATCAATTCAAATTTAGTGGTGCGGGTGCTAGTATGATAGGTGTATCAGCAATGTTAGGCTCTGGAGCTATACAAATGAATGCAAATGGTATTGCATTAAAAGGAATTGGCGATATTATAAACGTGATTTTAGTTATTATTATCGCATGTGCTTTATTTTTATTATTACAAGGAAAATTTGGTTCTTTAGAAATGATTATTTTACCTGTATTTATTCCAGTAGTCAGCGGATTAGTTGGATTAACGACTTTGCCATATATACAAATTATTACAAAAAGTTTAGGACATATGATTAATTCATTTACTGAATTTAATCCTCTAATTATGTCTATCTTGATAAGTGTGACGTTTTCACTATTAATGGTTACGCCAATTTCTCTAGTTGCTATTGCTACAGCTATTAGTTTAAATGGGTTAGGTAGTGGTGCAGCAAACATGGGAATTGTTGCTGCATGCGTTACTTTTTTCTTTGGTTCTTTACGTGTTAATTCAGTTGGTGTCAATTTAGTTTTATTTATTGGCGCTGCGAAGATGATGATTCCTGTTTATTTAAAACATTTAATCATTGCAATACCATTAACCATTAATGGTATTATTTCAGGTTTGTTAACATACTTCATTGGTATAAAAGGAACACCATTATCAGCTGGATTTGGTTATACAGGATTAGTTGGTCCAATTAATGCGTTTAATAGAATGCCGGGTGATTCGACATTTAATATTATTCTATTAGCATTAGGTTATTTTATTGTTCCATTCATTAGTGCTTTTATTATTCATGAATTATGCAAAAAGTTTATACCATCTTATAATGATAATATTTATAGATTTGAAATTACACATCAATAATATTATTTTAATGGTATTTAAGCATCTATATTACTATAGATGCTTTTTTTGTTTAAAATTTTTATTGCATATTAATTCTTTATTATGTATAATAATTAAAAAGTTATAGGAGGTTGCTATATGAAATATATGTTTAAAACAATTATCATAGCAATCTTAATTAGTTTGACCTTTATAAATATAGAACCTATGGCTCATGCTGATCAAGATGCAAAATGGGAAAAAATTAAGGAAAGTGGAGAATTAAGGGTAGGATTATCAGCTGATTATGCACCATTTGAATTTGAAAAGACTGTAAAAGGTAAGAGTGAATACGTAGGTATAGATATTGATTTAGCTAAAAAAATTGCTAAAGATAATCACTTAAAATTAAAAATTGTGAATATGCAATTTGATAGTTTACTCGGTGCATTAAAAACGGGAAAAATTGATGTTATTATTTCTGGTATGACTTCAACACCAGAAAGAAAGAAAGAAGTTGATTTCTCGGATTCTTATACTAAAACGGGCAATGTAATGCTTATTAGAAAAAGCGATAAAAATAAATTTCATACATTAAAAGACTTTTCTAATAAAAAAGTTGCGACACAAAAAGGGACTGAACAAGAAAAAATTGCTCAACAAGAAATAGAGAATGCAGACATTAGTTCATTAAATCGTCTACCAGATGCTATTCTTGCAGTTAAAAGTAATAAGGTAGAAGGGTTAGTAATAGAAAAACCCGTTGCTGAAGCATATGTAAAACAAAATAACAGCTTAATGATAGCCAATGTGAATTTTAATGAAGAAAAGAAAGATAATGTCATAGCTGTGCCAAAAAATTCACCTATTCTTTTAGCAAATGTCAATAAATCTATTAAGGAAGTCAATGACCAACATTTAATTAGCAAATACATGGACAAAGCTTCTAAAGATATGCAAGACGATAGTAGCTTTTTTGATAAGTATGGTGCATTTTTCATCAAAGGACTTAAAAATACAATTTTAATATCAATGATTGGTGTAGTATTAGGAGCAGTATTAGGAGCTTTAATTGCTTTAGCTAAATTGAGTAAGTTTAAATTGCTGTCATGGATTGCCTCTATTTACATAGAATTTTTAAGAGGAACACCGATGTTAGTTCAAGTATTTTTAGTTTTCTTTGGAACTACAGCTGTTCTAGGTTTAGATGTTTCAGCATTAGTATGTGGTACTATCGCACTAGTTATTAATTCTTCTGCTTATATTGCAGAAATATTTAGAGCTGGAATTAATGCTGTTGATAAAGGGCAAACAGAGGCAGCTCAATGTTTAGGATTAAATTATTCTAAAACAATGAGATATATCATTTTACCCCAAGCAATTAAAAATATTTTACCAGCACTAGGTAATGAATTTGTAACACTAATTAAAGAATCATCTATTGTTTCTACTATTGGAGTAGGAGAAATTATGTTTAACGCTCAGGTTGTACAAGGTATTTCATTTGATCCTTTTACACCGTTAATTATCGCTGCGATAATGTACTTTATTTTAACATTTACATTGTCTAGAGGTATGAGTTTAATCGAAGGGAGAATGAAAGCCAGTGATTAAAGTTCAAAATTTAAATAAGTCATTTAATAAAAATGTAGTACTCAAAGATATTAATTTAGAGGTTAATAAAGGGGAAGTTGTAGCAATAATAGGACCATCAGGAAGTGGTAAAAGTACATTATTAAGATGTATGAATTTATTAGAAACACCATCAAATGGGAAAGTGATTTTTGAAGGAAAAGAATTAACACATAAAAATATAAATTTAAATGAATTACGTCAAAAAATGGGAATGGTATTTCAAAATTTCAATTTATTTCCTCACAAAACAGTAATAGAAAATGTCATTTTAGCACCTAAGTTGTTAAAAAAAGTTGATTTAAAAAAGCTAGAAATTGAAGGTAAAGCACTTCTAAAAAAAGTAGGGCTTGAAGAGAAAGCTAATGCATATCCTTCTCAACTCTCTGGTGGACAAAAACAAAGGGTAGCAATAGCAAGAGCTTTAGCTATGCATCCAGATGTCATATTATTTGATGAGCCAACATCAGCACTTGATCCTGAAGTTGTTTATGAAGTACTTAAAGTTATGAAAGATTTAGCTAAAGAGGGTATGACAATGGTGGTTGTAACTCATGAAATGGGTTTTGCTAAAGATGTTGGTGATAAAGTAATATTTATGGCAGATGGATATGTCGTTGAAAGTGAAACACCTGATCAATTATTTAATCATCCCAAACATGAAAGAACTAAAAACTTTTTGGCGAAAGTATTATAGCATGTTGTATGTGAAGACTAATAAAATATTTATAAGGTTTTATATCTAAAAAGTAATAAATGTTAATTAAGAAAAGAAGATAGAATGTATTCTGAATTATAAACATAGACTTTCTTTATGAAATTCTCAAAGTTAAAGAATCTGAGACACTTCAAAGTGTATCTCAGATTCTTTTTTATTTATAAAAATATTTAATATCATAAAAAATTAAGATTATGTTAAAATATTCTATGGACTTTTTTATAGGAGGCAAGAGTGTTGATGAACCATCAACTTAAACAGGAAATCATTGACTATGCGTATTCCATTGGTATAGATAGTATTGGTTTTACTACCGCTGATCCTTTCGATGAACTGAAACAAAAGTTAGTAGATTATCATGAAAAAGGTTATGCATCAGGTTTTGAAGAATCAGATATTGCGCTGCGAACAGAACCTAAATTATCTTTACCCACAGCACGTTCTATCATAGCTATTGCTGTTGGTTATCCAAATAAGCTAAAGGGAGCGCCAAAAAGTGTAAAAGGCGATAGAAGAGGAATGTTTGCGAGAGCCTCTTGGGGTCAAGATTATCATTCAATTATGAAAAAAAGATTAGATAAATTAAGTGAATTTATTCAATCCAAGGTCCCTGATGTCGAAATAAAAAGCATGGTTGACACTGGGGTACTTTCAGATCGCGCTGTAGCTGAAAGAGCAGGATTAGGATTCGTTGGTAGAAATGGATTTGTTATTAATCCAAAACTAGGAACTTGGACATATTTAGGAGAAATGTTAGTTAGTATTCCTTTTGAACCAGATGATCCTATATTAGACAGTTGTGGAGATTGTACAATTTGTGTAGATAGATGTCCAACAGGCGCTTTAGTAGGGAATGGTCAACTGAATTCTCAAAAATGTATCAGCTTTTTAACTCAAACTAAAGGATATTTAAAAGATGAGTATCGATATAAAATCGGTAATCGTCTTTATGGTTGTGATACTTGTCAACAAGTTTGTCCGAAAAATAGAGGTATTAATACAACCCACGAAGATATTATTTTAGAACCTGAAATATTAAAGCCACGTTTAGTTCCATTGTTACAAATGAGTAATAAAGAATTTAAAAATACTTATGGTCATTTGGCAGGAGCATGGAGAGGTAAAAAACCTATACAGCGGAATGCAATTATTGCACTTGCACATTTTGGTGAAGAAGCGGCTATTCCTGAATTAAAGGAAGTAGCATTGAATGATCCAAGACCCATGATAAGAGGAACAGCATATTGGGCTATTGGTCAAATACTTGGCAATGATGCAAGAACTTTTATTTATGAGCACTATGATAATGAGATTGAAGAAGTTCAAGTTGAAATGAGAAAAGGACTAGAAATGAGGAAATAAAATGACGAATCATATTGTGTTATTCCAACCAGAAATACCTGCAAACACTGGAAATATCGCACGTACATGCGCAGGTACTAATACACACTTGCATTTAATTAAACCATTAGGCTTTAGTACAGATGACAAGATGCTAAAACGAGCTGGATTAGATTATTGGGAACATGTTAATATCACTTATCATGAAAATATTGAATCATTTTTCGAAGTGACAAATGGTAAATATTATTTACTTACTAAATTTGGTAAACAAACTTATAGTGATTTTGATTTTTCAAATACTGAAATAGAAAATTATTTTATTTTTGGTAGAGAAACGACAGGTTTACCAGATTGGGTGAAAGAGAAGTATGCAGATACTGCTTTAAGAATTCCTATGAGTGATCATATTCGCTCTTTAAATTTATCTAATACTGCTGCTTTATTGATTTATGAAGCATTGCGACAACAAAATTTCCCAGGATTAAAGTAGAATTTAAAATTAATTACTATAATAGAATAAAAAATGTTATATTTATTAATGAATTATTATAAAAATTTTAAAATAGTTTGATGCCCCCTTAAATAGGGTAACTTAGTAAATAAATGAATTATTTTAGTTGAACTTTACATTTAGAGGAGTGTAATTATTATGGCAATGAATTTTAAAGTATTTGAAGATAAACAACATGCAGCAGATTATGCTGGAGATATTATTAGAAAACAATTTAACAATAACCCAACTACCATTGCTGGATTCCATTTAAACAAGGATTCTGCACCTGTATTAGATGAACTAAAAAAGTCAGTTGATCGTAACGCTGTAGATTTTAGTCAAATTAATATTCTTGATTATGATGATAATCATTCGTTCTATGAAGCTTTAGGTGTACCTTCTGAGCAAGTATATTCTATTAGTCTTGATGATGATGCCGAATCATTAATCAATGATAGAATTAAAACAAAGGAAAATAAAGGGAAACTGACTTTACAAGTTGTTTCAATCGATAACACTGGACATTTAGATGTTAATATTCGTCAAGGTTTGATGAAAGCACGTGAAATTATCTTAGTTGTAACTGGTGCTAAAAAAAGTGAAGTTATCAAACGATTATATGAAGAAAATGGTAAATCAAACTTTTTACCAGCTGATTTAAAAGTACATCGTATGGTAACAGTTGTTTTAGACAGAGCTGCTGCTGATGGATTACCAGAAGATGTTAAAGAATACTTCACAGCGAGATTTGCATAATATTTAATTTTATTGTGAGGTTATTTTTATGAGTAAAGATAGTAAACGTAATTATCATGAAGACGAAAATGCAATGGTTCAAAATATGAATGATTTAGAAGCATTAGGAAAAGAAATGGAACAGATTTCTGAAGAAAATGATGAAGATAAATATAATCAAACACATGATTCAGAAGCGCGTTCAGATTTAAATTAATATATTTTAGCATTTTAATTAATTGCTTCGGTAGATTAATTAAAATGCTTTTTTTATGTAATACAACTTATGATACAATATATTTTAATGAAAATGAAGGAGATAAAAATATGTTACATAAGTATTGGCTACCTTTAACAATTATTACAATCATTGTTAGCTTAATTTCTATTAAAGGTTTTCCCATTGCTCTAGGAGCACTCTATCTACCAGTGTTATTTAAAGTGATTCAATTACAATTGAATTTATCAAAAGATTTAATCGATAATGCAACTGCTCATCCATTCATTAAGAGTAATCAAAAAGGAATTATGATTAGTGTGATATGTATATTAATTGTAACCGGAATCTTGGCATATACACTTAATGATTTTTATCGAAGTTTAGGTGGGGTTTTAGGTATATTAGTAAAGATAAGTCCTGTTACGCTGGTCATAAGCGCTATTTTGTATATAATAAGTGCTATTTCAGTTGTAAAAGCAGTAAAATATAAATATAAATAAGATTTAATTCTTAAACACGTGAAGTAATACAATTTCATGTGTTTTATTTTTATAAATGAAACCGCTTTATATTCGAATTGCTACATTAATTTTGTTAATGATATACTATTACTAAATCATAAATAAGGGGGATTATTGAATGTCTGTAAGAATTGAACATGATACGTTTGGTGAAATTGAAGTACCATCTGATAAATATTGGGGCGCACAAACTGAAAGAAGTAAGCGTAACTTTCCAGTAGGTAAAGAACATATACCTATTGAAGTGATTTATGGTTTTGCTCAGTTAAAAAGAGGTGCTGCGCTTGCTAATCATGAATTAGGAAAATTAAGTGATACTAAGAAAGATGCTATCATTTATGCTTGTGACTTAATTTTAAAAGGAGAACTTGATGGTCATTTTCCTTTAGTTGTATGGCAAACTGGAAGCGGTACTCAAAGTAATATGAATGTAAACGAAGTCGTAAGTTATGTGGCTAATGAGTACTTAAAAGAACATAATAGCGATGAATCAATTCATCCCAATGATGATGTTAATAAATCTCAAAGTTCGAATGATACTTTCCCAACAGCGATGCATGTTGCTTTATACCATGAAATTGAAACGAAATTAGAACCTGCTTTAAAACATTTACGAGACACGTTTAAAGAAAAAGAAAACCAATATCAATCAATTATTAAAATTGGTAGAACTCACTTACAAGATGCTACTCCAATTCGATTAGGACAAGAAATTAGTGGATGGCGTTATATGCTAGATAAATGTGAACAATTATTAGGTGAATCTAAACAACATATTTTAAATTTAGCTATTGGTGGAACAGCAGTTGGAACAGGAATTAATGCACATCTAGAATTTGGAGATAAAGTAGCTAAATATATCTCAGAACATACTGGCTATGCATTTGTTTCATCTGAAAATAAATTTCATGCTTTAACTTCACATGATGAAGTGGTGCAACTTCATGGAACACTAAAAGCATTGGCAGCAGACTTAATGAAAATAGCAAATGATATAAGATGGCTTGCTTCAGGACCTAGAGCCGGACTTGCAGAAATTTCGATTCCAGAAAATGAACCAGGTTCATCAATTATGCCAGGCAAAGTTAATCCAACACAATGTGAAATGCTAACAATGGTTGCAGTACAAGTGATAGGAAATGATACGACAGTAGGTATAGCGAGTTCTCAAGGTAATTTTGAACTTAATGTATTTAAACCTGTGATTCTTCATAATACATTGCAATCTATTTACTTATTAGCTGATGGAATGGAAACATTTAATGAAAATTGTGCTATAGGTATTGAACCAATTGAAGAAAATATCAATCATTATTTAAATCAATCATTAATGCTTGTAACTGCACTAAATCCTCATATTGGATATGAAAAAGCGGCTCAAATAGCTAAAAAAGCTCATAAGGAAGGTTTAACACTTAAAGAATCAGCAATTAATTCTGGCTATGTTACAGAAGAACAATTCGAGGAATGGATTAAACCAGAAGATATGGTCAATCCTCATTAAAATAACATTACCAATTGAAATGCTCCTTTTAAAGATAATGCTTTGATCTGCGTTATCTAAAAGGAGCATTTTTAAAATTTATTCATCATCTAAACTTACAGAAATCAATTCTTGAGTAAGTGGATGAGTGAATTCTATCTTATAACTATTCAATTCTAATTGACGTAAGGTAGCATCTCCATATAATGGATCACCTATGACAGGATGACCAATTTCTGCTAAATGTACACGTATTTGATGAGTACGTCCTGTGTCTAATTTTATTTCCAATTGACAAATGCCTTCTTTAATCATTTTTGATGTTAAGATATGAGTGATAGCTCGTTGCCCGGTATTAGAAATACGACGCTTATTGGGATGAAATTTATCTTTACCGATTGGCATATCAATTGTTTGTGGTTTTAGAGGTAGTAATGCTTTTACATTTGCACGATAAATACGTGTAATTTGATTCTCTTCAAGCATTCTATCTAGTATTTTTTTCATTAAAGGATTTTTAGCAACAATTAATAACCCCACAGTTTCTTGGTCTAGACGATGAATCGGTTCAACGTAGTCGCTATCCATGGTATAGATAACATGGTTCATTAGTGTATTGCTTTCTTTTAAATCATTTGGATGAGTTTTAACTCCTTTAGGTTTTACCACAATCGCTAAATCGTTATCTTCATATGCAATCTGTGCGTAACGATAACTTGGTAAATAATTACTTTTTTCTTTAGGGGTAGGAATATAAACAACATCATTTGTGACAACTTTATCTGTCAATTTACTAGATTGTTGATTAATCGTGATATCTTTAGACATATTTAATTGGTGTAAATCTTTTTTTGGTAGTTTTAACTTTTGAAAAATTTCACGTAACGTATCATTATTGAAAGTTTCAGGTACATTGAATTTCATAATATCCTCCTATTATATTCTGTTTAATCATATCATAATTTACAATGATAATTATAAATGTTTTCATTAGTCTATTTTTAAATTTAAAAAATGAACGATATAATAATAAATGCAAAATAACAAAATGGGGCGAAAATATGGAGAAACCGACACGTTTAGCATTATTAAAAGAAATTGCTGAATATCTAAATGAAGAAACTGAATTATATAATATGATGAATAAAGCATTGGATTATTTAATCAATGGCAGTAATTTTACAACAGGTTGGATTTTTTTTATCAATAAAAAAGGTGAACAAGAACTTGTAGCTAGCACTGACTTACCTCATTCATTAAAAAATAATAATTGTAAGTATTTAAACAATGGTACGTGTTGGTGTGTCAATGCTTATCATCATAAAAATTTAACAAAAGCATCTAATATTATAAATTGTTCAAGAATCAATTTAGCTAACCAAGAAAGTCAAAAAGATGATTATCTTATTACGCATCATGCGACAGTACCACTTAGATCAGGAGATGAACAGTATGGATTATTAAATGTCGCGACACCTCATACTGTAGTATATAGTCAAGATGATTTAGAGTTATTAGAATCAGTAGCTTTACAAATCGGTTCTGCAATTAAACGTATATACTTAACAGACCAAGAAAAAGAAGCAGCACGCACAAGTGAACGAAATCGACTAGCACGTGATTTACATGATTCAGTTAACCAAATGCTTTTTTCATTAAAACTAACAGCTCATGCTGCACATGATATCACAGAGGATAGAACAGCTAAAAAAGCATTTAAGTTGATTGAAGATACAAGTCAAAACGCAGTAAATGAAATGCGTGCGTTAATTTGGCAACTTAAGCCAATTGGTTTAGAACATGGATTAGTGAATGCGATTGAACATTATGCGAATATGTTAGATTTAAAATTAAACATCGAAGTAAGAGGATTGATTAAATTATCCAATTTAGTTGAAGAAAATGTGTATCGAATGATTCAAGAAGCTCTAAATAATACGAAGAAACATGCACAAACGAATCATGTATCTATTAACATTCAACAAAATGAAAATCAATTATATATTAAAATTTATGATGATGGAAAAGGATTTAATGTGCGTGATGACTTAAATCAAACGACGCATGGTCTAAAAAATATAAAACAACGTATTCATAGTTTAGATGGAGAATTTAACATACAATCAGATAAACTAATGGGGACAACTATTTATCTTAATATTCCAATTTAAAGTAGGTGATAAATTTGGCAAGTATCGTTTTAATCGATGATCATCACATCGTTAGACAAGGACTAGAATTTCTAATTTCAACAGTTGAGGGTTTAGATATACAAGCAAGTTTTTCAGATGGTGAAGCATTTATTAAATATTTAAATGAGAATAATATTCCTGATTTAGTATTATTAGATTTAGTTATGCCTAATATGAATGGTATCGAAGTGACGCATTATATAAAAACATATTACCCTTACATAAAAGTGTTAGTGCTTACAAGTTATGTGGATGATGAATATGTTATGTCTGCCATTAATGAAGGTGCTGATGGTTATGAAATTAAAGATGTTGAACCACAAAAGCTGATTGCTACTATTACTAAAGTATTAAATAATGAGAAAATAATACATCCAAAAGCTAAAAATGTAATTGATGCAATGCATGAAAAACCACACTTTAATAATAAATTATCTAAAAGAGAGATGGAAGTATTAAAAGAAATGGTGAAAGGTAAGACAAATAAAGACATTGCAAAAAGTTTATTTGTATCTGAGAAAACAGTTAAGACACATGTCAGTCATATATTTAATAAATTGCAAGTTTCAGATCGGACACAAGCTGCTATATATGCTATTGAAAATAAATTAATATAAATTGAATAGGTCTATTAGAAATAAAAACGGTATTTTTAAAATAGGATAATAATAAATAAATGACTTATATTATTATTTTAATTATTTTGATAATTTTGCCATTTATAAAATTATACGTAAAAACAAAAATTTCTCTTTTCATTTTATTGAAAATATATTAAGATGTAATTTGTGTTTCAAGAAATGTGTATTATTGCAATTTCTTGCGTCCGGATAAAATAACTCCTATTAGAAAGGTAGAGAAGAGTAATGGATAGACAGAGTTTTACAGATTTAATTCAAACAAAATTTAAAATGGTGCGTATTGAAGCAGGATACACACAAGATACTATGGCACAAACAATAGGTCTTTCTAAAAAAACACTTGTTCAAATCGAAAAAGAACGGGTATTACCAAACTGGACAACTTGTGTATCAATTTGTGCTTTATTTAGAGATTCAGATGTTTTAAATAACACATTTGGTTGTGATCCATTAGAAATTGTACAAACAATTTCAAGAAACCATTGTGCATATCCTAATCATTCTACAACAAGTGATATTTATTGGAATACAATGGAAACTCGCAATGGATTTATTTTACAAAGTAATAAAGTAAGTAATATCTATAGAGTGCTTAATCCTGAAAAACAACCTATTTTTGGAACATCTAAATTAAGAGAAGCAGAAACTTACTTTAATAGAAATGCTAAAGAAGAATTAATGCACGTTTAATTTTAATATAAATAAGATATAGTGATAGAAGAGTTGACTTTCAACTGAATCACTATTTTCAATTAATAATGAATTCACTGTAATTTTGCGATGAATTCATTATTTTTTTATTTCAAAAATTTGTAAATATAAATGTACGTTGAACAATTAAGTTATGAAGTTTACATTTGTCATGGTATAATTTTGCTATTGCTTATATAAAAATTAAGGAGTTATTTAAATGCAAGCAGTATTAGTAGTCATCTTTATGATAGTAATAGGAGCAATCATTGGCGGTGTCACGAATGTTATAGCTATTAGAATGTTGTTTCACCCCTATAAAGCGCATTATATATTTAATATGCGAATCCCATTTACACCTGGTTTAATACCTAAAAGAAGAGATGAAATAGCTACAAAGATAGGACAAGTGATTGAAGAACATCTCATTACAGAAACATTGATTCACAACAAACTAAATGAAACAAAAACTAAAGAAACGATTAATAAATTAGTTAAGGAGCAAATAACGAAATTAAAAAGTGATCAAGCTACAATTCGTTACTTTGCTGAGAAATTTGATATTAAAATTGATTACTTAGTCAATGAGAAATTAGAAGATACAATTTCACACAAGCTATTAGCTTTTTATAATGATCATCGAAATGAAGAAGTGATTAAGTTACTACCAAAAGAAACTAAGCGAATGATTGATAAGAAAGTCGAGCCATTAGGAGATTTATTATGCGAAAGAGCACGTGTTTATTTGTCCTCTGATAAAGGCGCTCGTGATATTTATGACATGCTTGATACATTTTTTAATGAAAAAGGTAAAATCGTTGGATTACTACAAATGTTTATGACAAAAGAAAGTATTGCAGATAGAATCCAACATGAATTGATTCGTTTAACCAATCATCCTAAAGCAAAACGTATTGTAAACCAAGTGATTGATAATGAATATGAGACGCTAAAACGACAACCACTTAAGAAAATCATTGATGAGGCTCAATTTTCAAAACTATCAGACTCAGTTACATTACTTATTACTTCATATTTAAATTTAAATGAAAAAATAGATAAACCACTTAATCAACTATCACCAAGATTAATGCAATATTTAGAGACAACGTTATCAGATAAAGTTACACAACTTATTATTAGTCAAGCATCCAAACATCTCTCAACTATAATGCAAAAAATTAATCTACGTAAATTAGTAGAAGATCAAATCAATACATTTGATTTAGATTACATTGAAAAGTTGATTATTGAAATTGCTAATAAAGAATTAAAATTAATTACCTTATTAGGATTTATATTAGGTGGTATTATTGGCCTTTTCCAAGGTTTAATCGCAATTTTTGTATAACTAATCATAATATGTTATGGTATTAAAGAGTTGTCAAAACATCATTATTACACGAAGGAGTGCAATTTAAAATGGCAGTAAATTTATATGATCATGCAAATCAACTAGAACAAGCATTAAGAGATAGTGATGAATACAAAGCTATTAAAGATGCTTTTGCTAAAGTTAAAGAAAATGAAGAATCTAAAAAATTATTCGATGAGTTCCGTGAAACTCAAATGAATTTCCAACAAAAACAAATGCAAGGTCAAGAAATTCCTGAAGAAGAATTAGCTAAAGCTCAAGAACAAGCTCAAGCTATTGAAAAAGATGAAAATATTTCACAATTAATGCAAGCAGAACAAAAAATGAGTCAAGTTTTCCAAGAAATTAATCAAATTATTGTAAAACCTTTAGACGAAATTTACGTTGACTAATTAATAATTTAAGTAATGGATACTACGCGATTTTTTCATAAAATTGCGTAGTTTTTTTATGTCAAAGTTCATCGACCCATATTCATAAGATATGGTAAAATATAGTAATATATAAAGATACCTTATCAAACATTTAAGGAGCTTAAATTAATGGTTAAATTTATTCACTGTGCAGATTTGCATCTTGATAGCCCTTTTAAATCTAAACAACAATTATCGACAAGTATTTTCGAAGATGTACAAAAAAGTGCCTATGAGAGCTTTAAAAAAATTGTAGATGTAGCATTAAAAGAAGATGTTGATTTTATGTTAATTGTAGGAGATTTATTTGATAGTGAAAATCGCACATTACGTGCTGAAATTTTTTTAAAAGAGCAATTTAAACGTCTGGAAAAAGAACAAATATTTGTATACATATGTCATGGGAATCATGATCCTTTAACAACTAGAATTACAGATAATTGGCCTAATAATGTATCAGTATTTTCAAACCGTGTTGAAACCTATCAAGCGATTACTAAAGCTGGAGAACAAATTTATATTCATGGTTTTAGTTATCAAAACAATACAAGTTATGAAAATAAAATTGATGAATATCCATCTAGTCAAGGAAGTAATGGTATACATATAGGAATGCTTCATGGGACTTATAGTAAATCTAAAATAAAACAGCGTTATACTGAATTTATGTTAGAAGATCTTAATCATAAACTGTATCATTATTGGGCACTCGGTCATATTCATCAACGTCAAGAACTAAGTGATATGCCGCCTATTCATTATTCAGGTAACATTCAAGGTCGCCACTTTGGTGAAATAGGAACTAAAGGTTGTTTGCTTGTAGAAGGGGATCATCTACATCTTGAAACAACTTTTATACCAACTCAGTTTATACGTTTTGAAGAAGCTACAATTAAGACTGATAAAATTTCAAAACAAGGTATCTATGAGGAAATTCAAAAGTTTAAGAAACAAGTTCGTGAACAAGGTAAAGCATTTTATAGATTGACGATTAATATAGATAATGACAAAATTTTATCAACACAAGATATTCTTCAAATAAGAGAAATGATTAGTGAATATGAAGAAAATGAACATGATTTTATTGTCATTGAAGATATTATTCTTAATTATATACAGAATGAAGAAACACCTCTTATAAATGAATTTTCTAAAGAACTCATAAACGATGACAAAGTGTTTGAAGAGGCAATGACAGATTTATATTTAAATCCAAGAGCTTCAAAATATTTAGAAGACTACACCACTTTCAATAAGGCAAAACTCATTCATCGAGCTGAGAAAATATTAAAAGCAGATATGAGAGGTGAAGAAATTGATTATTAAATCACTTGAAATATACGGTTATGGTCAATTCGTACAACGTAAGATTGAATTAAATCAGACTTTTACTGAAATTTATGGGGAAAACGAAGCAGGTAAATCAACCATACAATCATTTATTCATTCAATTTTATTTGGTTTTCCCACAAAGAAAGAAAAAGAACCGCGTTTAGAACCTAGATTGGGAAATCAGTATGGGGGCAAGCTAACGCTTATTTTAGACGACAAATCTGAAATTAAAGTTGAGCGTGTAAAAGGTAGTGCTCAAGGTGATGTAAAAGTTTATTTAGAAAATGGATTGATAAGAGATGAAGCATGGCTTAAGAAGAAATTAAACTATATTTCAAAAAAGACATATCAAGGAATATTTTCATTTAATGTACTTGGTTTACAAGATATTCATCGAAATTTAGATGAACAACAATTACAAAGCTATTTATTAGAAGCTGGTGCTTTAGGATCTTCCGAATTTACATCTATGGGGCAAATTGTTAATCAGAAAAAGACTACGCTTTATAAAAAAGCTGGAAAGAACCCAATTCTAAACCAACAAATTGAAGAACTAAAACAATTAGAAGCACAAATAAGAGATGAAGAAACCAAATTAGACGAATATCAACGTCTTATAGATGAAAAAGATAAATCAGAACGCCATCTTTCTCATTTAAAAGAAAATCTTAAGCAATTATCAAAAATGCATGAAAATAAGCAAAAGCAGTTAGGACTTCATGCTCATGCGCAAGAATGGAAATCACTTGAGCATCATTTAAATATCGAACCGTTGAAGTTCCCAGAACAAGGTATTGAACGATATGAAACTGCATTAAAATATAAACAATCACTTGATCGAGATATAGGATTAAGGGATGAGAAGATAAGACAACTAGAAAATGAATTTAATTTAATTCAGATGCCTGAGGATAGAACTGTAAGTGATATGTATCATCTTTATCAACAAGAGAGTGATATCAAACAATCTGAATTAAAAGCTAAGGCTTTAAAAAAGGAAATAGAAACTTTTGAACGTTCTCAGCAAACATTAAAAGATGATATCGGTTGGAATGAAGTTTATCATGAAGCGGATACTTCTGAAACGATGAAGGATTATATAAGTGAAAAAATTAAAAATTATAATCATCAATTAAATCAAAAGCAACAAGTTGAACGTATGATTGGTGAGCATAATATTGAAAAAAAGGAAATTGAAAAGGAAATTAAGTCATTGGAAAGTGAACTCGTTTCTGAAACAGCACTTGAAAAGAAAAAAGAATATAATCAGCAAAAAATAGAATTACATGAAAAAGAAAGTTTATACTCAAAATTAAAAGCCTCCTTTGAATCAGAAAAAGAAAGAAAACAAAAACAATATCGATGGTTGAAAATCAGCTTTATCATTTTGGCTTTGATAAGTGTTGGTTTGACTATTTTTGCATTTATTACAACTAGTATCACTTTTAGTATTATTTTTGCAATTCTTACTGTGATATTTTTAGTAGGTTTATTCTTTAGTAAAAATAAAGATATTGATTATAGTGAAACAATTAGTGAGGAAATTAGTGATTTAGAACAACAACTTAAAGCACTCGAAGATAAATACGATTTAGATTTCAATCTAGATGATCAGTACCAATTGCGTGAACGTTGGAATAATGCTAATAATACTAAAACAGTACTTTCTAATAAACTTAACCATCAACATTCAATTTTATCAGATATTCAGTCTTCAATTGATGCATTAGCACAGGATATTTCCGAAGTCAAACAAGACATTAAAGTATCAGATAAAATGTCAGATGAACGTTTAGTAGATAGTTTGAAAACAATGAATCAACTTAAAGCTAATGATAAACAACTTAATAAATTATTATTAGAGAACATAGAGTTAAACCAAAATTTAATTAACTTCTATGATTATGCCCAGGATGTTACTAAAGATAGTTTCGATGAGTTTAATAAAATTTCATTATTTAATGATTTGAAACGTTGGATTTCTCAGTATGAAAGTAAAAAAGAAAAGAAAACGCAATTACGAAATCAATTAACCTTATTAAGTAAAGAATTAAAACAGTTAGAAAGTCGTTTGGATGAAAATAAAACAACTATAAACGAGTTGTTTAAATATATCGAAGTGCAAAATGAAGAACAATATTATCAACATTACGAAGCTTATCAACGTTATCAACAAAAACTATCACGATTCAATGATTTATCTACCTATTTGAGTAATCATGAATTCTCTTATGAAGATAGTTCTGTTTTAAGTGAAAAAACAACTGCTCAATTAGAAGAAGAAGATCAAATGTTAGCTCAACAAGTTGATGATTATAATGATAAATATTTGGAGAAACAAACTGAAGTGAGTGAACTTTCTTCACGTATTCATCAAATGGAAACAGATAAAACACTATCTCAATTGCGCCATCAATATTATAATTTAAAAAATAGAATGAATGATATTGCTAAAGATTGGGCAAGCTTAAGTTATCTTGAGACACTAATTAATGAGCACATTAAACAAATTAAAGATAAACGACTACCATATGTGATAGATGAAGCCATTAATATTTTCAAAACATTAACTGATGGTAAGTATAATCTAATTACTTATGAAAATGATTCAATTAAAGTTAAACATCGAAATGGACAAATGTATCATCCACTTGAATTAAGTCAATCAACGAAAGAGTTGCTATATATTTCATTAAGACTTAGTTTAATTAAGGTGTTGAAACCATATTATCCTTTCCCAATTATCATTGATGATGCATTCGTACATTTTGATAAACAAAGAAAATCAATGATGTTAAACTATTTAAGAGAATTATCTCAAGAACATCAAGTATTGTACTTTACTTGTACAAAAGATACTACGATTCCTTCTCGAGAAATGCTGATATTAAATAAAAAAGAGGAAGGCGGTAAACGATGAGAAACGTAGAAAAATTAAATCCTGGTGATTCGGTTGAGAATTTTTTCTTAATCCACAGAGCAACACAAGGTGTAACAGCACAAGGTAAAGACTATATGACATTATATCTTCAAGATAAAAGTGGAGATATTGAAGCTAAACTATGGACTGTCACAAAAGATGATATGAAAATCCTTAAACCAGAAATAATTGTATGGGTAAAAGGGGATGTTATTAACTATCGTGGCCGTAAACAAATGAAAGTCAACCAATTTCGATTAGCAACAGCAGAAGATGGAGTGAAAACACAAGACTTTGTAGATGGTGCGCCACTTTCACCTAACGAAATTCAAGATGAGTTATCACATTTTATCTTAGAAATTGAAAATGCACATTTACAACGTATTACGCGTCATTTATTAAAAAAATATCAAGATAAATTCTTTACTTATCCTGCAGCAAGTTCTCATCATCATAACTTTGCAGGAGGATTAAGTTATCATGTATTAACAATGTTAAAAATTGCAAAATCATTGTGTGATATCTATCCATTATTAAATAGAAGTTTGTTATATAGCGCGATTATTTTACACGATATTGGTAAAGTAAGAGAATTAAGTGGACCAGTTGCCACAACGTATACGGTAGAAGGTAATTTGCTTGGACATATTTCAATAGCAAGTGATGAAGTTGCTGAGGCGGCAAAAGAACTTGGCATTGATAGTGAAGAAGTCATGTTATTGCGACATATGATTTTAGCACACCATGGAAAAATGGAGTTTGGTTCTCCTAAATTGCCACATCTAAAAGAAGCAGAAATTTTATTCTTTATTGACAATATTGATGCAAAAATGAATATGTTTGATAAAGCATTTAAGAAAACAGAAAAGGGACAATTTACTGAAAGAATCTTCGGTATGGATAACCGTCAATTTTATAATCCAGAGAAGTTAGATTAATATTAATAGACGAAAAAAGGTCGGAACAATTTGTTCCGACCTTTTTGATTTATGAAAATTATGAAGATAATCCTGATGAAGCACCACTACTTTGTTGTTCTTTTAATTTTTCTGGATTAAGTATAGTATCTTCTACAGATTTTTTAATATCACTATCTTTATAATCTACGTTGTATTCTTTTAATAAGTCTTTATAAGCATTAGTCAATAGTTTTGGGTTTTTTTGAACTTTTTGTTCAATAATTTTTGTTTTTAATTGAGATTTTTGTTTGTTAAAGTCATCTTCTTTATTAGCTTTGATAATGTGATAGCCGTATTCTGTTTTAACAATGTCAGAAATTTGACCTTCTTTTAGTTTAAATAAAGCTTTATCAAATTTATCGACCATTTGTCCTTTAATAACATAACCTAATGATCCGCCTTTTTTAGCTGAAGCAGAATCCATTGATTCTTTTTTGGCAAGTTCATCAAATTTATTTGGATTTTTTTCAACTTCCTTTTGAATTTTTTCAGCTTTTGCTTTTGCTTTTTTATCTGATAAACCTTCTTTATCACTATCAGATTTAACTTTAATTAAAATGTGTGATGCTTTCTTAGTGTCATCTTTTATTTCTTTGTCAGAAACTTTGATTTTATCATTAAGTAATTGTTTTTGGTAAGCAGATAGTCTTTTCTGTTCTTTGTAATCATCAAGTGTCATACCTTGTTGTTTTAGCATACTTTCAAATTGATCTTTACCACCATATTGTTTTTCTTCTTTTTTAATATCATCATCGATACGCTTAGTATCTACTTTGTCTTTATATTTATCAGCTAATATTTTATTTAACTCAATACTAAATGATGTGCTGGCAATTTGATCTTTACCAATTTTATCCATAACATCTTTAACGGTTACATTACCAGCTTTTGAAGAAATTAATGTATTATCTTTAGAATCTGTAGAATCAGAACTACATCCTCCTAGTAATAAAACACCTGCTGTAACAGGGACAATGAGTTTATTCATAATTTTCATAGTTGATAGCTCCTTTGTGTATGTTAACAAAGTTACTATAACATAATATAATTATTCCACCAATTAATAAAAGATGATTTACAACTAAAGTATTAGATGAAAAATAATTTAAAAAAAGTCTACAATATCATTCAATATCATAGACTTTTTAATATATTCAAAATAACCACTAGACTGTATTTTAATTTTGATTGAATACGTTTATAATTACCATCTTTATATCTTAGATATTTGAATGGAAGGGCACTTTTGTCAGTAAATTAATACCTGTTTGGTGTTCTTCAACAAATTGTCCTTCTTTTGAAAAAAGAATAATTTTTAAATATAAAAAATCCATAACTGATAAACCAAGATTTAAGGCAAGTAAGAACATAAAATAATGTCCATAACTTGGAAAATGATAAGTTAGGAAAATTAAAATGCTTGTAATTATTAAAAATGGCAAAATAAGATTAATGCAAAAATAAAACTTGCGGACAGGCGTATTCACATACGTATTAAAATAAGGAAGCCATTTTTTCTTATTCAACTTGTGCCATCTAAATGCATGAATATAAGGTAAAAAGAAAAATAAATGTATTGTTTTGTGAATAGGGTACATGAGAATAATAAATAATATTAGAAGTAAAAAGTATTTATCTGATAAAGGCGTTTTTACAAAATAATACATAATCTCATAACTAACTAAAAACGCAATAATAGTTGTTACAATACTCAAAAAAGCAATTCTTGGAACACCAAATCGCGCATGAATATCTATATGACGTTTACATAAAAACATGACTACACCTCGAAAATAGGTCGTTTAATATACGATAGGTATTATCTAACTAAGTTGAGTTATCGTCAAGATAATTTTTAATAGCTATTGTAATATAGAACAATGTTTTTATATTAGATTGTATATTTATAAAAAAAGCCATAAAGAAATCTATTAATATAAATTTCTTTATAGCCAAATTGAGCTCAATGTTAGAGTTCTATTTGTTATTATTCTTATCTTCTGAAAATGTATTACTAATTTCTTCGCCACGATTTTGAAGATTTTCAATATGAGATTTTAATTTTTCAATATTAGGATTGATATCAGATTTAAAATCTCCGATTAAAGTCTTAAATTCGTTTGCAATGTCGCTGCCTTGTTGTACACCGTCATTTTTCACTTGCTTACTATAATCAATAATATTATAGAAACTACGTTTAATTGTTTCGATTTCTCGTTCTAATTCTGAGCGAGCACCAGTAGGAACTTTTTGTCCAGAGGCATTAGCATTATATCTTTGTTGATCACGATTCATCCATGATACGGCAATACCAGAAGCAAGTCCCACACCGATACCAAATAATACACGTGTAACCTTCATTTTTTATTCTCCTCACTATTATGTCGTTTATAGAATAAATCATATCATTTTATGAAGTAAGTAACGATTGACTTAAGTTACTTACTATAATTATTACATCGACATATTGATTTCATTTTATATTACCCGTAAATGATATTCAATATGCAGAATTATTCAAATTGAGCTTTAATTTGTTCAGCAATATCTTTTTTCTGTTCATCGCTAATTTCGTTTTCATGAGTTTCCCATTGATAACCAAAACCATCAATATCATCTTTATATCGTGGTAGGAAATGGAAATGTAAATGAAATACTGACTGATCAGCATATTCACCATTATTTTGAATAATATTTAATCCATCAGGTTGAAATGCTTTTTTAATGGCATTTGCTACTTTTGGAATAGCAACTCCAATGTGTTTCATTGTTTCTTCATCAGTTTCAAAAATATTAGGAGAAGCTTTCTTCGGAATTAAAAGTGTGTGTCCTTTAGTAACTTGAGAAATATCTAAAAATGCATAAACATAATCGTTCTCATAAACCTTATAGCTTGGAATTTCACCAGTAAGAATTTTACCAAAAACAGTTTCTGACATAATTACATGCACTCCTTTAACCTATTTTTACTCATTATTATAACATTGTTATTTTAAAAATTCGCTAATGAGTTATAGCAAACTTTAGTAGTTATATAATGATTTTGGTACAATATAACTCATGGAGGTGCCTTATGACAGTTAAAGTTGAACATTTAACAGGAGGATATGGTAAACGTCCTGTTATTGAAAATATAAATTTTGAATTAAAAAAAGGTGAAATAGTAGGATTAATTGGTCTCAATGGCGCTGGAAAAAGTACGACCATTAAGCACATGCTTGGATTATTAACGCCAATGGAAGGAACACTTTCAATTTCAGATACCAATATTAATGATGATATTGAAATCTACCGTCGTAAACTATCCTATATTCCTGAATCACCAGTCATTTATGAAGAATTAACATTAGAAGAACATATAGCCATGACTGCTATGGCTTATCAAATAAGTAAGGAAGAAGCAATGAAACGTGCGCGTCCTCTACTAAAAACATTTAGACTTGAAAATGAACTTAATGTTTTTCCTAGCCATTTTTCAAAAGGAATGAAACAAAAAGTAATGATTATATGCGCATTTATTGTCAATCCTGAACTTTATATTATTGACGAACCATTTCTTGGTTTGGATCCATTAGGTATACAATCTATGCTTGATTTGATGGTTGAAAAGAAAAATGAGGGGCGTACAGTACTAATGAGTACTCATATTCTTGCAACTGCTGAAAGATATTGTGATCGATTCATTATTTTAGATAGAGGAAAAGTGGTTGCTTTTGGAAATCTAGAGGAACTACGAGAACAAACGGGTCTTAAAGATCAAACTCTTGATGATATCTATATCCATGTTACGCAAGGTGGTCAAGCGACATGAATAATGAAGCCATAGCATTATTTAAACAACGTTATGATGCAATAAAGAAAGAAAAACATTATTATAATAAATTTATTTTTAATGGTCATTTTACTGTATTCTTAGTTATTTTATTAGGAGCCTTTATATTAGGTTATGGTCAATGGTTACAACATATTCCTAAAAATATAGATTATGCATTCTTAGCAAGTATTGTAATTGCTTTAACTTCAATCTTTCCATTTCGAACATTTTTAAAAGATGCTGACAAGTTATTTTTGCTTCCTTTTGAGAAGAATATGGAAGATTATATAAAATTAGGCCTAAGATATAGTTATTTTAATCGTATAATATTGCAAATAGTGTTATTAATTGTATTGTTTCCATTATTTTATAAGCTTAATCAACAATTAGTTGTATCTTATATCGTGATGAGTGTATTAGCGCTTATTCATCCTATTTTAGGATTACGCTTAAAATGGCAATGGTATCGTGCGAGATTGTCTCAATGGATATTAAATATCTTAATATTTTCACTTAATTTTATAACGTATTATCTAGTTTTAGGGAATCAATTATATTTTGCCATTTTATTAACAATAATATTCTTTGGCATGGTGTATCTTATACCTAAATTTAAGAGTCTTACATTATTTCCATGGGAACAGTTGATTTCAGTAGAAGAAAGACATCATACAAATTATTATAAATTTGTAAATATGTTTACTGATGTTAAGCATTTAAAAGAAAATGCAGCAAGACGCAAATATTTAGATTTTCTTTTACCCACACCCAAAGGACGCCGTTTTAATTCGCACAATATGTATCTTTATTTATTTGTGAGAAGTTTTGTAAGAGGGAAAGATGCATTAAGTATTATTCTTCGACTTGTTATCATTGCACTTGTACTTATGATTTGGCTGTCTCATCCACTTGTTTCTATTATTATTGGTAGTTTATTTATGTATATTATTTTATTGCAAATGTCTCAGTTTTATACGCAGCAAGCGTATGGACTATGGCCTCAAGTTTGGCCTGTATCAGATAGTGAAGTAATCAAAGGATATGAAAAATTCTTATATCGCCTTATGATTATGATAGGTATTATTTTCGCAATCATTTTTATCATTTTTTATATGAAATACTTCTTTTTTGCAATTGTATTCTTTATTGTAGGATGGTTGACGATTAGAAGTACGATTAAAAAATTGCAATATCAGGAAACTTTATTAAGAGATTAAAAAAAGAGGGAACTTAAGATGTATTAAACACATACTTAAGCGTCCTCTTTTTATGTTAATCGTTAATAGGATATAAATATCTTTCAAAATAACTTGAATGTTGACTGCTTGAGCCAAAATAATGTCTTAATGCTTCTTTAGAAAAATAATCATTAAACATATCAGATGATTTAAAATCTTCGTATGTTTGACGACTAGCGAAGCCAAAGTAAATTTTATAAGTAGTACCTTCTTCAGGTCTTAAGAAACGATAACTTTTAAAACCAGCAAATTGACTAAAATCTAAATTCAAATTTGAAAGACGTTTTTCTAGTTGATTGACATGATCATCTGAACTTGGAATGAAGATAGCTGAATAGAAATGTTGATTATTAAGTTCATTTATTTCATTAATAACTTCATAAGTAGTAGGATGTTTAAGTATAGATTTATCTTCGGATTCTTCGATAATGACTGAAGAATCATTAGTTGAATAAATAAACAGATGATTCTCAGAATGATTTAAACGAATTTGATTTAAATAGTCATAAGTTCCATAAGTTGTATATATTTTCATAAGCTATACCTCCTTTATTTATGTATATTATACGATTAAATGATAAGACTAGCTATTATAAATAATTAAAATAAGAAAATAAATTGTGAATAATTTATTTAAATCAATTCACTTATAATTACAAATTTAAAATTAAAGAATAGATAGAAGTGCTTTGTCATTTTTATGACATTTAATATTTAAGAAACGCGAAATCTTTTATGTTGTGATATTATGAATAAGAATGATTTTAATTTAGGAGGACAAAATGGTGCATAAAAAAAATAATACAATTTTACAAACAATTAAAGGGGAATTAACCTCACACACACCTGTGTGGTTTATGCGCCAAGCTGGCAGATCGCAACCAGAATATCGCAAATTAAAAGAAAAGTATTCACTTTTTGATATTACACATCAACCAGAACTTTGTGCATATGTAACACATCTACCTGTTGATAATTACAATACTGATGCAGCTGTGTTATATAAAGATATTATGACACCACTTAAACCTATCGGAGTAGATGTTGAAATTCAATCTGGTATAGGACCTGTAATTCACAATCCCATTAAATCTGTGAAAGATGTGGAAAAATTAACTCAAATCGACCCCAAAAGAGACGTGCCTTATGTGCTAGAAACAATTAAAATTCTAACTGAAGAAAAATTAAATGTACCTTTAATTGGATTTACGGGTGCTCCCTTTACATTAGCATCTTATATGATTGAAGGCGGGCCGTCTAAAAACTACACATTTACTAAGGCAATGATGTATGGCGATGAAGAGACTTGGTTTGCTTTAATGAATCATCTTGTAGACGTTTCAATTAAATATGTAACTGCTCAAGTTGAAGCAGGTGCAGAATTGATTCAAATTTTTGATTCATGGGTAGGCGCACTTAATGTACAAGATTATCGATATTATATAAAACCATTTATGGATCGGTTGGTCTGTGGAATTAAAGAACAACATAATATTCCTGTTATATTATTTGGTGTAGGGGCTAGTCATCTTATTAATGAATGGAATGATTTACCAATAGATGTTCTAGGTTTAGACTGGCGTACATCTATTTTGCAAGCAGATCAATTAGGTGTAAATAAAACATTACAAGGTAATTTAGATCCTTCATTATTACTAGCGCCATGGGATGTATTAGAACAAAGAGTTAAAGCAATACTTGATGAAGGAATGCAAAGAGGTAAACATATATTTAACTTAGGTCATGGCGTTTTCCCAGAAGTTCAACCAGATACACTTAAAAAAGTAACACAACTGGTTCATGATTATACGCAAAAATAAAATTAGAATCATAAAAATTTATTTTTAAAAGGGAAGGTTTTAAGAATGACTAAAACAGTAGGTTTATTAGTAATGGCATATGGTACGCCATATAAAGAAAGTGATATTGAACCATATTATACAGATATACGACATGGTAAAAGACCAACTGAAGAAGAGCTTCAAGATTTAAAAAATCGTTATGAATTTATAGGTGGACTTTCTCCACTTGCAGGTACCACAAATCGTCAAGCTGAAGCACTTACAGATGCACTTAATAAAACATATGATGATGTAGAATTTAAATTATATTTAGGATTGAAACATATTTCTCCTTATATTGAAGAAGCAGTTGAAAAAATGCATAATGATGGTATTACAGAGGCAGTTACAGTCGTATTAGCGCCTCATTATTCAAGTTTTTCAGTAGGTTCATATAATAAACGGGCTAAAGAAGAAGCGGATAAATATGGTATACAACTACATCATGTTGAACGTTATTATCAACAACCTAAATTTATTAAATACTGGACAAATAAAGTAAATGAAACACTAGCTAAAATTCCGGAAGAAGAACATGATGAAACAATTTTAATCGTGTCTGCGCACAGTTTACCTAAAGGATTAATAGAACGTAATAATGATCCTTATCCTAATGAAATTAAAGATACAATGGATCGTTTAGAAGCTTCTACAAATATTAAACATGTAGCGCAAGGGTGGCAGTCAGAAGGTAATACAGGTACGCCCTGGCTAGGACCTGATGTACAAGATTTAACAAGAGAATTATACAAAGAACATCACTATAAAAACTTTATTTATACACCCGTTGGATTTGTTTGTGAACATCTTGAAGTACTTTACGATAATGATTATGAGTGTAAAGTTGTTTGCGATGACATTGGTGCTAATTACTATCGACCAGAAATGCCTAATACAAATCCGTTATTTATAGGTGCAATTGTCGACGAAATTAAAACAGTTTTTTAAAAAGGAAGGGACATGTTGTGAGTAAAAAAGTTGCAATTATAGGCGCTGGCATTACAGGTCTAGCCAGTGCATATTATTTTAAACATTATAATGAAGACATAGATGTAACTATTTTTGAAGCAACTTCAAGACCTGGAGGTAAAATTCAAACTTATCGCCGCGATGGTTATACTATTGAACTTGGTCCAGAATCTTACTTAGGTCGAAAAACGATCATGACAGATTTAGCAAAAGATATAGGTCTTGAAGATGATTTAATTACGAATCAAACAGGACAATCCTATATTTTTGCTAAGAACCAATTGTATCCTATTCCTGGCGGATCAATTATGGGAATTCCAACAGATATTAAACCTTTCTTAAAAACACGTTTAATTTCTCCTTTAGGAAAATTAAGAGCAGGATTAGATTTAGTTATTCCGCCTATTAAAATAGAAAATGATATTTCGGTTGGTGAATTCTTCAGAAAACGTTTAGGAAACGAAATGCTGGAAAATTTGATTGAGCCTCTTATGGGAGGAATTTATGGAACAGATATTGATCAATTAAGTTTGATGAGTACGTTCCCTAATTTCAAGCATAAAGAAGAATCATATGGTAGTTTAATTAAAGGAATGAAATATGAAAAACGCGAACGTACAAGAAAACGTCAGCTTTATCCGGGCGCTCCTAAAGGACAATTCAAACAATTTAGACATGGGCTAAGTTCATTTATTGAAGCACTAGCTAAAAATGTTGAACAAAAAGGTGTACACATCAAATACAATACACCAGTAGAAGATATTCATATTCATAATGATAATTATGAGATTGTTACACATAATAGTCGAGAGACGTTTGATGGTTTACTTGTTACGACACCACATCAAACGTTTATGAAATGGTTTAATCATGATTCAGCATTTGAATACTTTAATACTATGGATTCTACTACAGTTGCAACGGTTGTATTTGCATTTGATGAGAAAAATATTGAAAATACTTATAATGGTACTGGATTTGTCATTGCGAGAACTAGTCATACAGATATTACTGCATGTACTTGGACGACTAAAAAGTGGCCATTTACAACACCAAAAGGTAAAGTATTATTACGTGCGTATGTAGGAAAACCTGGCGATACGGTTGTAGACGACCATACTGATGAAGAAATTGTAAATATCGCACGTCGAGATTTAAGTAAAATGATGACGTTTAAAGGTGATCCAGATTTTACGATAGTAAATCGATTACCAAAAAGTATGCCACAGTATCATATTGGTCATATGACTCAAATTCGCAATATACAAACCCTTGTAAAACGTCAATATAACGGGTTACGCATTACCGGTGCACCGTTTGAAGCGGTAGGCTTACCTGATTGTATTCAACAGGGTAAAAATGCTGTTGAAGAATTAATAGACGAATTATAAATAAAGCATAGTAAATAAGCACTTTTTAGAGGTTATATTTTCTCTTTAAAGTGCTTTATTTTAAAATAAATAGTCATTATTAAGGAGAAAAGGAGAATAAGAAATGACAGATGTAATTATTGTTCACTCACAAATAGGAAATGCACATAATCATTGGTATCAATGGTTAAAACATAACCTAGCGCTTGAAGGATATAATGTACAATTGTTTAATTTAGATAAAGAGGATAACAAAAAATTAGATACGTGGATAAAGGCTATGAAACAACAAATTAAAATCAATCATCCTGATACGTATGTTGTAACCCATGGCTATGGTTCAATCGCTGCCTTGAAATTTATTGAACAAGTAGATTTAAAACGTCCAATAGAAGGCTTTTTTAGTATTGCTGGATTTAAAGAAGATGCGCAAGACATTGATGAATCTGTTAATTTAGATCATATTACCATTGATTATGATGAGATTAAGAAAAAGGTTAAACACTTTCACGGCCTTGCTTCAAAAGATGATGAACATGTATCTTATAAGGAAACTGAAAAGTTGTTGCAAGCTTTAGGAGGATCAATTCGAATTGTTGAAGAAGGAGGTCACTTCCTAGAAGAAGAAGGCTTCGTTTCTTTCAGTGAACTACAAGAAAAAATGCAAAAATATATGACACAATAATGTTAGAGTGGGAAAGTATCAAATAGTAATATAAAGAGTAATAAATAATTATGAGATTTTATAACCAAATTATCCCATAAAATAAATTTTTTTAAGTTTAGCGTTTTTTTACACAAATTAATTTATGGTTTTTATTGACTATATGGATATTAATATATATACTAATAAAGTATTAAAAAAAGCACTACTAAAAAATAATTATCTCATAATTATTTAAATTTATAATTAAAGTATTGTAAAATTTATTTTAAAAAAGTGTTGACATTACAGTGACTTAAATGATATATTAATTAAGTATTCATTTGAAGTACTAAATAATATTAACGCGGGATGGAGCAGTTCGGTAGCTCGTCGGGCTCATAACCCGAAGGTCGGTGGTTCAAATCCGCCTCCCGCAATACATAATTTTATAGGTCTCGTAGTGTAGCGGTTAACACGCCTGCCTGTCACGCAGGAGATCGCGGGTTCGATTCCCGTCGAGACCGTCATTACTTTTGACTTATGATTAAGGTTCAGTAGCTCAGTTGGTAGAGCAATGGATTGAAGCTCCATGTGTCGGCAGTTCGATTCTGTCCTGAACCATTTACACTTTGGCGGTTGTGGCGAAGTGGTTAACGCATCGGATTGTGGTTCCGACACTCGTGGGTTCGATTCCCATCAACCGCCCCATAATCGTTATTAAGCGGGTGTAGTTTAATGGCAAAACCTCAGCCTTCCAAGCTGATGTTGTGGGTTCGATTCCCATCACCCGCTCCATAGTTTAATTATTCCGCAGTAGCTCAGTGGTAGAGCTATCGGCTGTTAACCGATCGGTCGTAGGTTCGAATCCTACCTGCGGAGCCATGGCTCCTTGGTCAAGCGGTTAAGACACCGCCCTTTCACGGCGGTAACACGGGTTCGAGTCCCGTAGGAGTCATATAAACAGAAGTGAAACATCGCTTCTGTTTTTTTATTTAATTGAATAGAGGAGAGTTGTCCGAGACTGGCTGAAGGAGCACGCCTGGAAAGTGTGTAGGCGCTTTATCGCGTCTCAAGGGTTCGAATCCCTTACTCTCCGTATCAAAAGCTTTATATCATAGGGTTTAGACTTAGCAAGTGTCAATTATGTGTCAAGAAAATAATTCTCTGACATGTTGACCTTGCTCTTTTTATGTTCTTACTCTCCGTACAGTAGCTCAGAATGGTTATTTTCCATTCTGGGTTTTTTATAGCTACAAGTATTTAACTATATTTATCTAAAAAGGGTAATATCTTTTAAAAAATAAAACAATCACAAAATAAATTTAAACATGAATCCTGTTAAGTCATTTAAAAATCGTTATAATATAGTATGTATAACTATTGGAGGAATGAATAGTGGAATTTTGGTTAAAAGAGCAAAGTATAAAAAACAAAAACAAAATTGCGGTTACAGATGGTAAGTATACATTAACATATAATCAATTATATTCTGCAGCGTATCAGCTTTCAAAGAAATTATTATCTTTAAATGAAAGTAGGGTAGGACTATATATTGGAAACGACATTGAGTCTATTATTTTAGTGCACGCATGTTGGTTAGCGCAAATTGAAATTGCAATGATCAATACACGATTAACAACAACTGAAATGACCAATCAAATGAACTCAGTGAATGTTCAACTTATTTTAACTACAAAAGAGTTCGATTTACATTCACATCAAGTTCTCTCATTTAATCAACTGAGCGATTATCCTGATGCGCCTAATCATAAACAATTTGATATTCATCGTATTGCATCTATTATGTTTACATCAGGGACGACAGGACCCCAAAAAGCAGTACCTCAAACGTTTAAAAATCACTATGCAAGTGCATTAGGTTGTAAAGAAAGTCTAGGATTTGATCAACAAACGACATGGTTATCGGTTCTTCCAATTTATCATATTTCAGGACTTAGTGTGATTTTACGTGCTACCATTGAAGGGTTTACTGTACGTTTATTAAATAAATATAATACTGAAGATATGCTGACTATTATTAAAAATGAATATCCTACACATGTGTCACTTGTGCCACAAACGTTAAAGTGGCTAATGGATGCTGGTTTAAATAAGCCATATTCAATTGAAAAAATATTACTTGGGGGTGCAAAATTATCATCCACGCTCATACAACAGGCATTGAGTTATCAATTACCTATTTATAATTCTTTTGGAATGACGGAAACATGTTCGCAGTTCCTAACCGCTTCACCAGATATGTTAGCTAAACGATATGATACAGTAGGTAAACCAAGTGATAACGTTGAAGTATGTATTAAACAACCTAATGAAGAGGGTCATGGTGAATTACTTATCAAAGGTGACAATGTAATGAATGGATATTTGTATCCTAAAGATTTGGATAACACATTTGAAGATGGTTTCTTTAAAACCGGAGATATTGCAGAAATAGATAGTGATGGTTTTGTAATGGTTTATGATCGACGTAAAGACCTTATTATTAGTGGTGGAGAAAATATCTATCCTTATGAAATTGAAACAGTGGCTAAAACATTCAATGGAATTATAGATGCAGTATGTGTACCTAAAGAAGATGATACTTGGGGTCAGATTCCAGTACTTTACTATGTCGCAAGTGAAACAATTGAGGTTAAAGACCTTATAGATTTCTTACAAGAACATTTAGCAAAATATAAAGTTCCTAAGATATATCAACGCGTCAATGCATTACCTTATACTTCTACTGGAAAATTACAACGTAATAAAGTTGGAACTGAGGATCATTAAATGAAAATTATTGATATACAATTTTATTACTATACCGCGCCGTTTCATTCTCCGATTACGACGCCTAAAATCGAAATGACACATCGCAAAGCACTTATAGTACGATTTATTTCTGATGAAGGGGAAAATTATTTTGGTGAATGTAATGCCTTTGAAACGGATTGGTATGATACTGAAACAATTGAGACAGTAAAAATACGAATACAACAATGGTCAAAAAAGATTTTAAATCAATCATTCAATACATTTAGTGACTGGTTACCTTATCTTGATTTATTAGATAGTTATCCGGCTACTAGATGTACTGTTGTGATGGCGGTTTATCAGATGTTTTATTCACAACCGTGCTTTAACGTTGAATATGGTGCAACAGTAAGTGGTTTATCTTCTTCACAATTACAAACACTTAAAGACACAAAGCCAGCACGTATTAAATTAAAATGGAGTTCTCATCTCATTAACGACATAAAAAAGCTACGCAATGAACTTCCATTTGAATTTAATCTTACACTCGATGCAAATGAAACACTGGATATGTCACAATTTCAATTATTAAAAGAGATTGATCAACACGATATTCTATACGTTGAAGAACCATTTAAAGATTTAAATGATTTAAACTATATAGATGTTACGCATTATCCTGCTATTGCTATTGATGAAAAAGCAACGGATTTACAATCAATTTTGAAAATTATTCATCAATATCCTATCACTGCAGTTGTGGTTAAACCATTTAGACTGGGAGGAATAGATAGAGCGCTAGAACTCATTCACTTATTAAAAGAGAAAGATATTAAAGTGATCGTTGGTGGGATGTATGAATATGGACTCAGTCGATATTTTACTGCTTTATTAGCAAAAGAGGGGTCTTATCCAGGAGATATTACTCCAGATGGATATTATTTTGAAACAGACTTTACACAAGGCATAGGCAAATTAAAAGAAGGATTGATATATTTCAATCCCCCTAAAATTAATATAAATGCATTATCTGTTTATGAATGATGATGTGTATGTTTGTCTTTTTTTAAAGGTACCGGATCAAATCCACCTTCATGAAATGGATGGCATTTTAAAATACGTTTTACTCCCATGTAGCCACCTTTAAATGCGCCATATACTTCTATAGCTTCTTTAGTATATTCAGAACAAGTAGGATAGAATCGACATGTTGGTGGTGTCATAGGGGAGATGAAACGCTGATAAAAACGAATGATGCTTAGAAATGATTTTTTAAGCATAAATAAACCTCCTATAGACATTTGATTATTAAATAATTTTACCACATTTAAGAGGGGGATGAGTAATATGGAGTTTATCGATCAAGAGGATAGACGAGTCACGATGCAATATAAAACTGATGATGATATACCGAACGGAAACCATGTTTTAGCTATTCCGATATTTCAAAATCAATTATTATTCACTAAACACTCTAAAAGAGGTATCGAGTTCCCTGGAGGTAAAGTTGAAATTAATGAAACGAGTCAACAAGCGATTGCTAGAGAACTTTATGAAGAAACAGGTGGAAAGATAGAAGCCTTATATTATATCGCGCAATATCAAGTTCATACCTTTGATAAATCACTTTTTAAAAAAGATGTGTATGTGATTAAAGTGAAATCCATTGAACATAAACATGACTATTTGGAAACAGAGGGTCCTATATTATTTCATCTAGTTAATGAGATTCCTGAGCACCAAAAAAGTTATTTAATTAAAGATGAAGCAATTTTAAAATGTTTAGAAAGGGTGAAAGATCTTGGGTATTACGAATATTAGAACAATGCCTGTTGAATCCAACACTCATCGATTTGAGGAACTAACTTATACAGTAGACGAATTAAGGGTAAAAGCGTTACAGATGGTCCCAATGTATCATAATGTTAAACGTATTGTAGTTTATTTACGTGGTGGAAAAGGGCAAGTTGGTAGAGTAAGAGCTTCAAGACTTATGCAATTTTCTGATCCATATACATTAGTTATAGGACCCTATTATAGAGGAAGTAATGGTAGTGAAGGAAAAGATGAATTTTGTAATGCTGATTTACATGATGTAACAGTACTTATTCGACTATTAAAAAATAAGCATCCCCAAGCTTTCGTCCATATGATTGGATTTTCAAGAGGTGGAATTCAAGGTCTATTATCATTTCAGGATGATCCAGTTGATAGCTATATTATTTGGGGTGGCGTTTCAGATATTCATTTAATGTATGAAGAACGTGTAGATTTAAGGGGAATGCTAAGACGTATGGTAGGTCATCCGAAAAAAGATAAAGAGGCATATGAACAAAGAAATGCGATACGTACATTGAATCAAAACAGTCCACCTATTTTAATTGTACATGGTGGTAAAGATTGGCAAGTGGGTATACATCAAGCGTATTTTCTTCAAGAACAACTAGAACTTAAAGGGGTCAAACATGATACATTTTATCAACTTGACGAAGGCCATGTACCAAGACCGAAAGCATTGAAAGAAGTTTTAGATTATATACATCAATGGATGAATAATATAGAACAAGACTTATAAAGATGACTACAACGGTCATCTTTGTAAGTCTTTTGTATATATATAATTAATGACTAAATCCACCATTTTTAGCAATATCTTTTACTTCATCTCCAAATTTTTTGAAGTTTTCTTCAAAACGTTGTTTTAAGTCATTAGCTTGATGACGATAAGCCTCAGGATCATTCCAAGCATGGATTGGATTTAAAATCGTTTTAGGCACATCTTCCATTTCAATTGGTATACTTAAACCAAATATTTCATCTTTAGTAAATGTAGCTTGTTTTAGTTTGCCAGAAATAGCTTGATCTACCATATAACGTGTATAATGTAAGCTGATACGACGTCCAACACCATATTTTCCACCCGTCCATCCTGTATTTACTAGATATACATCAACATCATGGTCATCAATTAGCTTACCAAGTAAATTCGCATATTTAGTAGGGTGCAAAGGTAAAAATGGAGCGCCAAAGCATGTTGAAAATGATGGTTCAGGTTCTGTCACACCACGTTCAGTGCCAGCTAATTTTGACGTAAAACCACTTAAGAAATGATACATGGCCTGAGATTTAGATAATTTAGAAATAGGTGGAAGTACGCCAAATGCATCTGCAGTTAAGAAAATAATTGTATTAGGGTGTGCGGCTTTAGAAGGTAATACGATATTATCGATATGATGAATTGGATAAGCAGCACGTGTGTTTTCTGTGTTCGTATTATCATCAAAATCAACATGGCCACGTTCATTAACAATTGTATTTTCAAGAATAGTACCATATTGAATGGCATTATAAATTTGAGGTTCTTTTTCTTTAGATAAGTGAATGGCTTTTGCATAGCAACCACCTTCAATGTTAAAAATACCATTTTTATTCCAACCATGTTCATCATCGCCAATTAATTTACGATTTGGAGTCGCTGATAATGTTGTTTTTCCTGTACCAGATAATCCAAAGAATAGAGCAACATCACCTTTTTCTCCAACATTGGCAGAACAATGCATACTCATAATATCTTGCATAGGTAATAAGTAGTTCATCACTGAAAAGATACCTTTTTTCATTTCTCCAGCGTATTCAGTACCACCAATTAAAATCACTTTATGTTTAAATGAAACAATAATAAATGTTTCAGAATGAGTACCGTCAACGTCTGGATTAGCTTTAAAATGAGGGGCAGAAACGATAGTAAAATTTGGCTTAATATGACTTGCTTCCTCAATAGATTCAGGTCGGATAAACATGTTTTGTGCAAATAAATTATGCCATGCAAGTTCATTGATGATTTTTAATTTTAATTGTGAGTCTTTATCACTTCCGGCATAACCGTTAAAAACGTATAATTCCTCTTTTTGATCTAAATAATCTAATACTTTGTTGTATAAATTTAAAAACACGTCTTCATCTATAGGTTGATTAATGTCTCCCCAAGCAATATTGTCTCGATATGAAGGTTCGTTAACGATAAATTTATCTTTTGGTGAACGACCAGTATATTTACCTGTACTCATATTAATTGCGCCAAGTTCTGTAAGTTGACCTTCATTATTATTTAAAATCTTGTAATAAAGCTGAGTAGTAGAAAGTTGAAATAAAGTCGTTTTCTTTTCTAATAAGTGTTTGATTTTAGGTGTTTCACTGTATGTATCTATTGACATACAACATCCCTCCAAATATCTATTCATTTATTAATGTAAGCCCTTACATTAAAATAGTATAACATAATGATTTAATTATTCCATTGTAAATAAAAGAACATTTAAAATTCAAAATTGACAATTCTAATGTATTTATGTAGTATAGGTCTTAACGGATTCTCTTATCCTGAGTGGTGGAGGGACATGGACCCAATGAAACCCAGCAACCTCTTTTTTTAAAAGAAAGGTGCCAAACCGTTTGCAGACGCAATATTTGTCTGAACGATAAGAGCGAATGGACGTTTAAGAGCCTTCTCTCTATCTAGGTAGTTGAGAAGGCTCTTTTATTTTAAGCTCATTGTCAAAAGAGAATTTTCGTAAATATAGTTAAAAAAAGGAGCAAATCATGACTTATAATAAACGTTTATTTACATCAGAGTCAGTGACAGAAGGGCATCCAGATAAAATCGCCGATCAAGTATCTGATGCGATTTTAGATGAAATTTTAAAAGACGATCCTAATGCACGTGTCGCTTGTGAAACAACAGTAACAACAGGTATGGCTTTAATTTCTGGTGAAATTTCAACGTCTACATATGTAGATATTCCTAAAGTAGTACGCGAAACAATCAAAAATATTGGTTATACAAGAGCTAAATATGGTTACGATTATCAAACAATGGCTGTTTTAACAGCTATTGATGAACAATCACCTGATATTGCCCAAGGTGTAGATAAAGCACTTGAGTATCGCAATGATATATCTGAAGAAGAAATTGAAGCAACAGGTGCCGGAGACCAAGGATTAATGTTTGGTTATGCAACAAATGAAACAGAAACATATATGCCGCTTCCAATCTTTTTATCACATCAACTAGCGAAACGCTTATCAGATGTGCGTAAAGACGGTACCTTAGATTATTTACGTCCAGATGGTAAAGTTCAAGTAACAGTAGAATACGATGAAAATGATAAACCTAAACGTATTGATACGATTGTGGTATCTTCTCAACATGCTGAAGACATTGAATTAGAACAAATTCAAAAAGATATTAAAGCGCATGTCATTTATCCAACTGTACCTGAAGGTTTAATTGATGATGAAACTAAATTCTTTATTAATCCAACTGGTCGATTTGTTATTGGGGGTCCTCAAGGAGACGCTGGTTTAACTGGAAGAAAAATTATCGTAGACACATATGGTGGTTATGCTCGTCATGGAGGCGGTTGTTTCAGTGGTAAAGATCCTACAAAAGTAGACCGCTCTGCCGCATATGCAGCTAGATATGTTGCAAAAAATATTGTAGCAGCTGGATTAGCTGAGCAATGTGAAGTGCAATTAGCTTATGCAATTGGTGTAGCAGAACCTGTATCTATTGCTATTGATACATTTAAAACTGGTAAAGTTTCTGAAGGCCAATTAGTTGAAGCGGTAAGAAAACACTTTGATTTGAGACCAGCAGGTATCATTAAAATGCTTGACTTAAAACATCCTATTTACAAACAAACAGCTGCATACGGACACTTTGGTCGTACTGATGTATTGTTACCATGGGAAAAATTAGATAAAGTGAATGTCCTAAAAGATGCCGTTCAAAAATAATGTAGGATATACATCAATCAATTAGGTTAAACCTCGAAATTATCGTCTATTTCTATTATAATAGATAGATATTGACAGTTTAAAAGGAGCGTTATCTAATGAATTCATTTGGACCGATTGAGATTGGTTTAATTGTAGCGATAATCATAGCGATTATATGTTTTATTCTATTTTTAGTTGCCTTGAAAAGTAAAAATAATATGAAACACAAAGCGAGTGAAGAATACAATCTCAAGGAACAACAACTCAAATCTTCACATGAGGAAGCACTTGAAAAAGAACGTATTGAAAATAAAAAACAAGTAACGAAACAAAAAGAAGAATTTGAAGCTACAGTTAATGGAAAAGAACGTGAAATTGATGCTTTGAAATTATTTTCTAAAAATAAAAGTGAATACGTGACTGATATGAGACTCATTGGTATTAGAGACCGTTTAGTTAAAGAAAAACGTATTAGACGTGAAGATATGCATATAATGGCTAATATATTTTTACCAAGTAATGAGTTTAATAATATTCAACGCATTAGTCATCTTGTGCTTACTAGAACTGGGTTATATATCATTGATTCACAATTATTAAAAGGTCATGTGTATAATGGAATTAGCGGCGCACAATTTCAAGAATTACCAATGCTGAAGCAAGTATTTGATACACTTGATTTAAACACACAAGCGCCTCAAACGTTAGTGCTTGATCAACATGAAGATAATCATTCGAAACTATCATTTATTAATTATTCTGATCAACTTTCTGCAATTGAGAATTTAGCTACAGATTTACAAACAGAATTAGGACTTAAATATAAGCCAACATCAATTTTATATTTTAATCCTAAACATGATAAAGACGTAACGATTTCAAACTATTCACAAAGCTCAAGTGTTAAGGTTTTAGTTGGTCCTGAACAACTTGACGAATTCTTTAACAAATTTGTATTCCATGGACGTATTCAATATAATGTCGATGAATTACAAAATATTATGGATAAAATTGAATCATTTAACTAAGAGAGGCTACCATCAAAATTTAAAATTTTGATGGTACTTTTTTTATTACAAGCGATGTTCATAAATATACTTTTAGGGTATATACAGAATAGTTATTTTTAAAGGAGGAAGTAAAATGGACTATATTGAATTCTATAATGGAAATCACATGCCAATGTTAGGACTTGGAACATTTCGAGTAGAAAACGACGATACTTGTAAAGAAGCAGTTAAACATGCCATTGAATCTGGGTATCGTAGCATAGATACTGCTAAAGTATATGGAAATGAAGAACAAGTAGGCCAAGGTATCAAAGAAGGATTAGAATCAACAGGTTTAAATAGAGAAGATATTTTCGTAACATCAAAATTATTTTTCGAAGATTTCGGACGTGAAAATGTGGCTCAAGCCTACGAAACTAGTATCCAAAAACTTGGGTTAGATTATTTAGATTTATATTTAGTACATTGGCCAGGGACAAATGAAGCCGTAATGATTGATACATGGAAAGGTATGGAAGATTTATATAAAGATAATAGAGTTAAAAACATTGGAGTTAGTAATTTCAATCCAGATCATTTTGAAGCATTATTAGCACAAGTTTCAATTAAACCAGTCATTAACCAAGTAGAATTTCATCCATACTTTACTCAAGAAAAACTTAGAAAATATTTAGAAGCGCAAAATATTTATATGGAATCTTGGTCACCATTTATGAATGCTCAAATTTTAAACGATGAAACGTTAAATGAAATTGGTAAAGAAGTTAATAAAACAGCAGCACAAGTTATTATTAAATGGAATATGCAACATAATGTCGTCGTTATTCCCAAATCAGTTACATCAAGCAGAATTGAAGAAAATATAGATGTATTTGATTTTGAATTATCAGCAGATCAAATGAAACGAATTGATGATTTAAATAAAGATCAACGTATAGGACCTGATCCAGATACATTTGAAGGTTAATCAATTTAATTAAAAAAGAGTGAACTTGTAGGTTAATTTACTACACAGTTCACCTTTTTGTTATATTATAAAACCAATCCAACAAGCAATAAATCCTATAACAAATTGCAATAGAGAATACATCATAAATTTAAAAAGTTTGAAAGACGGTGTTAGACATTGCGCAAGCTCATAAGACATGGTTGAAAATGTCGTTAAACCTCCTAAAAATCCGGTAATAAAAAACATATGTATCCAGTTTAAGTGAATAGAGAGCCCAGTCGTTAAACCAATGAGAAAACTTCCCATCCAGTTGACGATTAAAGTAGCAATAGGTATTGAAGTAGACCATTTGGATTTAGTGACATCAGTTAGCCATGCTCTAACGACAGCGCCAAAACCACCGCCAATCATAATTAAAAGAGCTTGTATCAAGATGTAAGACCTCCTAATTTCATACCTATCCAGCACAAGATAACACCAAAGCAATAACTCATAAACGCATAAACCACAGCTAAGATAATATGATGGCTGTAAAGTAATGTGACTAACTCAAATTGAAATGTTGAAAAGGTTGTTAAAGCGCCTAAAAAACCAGTTGTAATACCTTTTTTAATTTTAGGATGATCTTTAAATAATTTAATCATTACTACAGATAGATAACCCATAAGAAAAGCACCTGACAGGTTAGCTATCAATGTGCCAATTGGAAAGATGCTACTCTGATTTATAAAGGAAAACAAAAATCTTAATAAAGCGCCCAACATACCACCTATAAACACGGTTAAATATTGCATAGTATACTCACCTTTATATAACATTTTATGCGTATTTGATTATGAAAAAATGCCAAATGTTGTAACAGAAGCAAAAATATGGAACAAAATTACTACTAATATGACATAAGGTAATATTTTAGAAGCAGTCTTAATCCAATCTTTATTTTTATAATTTAAATGTTTAATTGCTTTATCAGAAAATATAATTGAAGCAATAAGGATGATAACATTTACAATACTACATGCAATTAATAAATTTTTTATTGATTTAAATTGAATACTTAATAAAGGATTAAATGTATTAAAATAAAAGCTAATAATTAAAAGAATCACTGATATATATAAATATTTTTTTGATTTAGACATAACATACCTCCGATTTATATCATTAAATAATATTACCACATTTAATTTCATTTTTAATAGTACCTTTATCATAAGGTTTTAATTTTCAGAAAATTCAAAGCAAAACATTCGCATACACAAAAAAAGCATGATATAAATAACATAACGAAATAGTAAAACATACTGTACATAAAAAATAATTATACATATGGTGTCTTTTCATAAAGCAAGCTATATTCGTAATATAAATGAGAAGGGAAGATTTTATGACTCAATTAAATGTAGAAGTATTTGCTGATGGTGCAGATATCGAACAAATGAAAGCTGCATACAAAAATAAAGAAGTAGATGGTTTTACAACAAATCCTAGCTTAATGGCAAAAGCAGGTGTAACAGATTATAAAGCTTTTGCAGAAGAAGCAGTACGTGAAATTCCTGATGCTTCTATATCATTTGAAGTATTCTCAGATGATTTAGACACAATGGAGAAAGAAGCAGAAATTTTAAAGCAATATGGTGACAATGTGTTTGTAAAAATTCCAATTGTGAACTCAAAAGGTGAATCTACAATTGAATTAATTAAAAAATTATCAGCTGATCATGTTCGTTTAAATGTAACTGCTGTTTATACAATTGAACAAGTTAAAGCTATTACAGAAGCAGTGACCGAAAGTGTACCTACATATATCTCTGTCTTTGCGGGGCGTATTGCTGATACGGGTGTAGATCCACTTCCTTTAATGAAAGAATCTGTAAAAGTCGCACATAGTAAACATGGTGTTAAATTATTATGGGCAAGTTGCCGTGAAGTGTTCAATGTTATTCAAGCTAATGAAATTGGCGCCGATATTATCACTTGTCCATCAGATGTTGTTAAGAAAGTTAACAATAATCTTGGACGCGATATTAATGAATTGCCAGTAGATACAGTTCAAGGATTTGCAAAAGATATTAAAAGTTCTGGACTATCTATATTATAAAATCACTATATCTAAATTATGACCAACCGAGTCTAAGACTACAAACATGTCTTAGACTCGGTTTTAGTGTTATATGAATATCAAAGAGAAGGAGTAATAAAGTATCTTGAGTTGTATCTTTCTTTTTTATTGAGTTTGTTTTAAAATCGGTGTTCAGTTAAAATTTATGAATATAATTAAATAGAAAGGAATTAAGTTATGGAGGAAACTGCTTTTAGAGAAAAAGTAAGAAAACAATTGTGGTTTTTAAATAAAAAAGAAAAGCAATTATTAGAACATACTTTTGAACAAAATAATGCTTCATTTAATAATGCAGAACAGAAATTTATGAAACCTACTCGTTTTGCTAATCAATTTTTACAGGTTCATATCTTTCGAAATAAACATTTTTCAAATGGATATTTGTTCTTATTAATTATATTATTTGTTCTCGCATACATCCTATTACTAGGATGGTTTTTAGCTGGATTTATCGCAAGTTTAGCAGTAGTCAATCAATTTATAAATCCTAAAGCAGAATTAAGTTTAATCTATCGTGTATTAATCTTAGTTTTTGCCATTATTAGTTTGATTCTCAGTTTGTATCTCATAAGATTTGTGACTGCTTTGTTTACTAAAAGATTACTTGAATATAAGTTTAATGAAAAGAAGTCGTCTTATTAATTAAATAGGCTAATAGAATACTTTCTTGCCATTTTTTATAAACTAAAATGTAAGGCTCATCGACTATGCATTGAACTGAATTATCAAAGATAATAATGGTTTTATTTTGAGAAGACGTTAATCCAATAATACGTTGAGCATTAAAATATATTTGTATGGGTGCGCGTTGATGTTTGATTGGAAATAAAATGATGTCTTTAGAAATATAAATAGGAACTAGTTTATTGATAGATAATAAGCGTTTAGCTAATTTAAGTTGTTGCGTATATGATTTATTAAATTGTTCTAGATAGTATATGACTATCTTTTTAATATGAAATGGTAGAATCATTTCATATGTTTTAAAACAACATTTAGTCTGAATTGTTGAACCTTCTAAAGTTTGAATGTATAACAAATCGAAAGTATTATGAGGTAACATGCCAATCACCTTCTAAATAATATTGCTGAAGTTTGATACGGGCAGAAGATTTATATTTTTTAATTGTAGTGTCTGAGACATTCATCTTTTTAGCGATTTCATATTGTTTGTATCCATGAAGATAATATATCAGCCATTGATATTCATTTGAATTTAAAATATATTTGAAATCATTAAAAAAAGATTCATCTTTCAATGTATAAGTTAAAGAATGAGGTAACGCTGCAATATCTAGGCAATCAATCTTCAATTGCTCCTTTCTAAAAAGATCAATAAGATAAAACTTTAATCGCTGATAGATAAAAGAGGACAAAGATACAGAGGAAGATGGGTTATAAATTTTGGAGATTTCCCACAATTTTATTAATAATAGTTGATAAAATTCATCATAATTATAAGTGATACGGTATTGTCTTAACAAATGATGAATCATCTTATGATATTTTATGTGTAATGAACTAAAATCTGAAATATTTATTCTTTCTCCTTAGTTATGTACATAAACAATATTTCCGGATGTATAAATTCTACATGAGGTATCGTGAATTTTCATTTGCTTAATTTAATAAATAGGTGTTAAATAGTAAACATAGAATCGTTGGATTGGATGATATATAGCTTTAACAAGTTTGTAAGATTAATATTCGACATTTGTACAATAAAATATAGGAGGTATGAAGTTGGATTACGCACATTTAAATCTTGAGCACTTTTTTGCAAGACATGATGATTTAGACGTTATTAGAGATCGTTCTGAATTTGTAATGATAAATAATTTTACAAATGAAATGATGTATCGTGATGGTGATATTGAAGGGACGATTGATTTAAATCAATATTATTATAAAAATAGATCGCAAGCTGTCAGTTTTATTATGATGGATTATAAAAGAAATAACGAATAATTAAATATGTTAACCTTACTACAAATAACTATATTTATTTAATAGATAAAAATCATTGAGTAATGAAATGTTGAGTATTTCATTACTTTTATTTTTTTGTTAAATTTCAATTTTGTTACTTTTATTTTATGAATATGTAACATTATAATTATAAAATTGTTTAAGAGAATTAAAAATGTTAAAATTTATTATCATGGAAGACTTTTCTATAAATGAAATTACAACATTAACCTAAGAGGTGTGAATATGACAAAGCACAGAAAAGGTTCTATTATAGGCCTAATAGGGTTACTTATTATTTTAGTAGCAGCTGGCTTCATTTTTTTCTCAATGATTTCTGATCAGATATTTTTCAAAAAAGTAAATGAAGTAGAGAAAGTTCAGCATGTGAACGTCACGCTTGATAAAGCTGCTGCAAAACAAATAGATAACTATACAAGTCAACAAGTATCGAATAAAAATAATAATGCATGGAGAGATGCATCAGCAAGTGAAATTAAAGTTGCAATGGACAGCAGTAAATTTATCGATGATGATAAACAAAGATATCAATTTTTAGATTTATCTAAATATCAAGGTATTGATAAAAATCGTATCAAACGTATGTTGTTCGATCGACCTACACTATTGAAACATACTGATGCTTTTGTAAATGCTGCAAAAGAAAAACGTGTCAATGAAGTCTATTTAATTTCTCACGCATTATTAGAAACAGGTTCAGTAAAAAGTGAACTGGCGAATGGTGTAAATATTGATGGTAAAAAATATTATAATTTTTATGGTGTTGGAGCTTTAGATGAAGATCCAATCAAAACAGGTGCTGAATATGCGAAAAAACATGGTTGGGATACACCAGAGAAAGCAATTAAAGGTGGCGCAGATTTTATTCATAAACACTTCCTATCTCACGATGATCAAAACACATTATATAGCATGAGATGGAATCCTATGAATCCTGGTGAACATCAATATGCGACTGATATTAAATGGGCTGAAAGTAATGCGGAAATTATTGCTGATTTCTATAAAGAAATGAAAACTGAAGGTAAATACTTCAAGTTGTATGTTTATAAAGATGATCAAAAACATCAATAATCAAAATAAAAACCAACATTATCTTTTTAATTAGATGATGTTGGTTTTTTTATTTATTCTGCTTTGTTTTTTCTTGAAGCCCAAGTAAATCCAATGATAAAAACAATTAATGTTTTTAATAAAAATTTCATTGTTTAGTCACCTCAATATTTAAATTTTAACATAGTTACACATGGTTATTTATGCTTTGAAATGGATAATCGTGTTAATAGTGAAACGTTTTGAAGTCGAGAATCGTATTGGTATAATATGATAATATTCAACATAATACAAATATATAAAAGGATGATGTTAAATATGCGAGTAGCAATTATAGGTATGGGTACAGCAGGTGTGAGTGTACTTAGACAACTCGTTAAACATAAAGACTTTAAGCAATTAAAAGTCGATGTCTACGATAATGAATTTAATATGGGGCAAGGTGTTCCTTTTCAAAATGATAGTAGTCAATTATTAATTAACTTACCCACTAAAAATATGAGTTTAAATCTAGATGATGATGAAGAGTTTTGGAAATGGTATCAAACACAATCTGATTTTACGTTTAAAAATCCAAAGTATTTACCAAGATTTGTTTTTGGCCATTATATGAAATCATACTTATCAAATTATGAGACATTATATGATAACCTTACAGTTATTAAACAACCAGTACAAGAAGTCTTCATTAATTCAAATATAGATGAAACCACATTGAAATATTATGTCTGTACGTCTAAAGATATGAAGCATTGTCAAGTATATGATTACATATTTTTAACTATAGGTACTTTATCATATCACGACCCTTATCATTTAAAAGGCATAAAAGGTTATATTCAAACTCCTTACCCTACATATAATACTTTAGATGATGTACAAGAATCTGATGATATTGCTATTATTGGAACAGGATTAGCTAGTTTAGATGTAGTGCGTTATGTAGCGTTTCATCACCCTAAACTACCTATCACAATGACGAGTCGTTCTGCTCAATTACCTAGCGTAAGAGGAAACATGAAAAAAATTGAGTTTCAATATTTAACGAAATCTAAATTTAATGATATTAAAGATAAGTACTTTGGAAATGTACCATTAGAGAAAGCATTCGATTTATTTAAAGAAGAGTGTGAATTAAATGGTATTGATTTACAGAAATTGGTTCATCGCCGAACAGGGGACACGATTAAAGATTTAAATTATGATTTAGAACATCCTAATGAGATAGGTATATTCCAAACATTAATAGAGAATGTCAAAGAAAATTTAAATTGGATTTGGAATAGTTTTAGTCGTCAAGATCAAATTGAATTCGATAAACGTTTCACTAAAATTATTCAACTTAACTCAAATCCTATGCCTCCAAGAACTGCAAAACTCATCAAGCAATTAATAAAAGATGGTTCATTAGTGATTAGAAAGGATATAGAAGATGTGGTACATAAAAATGGAATATTTAATTTAAAATTCAAACATGATGAACAATGGTATCCACATCATATTATTATTAATGCAACAGGTTCTAAAACACATTTAAAAGATTTAGATGAAGATGATCAATTTATCTTAAATCTTCAAAATCGACAAATTATTCAAGCTCATCCTATGGGTGGAATACAAATTATCCCAGAAACAAATCAGGTGATTAGTCCAAGATATGGTACTTTAAATAATATGATTGCTATTGGACAAATCACTAATGGAGTAAATAAATTGCGTAATGGAGTAAAAATGATTGTTAATCAAGCGGTAAGTGCAGTGGATTACTTATATGAAATTCGAAAAGAATTTGATCATAAAGCATAATGCTTTACACAATAATGAATAAATGTCTCTTTAAGAGTTAAATTTAAAAATCAAATTGAAATTCTTTATTTGTAATTTTCCAAAAATAAATGTAAGATGATATATGTAGCACTAAACTACAATGACTCAAATTTAATCACAATTTCATACGTATTCTTTCGGGGCAGGGTGTAATTCCCAACCGGCAGTGATTAAGCCTGCGACCCACTTAATCTTAATTTATTAAGTGGCTGATCTAGTGAGACTCTAGAGCCGACAGTAAAAGTCTGGATGGGAGGAAGAATCAATCACATCATTACTGAATGATGTATAAGCATGCACAATATAAAAATTGTAGTACGCTTATTTAAGTATATATACATGCCCTATGCCTGTGAAACAGGTATGGGGTTTTTTTAGAGGTGATAAATTGAGTGAATTTATGAAATATGCAATTCAATTAGCACAAATGGTGGAAGGACAAACTGGAGTTAATCCTCCTGTTGGCTCAGTTGTTGTGAAGGATGGGCGTATTGTGGGACTAGGTGCACATTTAAAGCAAGGAGAGAAACATGCGGAAGTTCAGGCTTTAGATATGGCACAAGATAAAGCAAAAGGCGGCACAATTTATATTTCTCTTGAACCTTGTACACATTATGGATCAACACCACCTTGTGTGAATAAAATTATTGAACATGGGCTTAGTAAAGTGATTTATGCTGTAAAAGATACGACGTTATCTTCTGAGGGAGATATCATTCTTGAAAAAGCAGGTATTGAAGTTGAGTATCAATATTCAGAAGAAGCCTTTGCTTTGTATGAGGATTTCTTCAAAGCAAAACAACAGAAAATCCCTGAAATTACAGTAAAAGTCTCGACTTCGTTAGATGGTAAACAAGCGACTGATAGTGGACAAAGTCAGTGGATTACGAATAAAGCTGTAAAACAAGATGTATATCGTTTAAGACATACTCATGACGCAGTATTAACTGGTAATGGAACGATTGAAGCGGATAATCCACAATATACAACACGTATTCAAGAGGGTAAACATCCAATAAGAATCATACTATCTAAGCGAGGCCAAATTGATTATTCAAAACAGATATTTCACGATCAATTAAGTGAAATTTGGATTTATACTGAAAATCATGAACTAAAAAGTCCAAGTCATCATATAAAAATAATATATTTAGAAACATGTAATTTAAAATCTATTTTATCTGATATATATCAAAGAGGTGTCGGCAGATTATTAGTAGAAGCTGGACCTCAAATAACTTCAGAATTTCTCCAATCTAATTATTTAGACCATCTTATTATTTATTATGCCCCGAAAATAATAGGCGGTATTGGAAAAAATCAATTTTATCAAACTGATAATGTCATTGATTTAGCTGATGCGCCACAATTTGAAGTGATTTCTACCGAGTCTATTCAACAAAATATTAAAATGACACTGCGAAAGAAGTGAAGATAAATGTTTACAGGTATCGTTGAAGAAATAGGTACTGTAAAAAGTATTCGCACTCAACAATCCGTAAGGACATTAGATATTTCATGTCAAAAAATCATAGAAGATATGCATATTGGTGATTCTATAAGCGTAAATGGTGCGTGTTTAACAGTCATTGATTTTAAACAAAATCAATTTTCTGTCCAAGTGATTAAAGGTACTGAAAATAAAACATATTTAGCTAATATTAAAGAAAATGATGAAGTCAATCTTGAACGAGCAATGTCAGGTAGTGGACGTTTCGGAGGACATTTTGTATTAGGTCATGTAGATGCAAAAGGAACAATTATAAATATCAGAGAAACGCCTAATTCACGCATTGTATCTATTAAGGCATCTGACTCGGTTATCAAACAAATGGTTAAGCAAGGTTCTATTACTGTTGATGGCGTAAGTTTAACAATTTTTGACTTGCATCAACATAGTTTTGATATCCATCTTATTCCTGAAACAAGACGTTCAACGATTCTTTCTAACAAAAAGATGGGCGATGAAGTGCATCTTGAAACAGATGTATTATTTAAATATGTTGAAAGTATAGTTGGTAAAAATAAATCTGATTTGTCAGTTGATAAATTAAAAGCATATGGTTTTTAGGAGGGGCTTAAATGAAATTCGATAGCATTGAAGAAGCGTTAGAAGCATTAAGAAATGGCGATAGTATTATTGTAGTAGATGATGAAAATCGTGAAAATGAAGGTGACTTAATTGCGGTCACTCAATGGATGAAAGACGATACCATTAATTATATGGCCAAAGAAGCGCGTGGATTAATTTGCGCTCCTATAAGTTCGCAGATTGCTGAACGTCTAAATCTTAAAACTATGGTTGATGGTAATACAGATGACTACGGTACAAATTTCACTGTAAGTATCGATCATATCTCTACTACTACAGGAATTAGTGCATTTGACCGTACAGCAACAGCGAAAGCGTTAATTAATCCTGATTCTAAACCAGAAAGTTTCCATAAACCCGGACATTTATTTCCTTTAGTGTCTAAGGAAAAAGGTGTATTAGTTAGACCAGGACATACGGAGGCTGCTGTAGATTTAGCTAAATTAACAGGTGCTGCACCTGCTGGAGTTATATGTGAGATAATGAATGACGATGGTACGATGGCAAAAGGTAATGAATTACAACAATTTAAAGAGCGACATCAATTAAAAATGATTACAATTGAAAGTTTAGTTAATTATCGTCGTAAACAAGAAAGCGAAGGTATTGAACTTAAAGCAACTGTAAAAATGCCAACGGATATTGGTAATTTTAAAATGTACGGTTTCCAATCTCAATATACACATGAAGATATTGTTGTACTTGGCAAAGGAGAACCACGTACAACTGAAAATGTAAGACTACATTCTGCTTGTTTAACAGGTGATATTTTCCACAGTCAACGATGTGATTGTGGCGCTCAATTAGAAGCATCAATGAAATATATAAATGATCATGGCGGATTAATTATTTATTTACCACAAGAAGGTAGAGGCATTGGTTTAATGAATAAACTAAAAGCTTATGAATTAATTGAGCAAGGACATGATACGGTTACTGCAAACTTAGCATTAGGTTTTGATGAAGACTTAAGAGATTATCATATAGCTGCTCAAATTCTTAAATATTTTAACGTTCAACAAGTTAATTTATTAAGTAATAATCCTAAGAAATTTGAAGGCTTGGAAGATTATGGTATAAAAGTTGCAGAGCGTACAGAAATTATTGTGCCAGAAACGGAACATAATCATCATTATATGGAAACAAAAAAATCGAAAATGGGACATCTTATTTAGGAGGAATCTAGAATGAATTTTGAAGGTAAATTAGTCGGTACAAATTTAAAAGTTGCAATAGTAGTGAGTAGATTTAATGATTTTATTACCAACCGTTTATTAGATGGAGCGAAAGATACATTAGTAAGACATGGTGTAGATGAAGATAACATTGATGTTGCATATGTACCAGGTGCATTTGAAATTCCACTTGTTGCTAAAAAATTAGCGCAAAAAAATGATTATGATGCAGTGATTACTTTAGGCTGTGTCATTAGAGGTGCAACATCTCATTATGACTATGTTTGTAATGAAGTTGCTAAAGGCGTATCAAAAGCAAATGATGTTACGAATACACCAGTCATTTTCGGTGTTTTAACAACTGAAAGTATTGAACAAGCAGTTGAAAGAGCGGGTACGAAAGCAGGTAATAAAGGTGCAGAAGCGGCAGTAAGTGCAATTGAAATGGCAAATTTACTTAAACAGTTTTAATTAATGTAGAGCGTCTCGATAATTTTATGGATTATCGAGACGCTCTGTATTTCAACGTTGTAGTAATTTCACAACACCAGATACTAATGTAAGTGTTCCTAAAGCTAGTCCACTAACTAAGCCAATTTTTTTAAGTGCTTCTGTTGAAATAAATTCTTGATAGGCAAGGGAAAGGTTTTGAGGTCTCTCAGCCAGGCGACGCATGAAATAAGCAAACCAGTCATTGCCATATGGAACATAAACGGTAAAGTGATATCCTTGTCTAGCAATCTCTTCTGCTAATTCATTACGAAAACCATACAACATTTGAAATTCAAAAGTGTTTTTTTCAATATGATGATCTTTTACAAATTGTTTAACATGGTTAATGATTTTATCATCATGTGTGGCAATTGACGTAAAGTTTTTGGCGTTAAGTAAACGTTTTTCAATAATATTTATATAATTTTTGTCAATATCTTTTTTACTTTGATAAGCAATCGTATCATTTTCTTTATAAGCACCTTTGACCAGTCTTAATCGTAATTCTGGGTACTTATCAATTAATTTTTCTGCCTCAAAAAGGTATCCTTGAATAACTGTACCGACATTTCTAAATTCCCCTTTTAATCTGTCTAAAATTTGTAATGTTTGTGATAAGCTATTATATTTTTCCATATCAATATTAATATGCATATCATCATAGGTATTAGCCTTTAATAAAATTTCTCTTAAATTTTGGTAGGCTAACTCGGTATCAAATTCACCGCCTAATGAACTCACTTTCACCGACATATGTGCACTCACTTGATATTTATTAATAGCTTCCATTATCTCAAGAATCTCATTTTTAGCTTGAGTCGCTACTGCTTTATTATTAACAAATTCTCCAAGATTATCTACAGTAACATCAATATGTTTAGCGTTTAAACATTCAATCGTATCAATGAGTTGTTCTATAGTATTACCCGCAACAACTCTATTAGCACCCATAGTCGGTCCGATTTTTTTAGCCATTTCATTTAAATATGTACTATTTGATAATGTTATGAAAAAATCTCTGAATAAAGACATATCTATTCCTCCATCCCACTCTTATCTATCTCTATAACAAGTTTAGCATGAATATATTGCTTAAGAAAGCGTTTACATACCGAAGATAACATCCGTTTAAATTCATTAGTCATAAATTAAGAAAATCTAAATACTGTTTAACAACAATTAAAGGTATAATTTGATATAATACATTTGATAAACATTCAATTAGAGAGGATTCAAAAATATGTGGAAGTGGGAAACAGAACATGACGCTAAAGGCGTAATCATCATAGTACATAATATGTTAGAACACACTGGTAGATATGCGTATGTGATTACGATGTTGAGACGTAATGGTTATCACGTAATTATGGGTGATTTACCTGGACAAGGTCAAACTTCACGAGCTAACAGAGGTCAACTGCAACGATTTGAAATTTATCATGAACAGTTAGTTGAATGGATAAAAATTGCAAACGAATACAAATTACCAACATTTGTTATGGGTGTTGGATTAGGTGGTTTAATTATTCTCAATTTACTTGAAAAGACTGAACTACCTATTGAAGGCATATTACTACTCTCTCCAATGCTTGAATTAAAGAAAAATTATAAAACACGAAAAAATATGTTTATATCTAATATTGGAAAGAGCTCAAAAGATACACAATTTAAATTAGGAATAGATTATGAAGATTTAACTCGTAATTCAGAAGTGATTGATGAGACAAATCATGACGGATTGATGTTAAAGAAAGTATCTTACAAATGGTTTAACATTATTAATGAAACAATGAGAGACACATCACAACATATTAAAGATATCAAACCGTTACCCACTTTATTAATGTATGGTACTGAAGATAAAATCTTAGAAACGTCTTCAATAGATATTTTAAAACAACAATTTCTTGCAGATGAATTTTATTTTAAAGCGTGGAAAGGGTTTTATCATGAGATTCACAATGAACCTGAACGAGATCAAGTCATGAGATATATATTAACTTTCTTGAATAATAGTGTAAATACAATGGGATTTATTGTACAAGAAGAAGACATTGAGGAAATATAAGATAATTTTTTAAAAACCTATAAAAATAGCTCGTAGAAGACAGGGATCTACGAGCCTATTCTATATCAAAAATATGGTGATAATATTATAAATGAGTTAAAATTACAATATAAGTAGAATTATAACTACCAATTACTTTTTATAAATTGGATGAATTTAGTATTAGATTTATAATATAAATGTTGAATTAAAAAATATAGTTGATATATTATTGAAAAATAAATTGTATTGAATTTTTAAAAACGCCAAATCGTATAAACTTAATAATAAATTGAATTATAATTATTATACATAATATGAGAGATCAAGGGGAATGAATTATGAAATTACAAAAAAAAGAAACGGTATCCATGGTATTGAAATTAGAGAAATTATTGAAGGATATAGATTCTATATTTAGAATTATTTATGAGAAGTATCATTTAAATAAAGAAGAAGTACTTATTTTATTAACGTTATGGGAAAAGGGGCCTATGACATTAAAAGAGATGGATCAATATGTTAATATCAAGTCATATAAACGAACAAGAACGTATAATAATTTAGTTCAATCTGATTGGGTTTACAAAGAGCGTCCCATTGACGACGAACGTACGGTTATTATCCATTTTAATGAAGAAAAAAATAAATATAGAAATGAATTATTAGATTTTATTACTACTATTATTAAAAGAAAATATGAATCTTTAGAAAATAGTTTGAATTCATTGATGAGCGTTTAATATAAAAAACCCATAAATTAAAACTACGATTTGATGTTTTAATTTATGGGTTTTAAAATTTAGCGTTTTTCAATCGCACATATAAAAGGTGCATGATTAACTTGATTGATAAATTGATATTTTAATATGTGTGCTTTACTTTGATCAAAGTTTTCGAGATATTTTAATAATTCATCTCTTTCGATTTGTCCTTCCTTATGTCCATGATAAATTACTAGTACAATAATACCTTCTGTACTTAATAGTTTAAAAATACTTTCAATAGCTTGAATAGTTGTTTCAGGTTTAGTAACAATAGTTTTATCACCTTTAGGCAGATATCCCAAATTGAAAATAGCTGCATTCACGTTTCCGATGACATCACTTGGTATATCATTTAAGATATTTTCATGTCCATCATGTATCAACGTAACATGTTTAAAGGATGCTATTTTTTCTTTTGTATGTTCAATAGCTTCTTTTTGTATATCGAAACCAAACACTTTGCCATTTGGAACCTGTTCTGCTAAAAATAGGGTGTCATTTCCATTACCACACGTAGCATCAATAACAATGCTATCATCTTGAATATGTTGATTAATAAGTGTTTTAGCAAAAGGAAGAATACGTTCTAATTTCATGAATTCACCTTAGTATTAGATGTGTAAAACTTACCTTGATAAGATTCACGACGTGCTAATTCATCATCTATTTCATTGAGAACTTCCCACTTGTTAACACTCCACATTGGTCCTACCATTAAATCAATCGGTCCATCTCCAGTAATACGATGAATAATCATGTCTGGCGGAAGGATTTCAAGTTGATCACACACTAAGTTTGTATAATCTTCTTGAGTCATAAATTCAAGCATACCTTTTTCGTATTGTTTGACCATTGGTGTACCTTTAAGTAAATGTAATAAATGGATTTTAATACCTTGCACATCCATTTGTGCCACTTCTCGTGCTGTTTCCATCATCATATGATAATCTTCACCTGGTAAGCCATTAATAATGTGTGTACATACGTTAATATTATGTTTACGCAATTTAGCTACACCTTCGTAATACGTTTGCATATCGTGCGCACGATTAATTAAATCAGAGGTTTTCTGATGAACTGTTTGAAGACCAAGTTCCACCCATAAATAAGTACGTTGATTTAGTTCAGCTAAATATTCAACCACATCATCTGGCAGACAATCTGGACGTGTAGCGATAGATAAACCAATAACTCCTTCTTCTTTTAACACAGGTTCATATTTTTCTTTTAAAACTTCTACAGGTGCATGGGTATTTGTAAATGCTTGGAAGTAAGCAATATATTTACCTTCACTCCATTTTTCATGCATTCGTTCTTTAATTTGTTGGAATTGTACTTCAATTGGATCGGCTCTATTTCCTGCAAAGTCACCACTACCAGCTGCTGAACAAAACGTACAACCGCCATGTGCGACAGTACCGTCTCTATTTGGACAGTCAAATCCGCCATCTAGAGCAACTTTAAAAATTTTCTGTCCGAATTTATTTTTTAAATGGTAATTCCATGTATGATATCGTTTATTTTCAAAGGCATACGGGAAATACTTACCCATAACACATTATCCTTTCTATCTAACTTAGTTCTAAGTAAAGATTTTAACATATTTTAATGTTATAGTGTTTATTATAGTTCGATAAAAATATAAAGAGAGGACTTAAAAATTATGAATATACCTAGATCAGTATGGTGGCTAGTTATAGGAATGGCATTAAATATAACTGGTTCTAGCTTTTTATGGCCTTTAAATACGATTTATATGAAAGAAGAATTAGGAAAAAGCTTGACAGTTTCTGGGATTGTTCTAATGATTAATTCTTTTGGAATGGTAGTTGGTAACTTACTAGGTGGAACGTTGTTCGATAAGTTAGGTGGTTACCGTACAATCATGATAGGTACTATTACTTGTTTGCTTAGTACAACATTACTTAATTTCTTTCATGGATGGCCGTGGTATGCAGTTTGGTTAGTGCTACTTGGTTTTGGTGGAGGAATGATTGTTCCAGCAATCTACGCAATGGCTGGTGCCGTTTGGCCTAATGGTGGCAGAACAACTTTTAATGCTATCTACTTAGCTCAAAACATAGGTGTTGCTGCTGGAGCTGCAATGGGAGGTTTCGTTGCTGAATTTAGCTTTAATTTTATCTTCTTAGCTAATTTAATCATGTACGTATTATTTGGAATTGTAGCCTTTACGCAATTTAATTTAGAATACCATGCTAAAGTGAAATCACCAGATAGTCTAGATATCCAAAGTAAAGAAAATAAAAAACGTTTTATAGCTTTAATATTATTATGTGCCATGTTTAGTATTTGTTGGATTGGATACATTCAATGGGAAACAACAATAGCCTCATTTACGCAACAAATTAATATTTCAATGTCTCAATATAGTGTATTGTGGACGGTAAATGGAATTATGATTTTAGTTGCACAACCATTAATTAGACCAGTCATTCGTTTGTTAAAAGGAAACTTAAAATATCAAATGTTTGTTGGTATTTTAATTTTTATGTTGTCATTCTTTGTTACAAGTTTTGCAGAACAATTTACCGTCTTCTTAATAGGAATGATTATTCTTACTTTTGGTGAAATGTTTGTATGGCCTGCAGTACCAACGATTGCCAATTATTTAGCGCCACAAGGTAAGCAAGGTCAATATCAGGGTGTAGTAAATTCTGCATCAACTGTGGGAAAAGCATTTGGTCCTCTAATCGGGGGTATATTGGTAGATACATTCAATATGAGTGCAATGTTCATAGGAATGATCATTCTTTTATTAATAGGAATGTTTTTCTTATCTATTTTTGATAAGGGTCTACCGAAACAATCACAACATGAAAATCGTTGAAAGACAACTTGAAAATTAAACATATAAAATATGATGAACCACTTGCAATTAGGTTACGAATCTCATAATATTAAACTGTATTGGAGTAGTAACTTAAATACTTTTCTAAAGAGAGCTAGTGGTGGTGCAAACTAGCGTTAAGAATTAAGTGAACTTACCGTTAATTAATTGAATTTAAAACATCTCTTACTATTATAAAGTGCACATGTAAAATGTGAATGAGGGTGGTACCGCGGCTAAAGAAAGTCGTCCCTGTCAAAAGTAATAGTTTGAGGTGTTTTATTTTTATTAGGAGGAAAATACTTTGGGTTATAATCACAAAGAGATTGAAAAGAAATGGCAAAATTATTGGGCTGAGAATAAAACATTCAAAGCAAACGATAATTTAGGTCAAAAAAAATTCTATGCATTAGATATGTTTCCATATCCATCTGGTGCGGGATTACACGTAGGACATCCAGAAGGATATACTGCAACGGATATTATTTCTCGTTATAAACGTATGCAAGGATATAATGTATTACATCCAATGGGTTGGGATGCCTTTGGATTACCCGCTGAGCAGTACGCGTTAGATACAGGGAATGATCCTAGAGAATTTACTAAAAAGAATGTTCAAACATTTAAACGTCAAATTCAAGAACTAGGTTTTAGTTATGATTGGGATCGAGAAGTTAATACTACAGATCCTGAATATTATAAATGGACGCAATGGATTTTTATTCAGCTTTATAATAAAGGACTCGCATATGTAGATGAAGTTGCAGTAAATTGGTGTCCGGCACTTGGTACAGTGTTATCAAATGAAGAGGTTGTAGATGGTGTATCAGAACGTGGAGGTCATCCTGTATATAGACGTCCGATGAAACAATGGGTATTAAAAATTACAGAATATGCCGATCGTTTATTAGAAGATTTAGATGAATTAGATTGGCCTGAATCAATTAAAGATATGCAAAGAAACTGGATTGGTCGTTCTGAAGGTGCACGTGTGTCATTTAATGTTGAAAATACTAATGACACTATTGATGTGTTTACAACACGTCCAGATACTATCTACGGTACAACATTCTTAGTACTTAGTCCTGAACATGCGTTAGTGAATGAAATTACTACTGATGACAAAAAAGAAATGGTTAAACAGTATCAAGAAGAAGCATCAAAAAAATCAGACTTAGAGCGTACTGATTTAGCAAAAGATAAATCAGGTGTGTTTACTGGGGCGTATGCTATTAACCCGTTATCAGGTAAGAAACTTCCAATTTGGATTGCTGATTATGTATTATCGACTTATGGTACAGGTGCAGTTATGGCAGTACCAGGACATGATGAGCGAGACCATGAATTTGCTAAGAAATTTGATTTACCTATCATTGAAGTTATCGAGGGCGGAAACGTTCAAGAAGAAGCATATACTGGAGAAGGTGCACATATCAATTCTGGCGAACTAGATGGGCTAGATAATAAAGAAGCAATTTCTAAAGCAATTACTTTACTCGAAGCCAAAGGTGCTGGCGAGAAAAAAGTGAATTACAAATTACGTGACTGGTTATTTAGTAGACAACGTTATTGGGGAGAACCAATTCCAGTGATTCATTGGGAAGATGGTACGATGACAACTGTGCCTGAAGAAGAACTTCCATTATTACTTCCTGAAACTGACCAAATCAAACCATCTGGTACGGGTGAATCACCATTAGCCAATATTGATGACTTTGTAAATGTTGTTGATGAAAAAACAGGCATGAAAGGACGTCGCGAAACAAATACTATGCCACAATGGGCTGGTAGTTGTTGGTATTATTTACGATATATTGATCCACATAATGAGAATATGTTAGCAGATCCAGAGAAATTAAAACATTGGTTGCCGGTAGACTTATATATTGGTGGAGTAGAACATGCGGTACTTCACTTACTGTATTCAAGATTCTGGCATAAAGTATTATATGATTTAGGTGTAGTTCCTACGAAAGAACCATTCCAAAAATTATTCAACCAAGGTATGATTCTCGGTGAAGGCAACGAAAAAATGAGTAAATCTAAAGGTAATGTTGTTAATCCTGATGATATCGTAGCATCCCATGGCGCAGATACATTACGCCTATATGAAATGTTTATGGGACCATTAGATGCAGCTATAGCATGGAGTGAAAATGGGTTAGATGGCTCTAGACGTTTCTTAGATCGTGTATGGAGATTATTCATTAATGAAGATGGGTCATTATCTAATAAAATTGTTGAAAATAACGATAATTCATTAGATAAAGTTTATAATCAAACAGTTAAAAAAGTGACTGAAGACTTTGATACTCTTAACTTTAATACGGCAATTAGTCAATTGATGGTATTTATCAATGATTGTTATAAAGCGAATAACATTTACAAACCTTATGTAGAAGGATTTGTTAAAATGTTAGCACCAATTGCCCCTCACGTTAGTGAAGAGTTATGGCAACGTTTAGGCAATCAAGAAACTATTACGTACCAACCTTGGCCTACGTATAATGCATCATTACTTGTAGATGATGAGATTGAAATTGTAGTGCAAGTTAATGGTAAAGTAAGAGCGAAAATCGATATTCCTAAAGACTTATCTAAAGAAGATATGCAAGAGTTAGCATTACAAAATGAAAATGTTAAACTATCTATAGAAGGTAAAGAGATTAAAAAAGTTATTGCTGTACCTCAAAAATTAGTGAATATCGTTGCAAAATAATGAAGGAGGAGTTTTATAATGGAATCAATTACAGTAGATCAATTAAAAGAGAAAATACTAGGATCTAATCCAGTAAATATTATCGATGTGCGAACAGATGAAGAAACTGCAATGGGGACAATTCCTGGAGCTAAAACTATTCCAATGGATCAAATTGCTGATAACTTAAATCAATTTAATAAAAATGAAACGTACTACATCGTTTGTGCTGCAGGTGTTCGTAGTGAAAAAGTAGCGAACTACCTTGAAAATGAAGGTATTCATGCAGTTAATGTTGAAGGTGGCATGCAAGCATGGGGCGATGAAGGTATTGAAATAGACAGTATATAATGATTTATAGATATTTAAACAATAATACAGAAAAACAGCGAAGTTATGATTCTTCGCTGTTTTTTTTATAATTTAACTTATTTTTAATATTTTTATATTATTTAGTTGTAGTACTTTTAATTTTATTATGATATTATATTTAAGTGTGAATATAATATTATGTAAGTGATAGTAACAACTATAGCATACATAAAACATTTTCATTATAACAATTGACATCAAGAGAGAACATCAAGGAGGAAACATAATGAATCTTTTTAAAAAACAGAAATTTAGTATTCGTAAATTTAGTGTGGGGACATTTTCAACGCTAATTGCTACAGTAGTGTTTTTATCACATCCTGGTCATGCAGCAACACATGATGCAGAAACAAATACAAGTGCGCCACAAACGAATGAAAGTGCGACGATTAATAAACAAAATACTAATATTGAACAACCACATAGTGAAACAACGTCAACAAATATATCTAATTCAAATGAAAATAATCGAAATAATGAAAGTAATACTTCAAGTGAGCATTCAATTAACCGTGAACGTGAAGAAGGTACAGTGAATAATGTAATTAATAGCACTGAAAATAATACAAATCATAATGAGAAAGTAACAACTAATGACGTAGTTAGTAATGAAAATAATCATGAAACTACAAACGTTAATCAACCACATAGAAGAGGGAAACGTTCAGTAGATAACATTCCTAGTACTACAAATACAGATCCGATGGCTGTAAATGAACAAAATACTGGTCAAATCATTAATGGGACATTTACAGATAATTCACAGGGTGCGACGATACCGACTAAGAATTTAGAGTCTGCAATGAATGAAGCAAATACTGTACCGGGTTGGCATGTAAATAGTAATGATCAAACCATCATTCCATTAATTTGGGGTCCTAAATCGTTGCCCGCATACAATCCTTATATATTCGATAAAACCAATAATAAAATTGGTGTAGTACTATCAAAATATAATGGTAACTTTAATCTAGTTCCAGGTATAGCTGATCCTACAGTAGGATCAATTTACCAAGATGTTGATGTTACTCCTGGATCAGAAATCCAATTACATTATATTTCTAGTAGTATGAATAATATATGGGGGGTTAATGGTGCAAGAGTGTATATTTACGATGCGAATAATCCTTCTACACTTTTGTATAAAGGAACTCCGGATATATTACAGAACCCAATTGGTAACTTTGTAGGTGTATTTCAAGTGCCAGAAACAGTCTCACGATTAAGATTAAGATTTGAATCGGCATTAAATCGTAGTACTGATTCTACTAATGGACATAGACTCCTTACTGGTCCTAATAACTTTGGAGGCGGAGTGTTAGCTGATGTTACCATTAATAGTGGCGCATATTTAACTGCGACAGTAAATAATACACACTACTTTGCACAATCTGGATCTATAAATGCTGATCGAGTTTATCAAGAAATAGGGTTTAGAATTGAAAATAGAGGACATTCTAGTTCAAATAAAACAGAATATACGATTGTTTTACCAGAAGATGTGACATATGTATCTACAAAAAATGCTACTGGAAAATTTAATGCAGCAACTAAAGAGTTAACAGTTAAAATAGATCGACTGGATGCAGGAGCAAGTAAAAATATTTCTATAGGATTATCCTTACCAACTGATCGACCAATTGAAAAAGAATTCTTAGGACATTTGACTTATGTTACAGATGGTATAAATATGAATAGATTAAGTGATTCTAAAGATTTTGGACGTAATAATGGCGATCATTATACAAGATACGGTGTGCATAATGAATTTGTAAGTGTTGATTCTGGTATGCGACAAGGAGATATTGTATTAGATAAACAAACTATTACAGTTAAAATGTATAAGCAACATTTGAGAGACAAAGTAACAGAAATTGAGGATGATTTAGCCAATCTTGATCAAAACGATAATTCACCAGAAGTATGGGAAGCAATGCAAATGGTACTTAGAAAAGCTAAAGAAGTATTAGCTGAAACAGATGAGATGCCTATAAGTGAATTGAAAGATCAAGCAACGATTAATAGTATCGATTTAAATTTAGATAAAGCACATGCTAAATTATCATTAGACAAAGTTGCAAGAACTAAAAGAGCGCTCTTTATGGGTAACGATACAGCTACAATTGAAGAAAAAAATGCTGTGATTGAGCAAGTGAATCAAGCACTACAATCTAGTTATACAACTGTTGATCAATCAATGACTTCAAATGATGTAGCAACAAATAAAGACACTGGAATTAATGAAATTACAATGATTGATCTTACTCCAACAGTAAAGCAAGCAGCAATTGATGAATTAACTGAAAGAGCAAATGCTAAAAAAGTAGAGTTTGATAATAATCCTGATGCAACAGTAGAAGAAAAAGAAGCTGCAAAAGCAACGATTGATAATTTAGTGTCAGAGGCTACAACAAATATTATGAATGAAACTACAAATAATGGTGTAGCGCAACAAAAAACAAGTAGCATAGATAGTGTGAATGCTGCTACTATAACTCCAACTGTTCGAAGTAACGCTAGAACTGCAATAGATAATATAGCATCTGCAAGAAAAGTTGAAATAGATAAGGATAATAATGCAACTTTAGAAGAAAAAAATGCAGCTAAAACTGAGATAGATAATTTGGTAGCTAGAGCAAAAGCAGATATTAATAGTCTAAATCACAATAATGAAATTGAAATATTAAAAGAAAACAAAGTAAACGAGATATCACAAGTAGTAGCGCATCCAGTAAAGAAAAATGCTGCTGCACAAGCAATTGATCAAGCCGCTATAGCTAAAAAACAAGAAATTGATTTAATAGAAGATGCGACTATAGAAGAAAAAGAAGTCGCAAAGGCAAAAGTAGATAAAATAGTAACCGAAGCTAAAAATAACATTAATCAAGCAACTACTAATTCAAGTGTAGATGATGCACAAAATGAAGGAATAACTGCAATTAATGCAGTTATTCCAGAAGTGGTTAAAAAATCAGATGCAAGAGATACAATCGATGAGGTAGCCCGAATTAAAAAAGCAGCAATTGATCAAACACCTGATGCAACAGTAGAAGAAAAAGAGGCAGCAATAGCGAAAATAGATCAAGAGGTTACTAAGGCTAAGGAACTAATTCATCAAGCACTAAAAAATGAAAATGTAGATACTGCTAAAACAAATGGTACGAATTTTATTAATGCAATCCAACCAGAAATTACGAAAAAAATGAAAGCAAGAGAGACAATTGATGAAGTAGCTAGAGCTAAGAAAGAAGCAATTGATCGAACACTAGATGCGACAACAGAAGAAAAAGAAGCTGCAAAAGCGAAAGTAGACCAAGCGGTAACGGAAGCCAAAGCTCATATCAATGAAGCAATAAATAATTCAGGTGTGGATGAAGCAAAAACAAATGGTACAACTACAATCAATGCAATCCAACCAGAAGTAATCAAAAAATCAGAAGCAAGACAAGCAATTGATGCTGCTGCAAGAGCTAAAAAAGAAGCGATTGATCAAACACCAGATGCGACAACAGAAGAAAAAGAGGCAGCCAAAGCGAAGGTAGACCAAGCAGTAACGGAAGCCAAAGGCCATATCAATGAAGCAATAAATAATTCAGGTGTCAATGAAGCAAAAACAAATGGTACAACTACAATCAATGCAATCCAACCAGAAGTAATCAAAAAATCAGAGTCAAGACAAGCAATCGATGATATTGCAAGAGCTAAAAAAGAAGCGATTGATCAAACACCGGGTGCAACAACAGAAGAAAAAGAGGCAGCCAAAGCGAAGGTAGACCAAGCAGTAACGGAAGCCAAAGGCCATATCAATGAAGCAATAAATAATTCAGGTGTGGATGAAGCAAAAACAAATGGTACAACTACAATCAATGCAATCCAACCAGAAGTAATCAAAAAATCAGAAGCAAGACAAGCAATCGATGATGCTGCAAGAGTCAAGAAAGAAGCAATTGATCAAACACCAGATGCGACAACAGAAGAAAAAGAAGCAGCTAAAGCGAAAGTAGACCAAGCGGTAACGGAAGCCAAAGCTCATATCAATGAAGCAATAAATAATTCAGGTGTGGATGAAACAAAAACAAATGGTACAACTACAATCAATGCAATCCAACCAGAAGTAATCAAAAAATCAGAAGCAAGACAAGCAATTGATGATGTTGCAAGAGCTAAAAAAGAAGCGATTGATCAAACACCAGATGCGACAACAGAAGAAAAAGAGGCAGCCAAAGCGAAGGTAGACCAAGCGGTAACGGAAGCCAAAGCTCATATTAATGAAACAATAACTAATTCAGATGTGGATGAAGCAAAAACAAATGGTACGACTACAATCAATGCAATCCAACCAGATGTGCTTAAAAAATCAGAAGCAAGACAAGCAATTGATAATGAAGTTATTAATAAGAAGACAGAGATCGACAATAATGTTGATGCAACTATAGAAGAAAAAGAAGCCGCAAAATCAAAAGTAGACGAAGCTGCAGTAGAAGCAAAAAATAATATTAATCATACAGAAATAAATCAAGCTGTTGACAAAGCAAAAGAAGATGGTGTTACAACAGTTAGTCATATTCAACCAAATATAGTTAAGAAAATAGCAGCAAAGACTGCAATCGATGAAGTAGCTAGAATTAAAAAAGAAGCGATTGATCAAACACTGGGTGCAACAACAGAAGAAAAAGAAGCAGCGAAATCAAAAGTAGACGAAGCTGCAACAGAAGCAAGAAATAATATTAATCGTGCTTTATCTAATAATGATGTAGATCAAGTAGTACATAATAGTACGGCATCAATAAATAATATCCAACCAGATATAGTTAAAAAAGAACAAGCAAAACGAGGTATAGATACTCAAGCAAAAATCAAAAAAGCCATCATTGATCAAATATCTGATGCAACGACAGAAGAAAAAGAAGCAGCGAAATCAAAAGTTGATGAAGAAGTTACAAAAGCAAAACATAGTATTGATCAAGCAGTAACAAATAGTGATGTAGATCAAGCAAAAGATAGAGGAAATGTTGCTATAAATAACATTCAGCCAGAAGTTGTAAAAAAAGAGACAGCTAAGACTTCTATTGATCAAATTGCATTAACTAGAAAAAACATCATTGATCAAACACCAGATGCAACAACAGAAGAAAAAGAAGCAGCGAAATCAAAAGTTGATGAAGAGGTAACAAAAGCAAAACGTAACATTAATCAAGCAGTTACAAATAATGATGTGAATCAAGTTGAGCATAATAGCACAATAGCAATTAATAATATCCAACCCAATATTATTAAAAAAATTGCAGCTAAAACGTTAATTGATCAAGTAGCAAGAGCTAAAAAAAATAATATTGATCAAACATCAAATGCGACAATAGAAGAAAAAGAAGCAGCAAAACAAAAAGTTGACGAAGAAGTTACAAAAGCAAAACATAGTATTGATCAAGCAATAGCAAATAGTGATGTAGATCAAGCAAAAGATAGAGGAAATGTTGCTTTAAATAACATTCAGCCAGAAGTTGTAAAAAAAGAGACAGCTAAGAATGCTATTGATCAAATTGCATTAACTAGGAAAGCCATCATTGATCAAACACCTGATGCAACTGAAGAAGAAAAAGAAGCAGCGAAATCAAAAATTGACGAAGAAGTCATAAAAGCAAAACATGGAATTGATCAAGCAAAAACAAATAATGACGTAGATCAAGTTGAACAAAATAGCACTACAATGATAAATAATATTCAGCCGACAGTAGTTAAAAAATCAGAAGCAAGACAAGCAATTGATGATTTAGCTAAACTTAAAAAAGCAACTATTGATTTAACGCAAGAAGCAACTGAAGAAGAAAAAGAAGCAGCGAAAAGTAAAGTGGATCAAGCGTTAACAGAAGCTAAAACTCATATCAACGAAGCAGAAAATGATGAAGGAGTTGATGAAGCAAAAACAAAAGGGATAAATGTTATTAATACAATCCAACTTGAAATTATAAAAAAAGTAGAGGCAAAACATGAAATTGACCAATCTGCAATTGCTAAGAAAAAAATTATAGATCAAACACCAGATGCAACTGAAGAAGAAAAAGAAGTAGCAAAACAAAAAGTAGATGAAGAAGCTACAAAAGCAAAAGATAATATTGATCAAGCTTCAACAAATGATGCAGTGGATCAAGCAAAAACAACAGGAAATACAGAGATCAATAATATTCAACCAGAAGTGGTTAAAAAATCTTTAGCAAGACAAGCAATTGATGAAGTAGCGAAAGTAAAAAAAGAAAAAATTAATCAAATGCTAGATGCAACTGAAGAAGAAAAAGAAGCAGCAAAACAAAAAGTTGATGAAGAAGTTATAAAAGCGAAAAATAATATAAATCAAGCTACAACAAATGACGGTGTGAATAATGCTAAAACAACTGGTAAAAATACTATTGAAAATATACAACCAGAAGTAGTTAAAAAAGCTGAAGCAAGAAAAGCGATAGATGAAGCAGCAACTCTTAGAAAAAATCTAATTGATCAAGATAATTCGACAACAAAAGAAGAAAAAGACATAGCTAAACAAAAAATTGATGATGAGGTTAATAAAGCTAAAAGAAATGTTGATCAATCAATAAATAATTCCAATGTAGATCATGCACAAATTAATGGTATAAGTGCAATAAATAACATTAATGCGGTAGCTTTGAAAAAAACACAAGCCAAAAAATCTATAGATGATGAAGTAACAGCAAAAAAAGCAGAAATTGATAGTAATCATGAAGCAACGAATGAAGAAAAAGAAATGACAAAACGTAAAGTAGATGAAGCAGCAACAAAAGCGAAACATAATGTTGATCAATCTACAACGAATGATACAGTAGATCAATCAACTCAAATTGGAATTTCAATTATATCTAATATTCAACCAGAGACAATACAAAAATCTTTAGCTAGACAAGCGATAGATGATGAAGCAACAATTAAAAAAGCAGAAATTGAGAATAATCACAATGCAACAAAAGAAGAAAAGGATGTGGCTAGACAAAAAGTAGATGAAGAAGTTATAAAAGCAAAGAATAATATTGCTCAATCTACGACTAATTCTGATGTTGAAATAGCCAAAGAAAGTGGTAAACATGCTATTGATGAAATTCAACCAGAAATAGTTAAAAAATCTGTAGCTAAACAAACTATCGACGAATTAGCTAAACAAAAGAAAGCAGAAATTGATCAAACACCAAACGCAACAAAAGAAGAAAAGGATGCAGCAAAACAAAAAGTAGAAGAGGCAGTAATGAGAGCTAAAAAACTGCTCGAAGGTGCCAATACTAACTCAGATGTCGATCAGACTACAGAGCAAGGTAAACAATCAATTAATAGTATTCAAGTTGAAGTTATTAAAAAAGCAGATGCTTTATCTAAATTAGAAGTGGAATTACAAAAATTAAAAGATAAAGTATCATCTGATCAAACATTTACAATAGATGAAAAACTATTCATAAAACAAAAACTTGATGGATCATATAAAAAAGCAGAAGAAAAAGTAAACCAAGCTCAAACTAATAAACAAGTTGATAATATAAAAATACATTATCTTCAAGAATTTAATAAAATAGTTCTAATCGACAAAGTAAAATTGAAAGCTAAATCTCAAATCTTTGATGTAGCAAATAAACGTAAAGCGTATATTAAAGGATTAACAAATATATCAGAATATAATAGAAATAAAGCTTATAAACAAATTGATGTTTATGTTATGAAAGCCTTAAATAAATTAGCTGAAAATGTGACTACTAATGATATTAATGAATTAACGAGAGTGACTATTAATGAGATTGAACATGTGAATGTTAAGCAATTTGAAAATAACTTTGGATTGGTTAATGACAACAAAGTTACATTTAATAATTTTAATAATAAATTTAATGTGAATAATAATCATTCAAAATTAAATACTCTACCTTATACAGGTGAAAATGAAAACTCATTATTATCTTTAGCTGAGTTCACATTATTAAGTGGTCTGCTATTATTATTAAAACGAAGAAAAAAAGAAGATAAATAATAAAAAATAAATTCAGTTATCTTCGTATTCAAAATATGAAATAAAAAACACTCCAAAAGTTATAATTTTACTTAACTTTTGGAGTGTTTTTTATTTTTAAGTATATATAAATTGTCTAGCTTCGCTTCCAGCGACGTGGCCGGTAACTAAAGCACTTGTAATATTGTAGCCGCCTGTATACCCATGAATGTCTAATACTTCTCCACATAAAAATAAACCAGGTTGAATTTTTGACATCATTGTTTTAGGCCATATTTCTTTAAGAGAAACGCCACCACCCGTAACAAATGCTCTTTCAATTGAAAGGGTACCATTAACAGTGAAAATGAATTGTTTGAAATGTTCTGCGAGGTGAGTCAACTGTGGATTTGAAAGATGATGAAATGTTGTATTTTCATTAATATCAGCCTGTTCTAGCATAAACAATAAATATCTTTCTTCTATTAAACCACGCAGTGCATTTTTTATATATTTGTCTGGTTCTTCGCTTAAGATTTTCTTTATTTTATTTTCTAAATCTTGTAAAGAAATCTCTGGAAATACATCTAATTGTAATTGTATGTCTTGTTTTTTCTGATTTTTTTGTTCTTTATAAACGAATTGGCTACAACGTAATGCAGCTGGTCCACTTACACCAAAGTGTGTAAAAATCATATCCATTTGATGACTAATACGTTTTTTACCATTTTTCTTTAAAACTGATAATTCTACATTTTTTAAACTTAAGCCTTTAAGTGTTTTATTTTTAATAAAAGATTCACTAGATGTAATAGGAACTTCAGTAGGGAATAATTCAGTAATAGTGTGGCCTAGATTTTTAGCAAATCTGTAGCCATCACCTGTGGATCCAGTTTGGGGGACGCTTGTTCCACCAGTCGCAATAATAACTGTTTTTGATTCAAATTCGCCATCTTGTGTTTTTACTATAAAAGATTGATCATTTTTAGAAATGTCATTAACAACAGTTTCTTCTTTAATTTCAACGTTGTTATTCTTAATTGTATTAACTAAAGTATCAACAATATCTTGTGATTTGTTTGAAACTGGAAACATTCTTCCATGATCTTCTTCTTTTAATTTTATACCACGACTTTCAAAAAATTCTATTATGGATTCGTTATCAAATTTTGAAAATGGACTATATAAAAATTTACCATTTCCTGGTATATTTTTGATGATTTCTTCGTAAGGTAGACGATTAGTCACATTACATCTACCACCACCAGAAATTTTTAATTTTCTTCCAAGACCTTTTTTCTTTTCGATTAATAGAACCTTACTACTATTTTCACTCGCAGCAACTGCTGCCATTAATCCACTTGGTCCACCGCCAATGATTATTGTTTGATACATATATTAACCTCCGTTATCATACATCTATATTCTACATAAATACTTATTATTTTGCGAACTGAAGTAGAAGTTTGCCTTAAAAAGTGTATTAAATACATAAATAAAGATAAAGTCCGTATAATTGTGTAAAAGTAAAAAGGCCATATAACAGTCCTTTTACGGTACAATGTTTTTAACGACAAAAACATACCCAGGAGGAC
>NZ_SODE01000009.1:0-54748 GCF_004365845.1 Staphylococcus sp. AtDRG32
TCAAGTTTTGCGACGCAAATCTTTACTTACTATCTAGTTTTGAATGTATAATCATTCACTTGTCTGGTGACAATGGCAAGGAGGTCACACCTGTTCCCATGCCGAACACAGAAGTTAAGCTCCTTAGCGCCGATGGTAGTTGGACTGACGTTCCGCTAGAGTAGGACGTTGCCAGGCAAATCATTGTATGGATGCGATGAATTGATATTGAGACCGTGAGGTCTCTTTTTTTATTTTAAAATATATATCTATATATAACTAATTAAAAGATGACTAAATGAATATACACTACGGATGGTTAGCATAGTGACTTTCATAAAAAACTCTACGTTCAATGACTACCAATCCAAAATGAGTCAGAACTCATTTCCTCTATTTAAACTGTAAGTGCTTTAATAAGAGCATTAACATGCTTTTCTAATTTTTCTTCTGGGATACCTCCAAAGCCAATTAAGAAGGTAGGATGTTGTAGTTTTTTGTTGTTGTAAGGATAAGGTGTTAATTTAAGATTGCATTTTTTCGTTCTTTTTATGCATTCATTTATTGTCAAATTATTTTTAACTACAAGTGTGAAGTGCATTCCTGTTAGTGCGCCTTCAATTTTCAATTGTTCTTTATATGGTGTTAGTTTTTCTAAAATAAAAGTTAATTTATTTTTATATATTCTTCTCATTTTATTAAGATGACGTTCAAAGCTACCAGTTGCCATAAATTGTGCTACCATGTGTTGTAAATGTACAGGCACAGTATTGCTTTCAACATACTGCATCTCTCGGAATAATTTTAGCAGTTTATTTGGTAAGACAATGTAGGCCATACGACAACTTGGATAAAGCGATTTCGAAAATGTACTAATATATATTACTTTTTGTTTTTTATCTAAATTCTGTAATGCTGGAATAGGTTTTCCGAAATATCTAAATTCTGAATCATAATCATCTTCAATAATATATCGTTCCTTCTTTTGTTGTGCCCATTTTATAAGTTGTGTGCGCTTCTTTAAACTCATCACATATCCTGTTGGAAATTGATGAGATGGTGTGATATATAAAATATCATTATTTTTTTGAAAGACTTCATCGATATTAATTCCATCTTTTTCTACTCTAGCTTGTGTATAACTTATTCTATGCTTATCCAGTACATGTTTAATAGGTGGATAACTAGGTTGTTCTATAATAAATGATGAATCTTTTAATAAGTCAGTAACCATATTTAATAATTGTTCAGTTGAAGAGCCAATTATAATTTGATTTGGATGACAAGATACTCCTCTACTATTAAATAAATAATGAGAAATTTGCTGTCTTAAGTTGAATTCTCCCTGAATGCTTCCTTTACTCAAAAGGGCAAGTTGATCTTCTTCAAATACTTCTTTAGCATACCTTTTAAATAAATGGCTAGGAAAATGTTCAGCATCAATTTCAGCTAAATTGAATTGATACTGATACGTATTTTCCTGTGTAGCTTTATCAATTTCTAATATATCACTTATTTCAGAATAACTATTTGTTACTGGCAATGATTGAATTTCTGAAACATAATAACCTGAACGTGGTTTTGAATATATAAATCCTTCATCTAAAAGTAACTGATAGGCATGCTCAATTGTAGTATGACTAAGTGATAAATGTTCGCTCAACTGTCTTTTAGATGGAAATTTATCGTTTGATTCATATACACCTTCAATTATCTGTTTTTTTAGCTTTTCATATAAAGAAATATATAATGGTTTTTTCTTCGTCATAAATCTGACCCCTAATTTTTTATTAAAATTGTACCTTTTTAAACATCAGTTTATATTTTAAAATGGATTTAATCAATTGAAAAGGGGTTTTATAAATGTCTAAAATTGTAGGATCTGAAAGAGTTAAACGTGGTATGGCTGAAATGCAAAAAGGCGGCGTCATTATGGATGTTGTTAATGCTGAACAAGCTAAAATTGCTGAGGAAGCTGGAGCAGTAGCAGTTATGGCCTTAGAACGCGTACCATCTGATATTAGAGCAGCTGGTGGTGTAGCACGTAGTGCCAATCCTAAAATTGTTGAAGAAGTAATGAATGCTGTTTCAATTCCAGTAATGGCTAAAGCACGTATCGGTCATATTACAGAAGCACGTGTATTAGAGGCTATGGGCGTAGACTATATTGATGAATCTGAAGTTCTTACTCCTGCAGATGAAGAATTTCATTTAAGAAAAGATCAATTTACTGTACCATTTGTTTGTGGTTGCCGTAATTTAGGCGAAGCAGCACGACGTATTGGCGAAGGTGCAGCGATGTTACGTACTAAAGGAGAACCTGGAACAGGTAATATTGTAGAAGCTGTACGTCACATGAGAAAAGTTAATTCAGAGGTTAGTCGTCTAACTGTAATGAATGACGATGAAATTATGACTTATGCTAAAGAATTAGGTGCACCATATAATGTATTAAAACAAATTAAAGAAGAAGGTCGTTTACCAGTAGTAAACTTTGCAGCGGGTGGTGTAGCAACACCTCAAGATGCTGCCTTAATGATGGAATTAGGCGCTGATGGGGTATTTGTGGGTTCAGGTATTTTTAAATCTGAAGATCCAGAAAAATTTGCAAAAGCTATTGTTCAAGCTACAACTCATTATCAAGATTATGAATTAATTGGAAAATTAGCAGCTGAATTAGGAACTGCAATGAAAGGTTTAGATATAAATAAAATCTCATTAGAAGAACGTATGCAAGAGCGTGGTTGGTAATTTATGAAGATTGGTGTATTAGCGTTACAAGGTGCAGTACGTGAACACATTCGTCACATTGAATTAAGTGGTCACGAAGGTATAGCAGTTAAGAAAGTTGAACAATTAGATGAAATTGATGGTCTTATTCTCCCTGGCGGTGAATCTACAACTTTAAGAAGACTTATGGATTTATATGGCTTTAAAGAAAAATTACAACAATCTGATTTACCAATGTTTGGAACTTGCGCAGGTCTTATTGTGCTTGCAAAAGATGTAGAAGGTGAGACAGGATATCTAAAAAAATTAGATATTACTGTTGCGCGTAATTCCTTTGGTAGACAAGTAGATAGTTTTGAAGCTGAGTTAGATGTTAAAGGTATTGCAAAAGATATAGAAGGTGTCTTTATAAGAGCACCACATATTGTTAATGTAGAAAATAATGTAGAAATATTAAGTTCTATTAGTGATAAAATAGTAGCTGTTAAGCAAGGGAAATACCTAGGGGTGTCTTTCCATCCAGAATTAACAGATGACTATCGTATAACTCAGTATTTTATTGAACATATAGTTAAATAAAAAAAGCTTGAGATCAAAATCTCAAGCTTTTTCTTATTAAATGAAGAATCCAGCGATAGCAGCTGAAATAAATGATACAAGTGTTGCACCGAATAATAACTTAATACCAAAACGTGCTACGACATCACCTTTTTCAGAGTTAAGTGATTTAATCGCACCAGAAATGATCCCAATAGAACTAAAGTTAGCAAATGAAACTAGAAATACAGACGTAATACCTTTTGCATGCTCAGAAATACCCTTCAAGCTTCCAAGTGATTGCATAGCAACAAATTCATTAGATAATAGTTTTGTTGCCATCACAGAACCTGATTTAACGGCATCCTGCCAAGGAACACCTGCTAAGAAAGCAAATGGTGCAAATACAAAACCAATTAACGTTTGGAAATCCCATTTGATTGCTCCGCCAGAAATTAAACTAAAAATACCACTTACAAGGCCATTTAATAAAGCAATGATTGCAATATAGCCAATTAACATTGCACCAACGATAACTGCTACTTTGAAACCATCTAAAATATATTCACCTAACATTTCAAAAAACGCTTGTTTTTTAGTTTCTGATTCATCCACTAGCAATTTGTCATCTTCTTCATTAACTTTATAAGGGTTAATAATAGAAGCAATAATGAAGCCACCAAATAAGTTTAATACAACCGCTGTAACAACATATTTAGGTTCAATCAATGTAAAATATGCACCGATAATTGATGCAGATACAGTAGACATTGCAGAAGCAGTTAAAGTATATAAACGTTGTTTAGGTATATATGGTAATTGTTGTTTTAATGAAATAAATACTTCAGATTGTCCAAGAATCGCAGCTGCTACTGCATTATATGATTCTAAACGCCCCATACCATTAATTTTAGAAATTAAGAACCCTAACACATTAATAATCCATGGAAGAATTCTAGTATATTGTAAAATACCAATTAATGCCGAAATAAATACGATTGGTAATAAGACACTAAAGAAGAATGGTGGATTGTTTGGATCTACAAATTTAAATCCTCCAAAAACAAAATTAACTCCTTCAGCAGCTTTTTGTAACAAATAGTTAAATCCATTTGAAATACCACCGATAATTGTAATACCAGCAGTCGTTTTCAAAAGAATAAATGCGAGTATAAGTTGAATAATTAATAATAATCCAACATAGTGCCAACGAACATTCTTTTTATCTGAACTAAATAAAAATGCTAGCGCTAAAAAGACAATAATCCCAATGATCCCAATAAGAATATGCATAATTCTACTCCTTTAAAATTCTCTTTATCTTATATAATACAATAAAATAATAGAAGTAACATTAATATTTTTAAATAAAAAAAACAAATTGGTTGAAAAAGGTCAAAGTTGGTCATATAATATAGTCAAAGAAGGTCAAAAGGGGTGGTAAATCATGCACAACATGTCTGACATCATAGAACAATACATTAAACAACTATTTGAAGAAAGTAATGAAGATATGGTAGAAATTCAAAGAGCTAATATTGCTCAACGTTTCGATTGTGTGCCTTCTCAACTCAACTATGTTATTAAAACAAGATTTACAAATGAACATGGTTATGAAATAGAAAGTAAACGTGGTGGAGGAGGATATATCCGAATCACGAAAATTGAAAATAAAGATGCAACGGGTTATATTAATCATCTATTGCAATTAATTGGTCCTTCGATATCTCAACAACAAGCATATTATATAATTGATGGTTTGTTAGATAAAGGATTAATTAGTGATAGAGAAGCAAGAATGATTCAAGTGATTATTGATCGTGAAACACTCTCAATGGATGTTGTTTCTAGAGATATTATTAGAGCAAATATTCTCAAACGATTATTACCTATCATTAATTACTATTAATAAATAATAAAGAAAAGCGAGGTGTCTATGTGTGCTTTGCGAAAATTGTCATTTAAATGAAGCAGAGGTTAAACTCACAGTAAAAAGTAAAGATGGTACCTCTGAAAAGTGGGTGTGTTCAGAATGTGCGCAAGGAGAGCATCCTTGGAATCAACAAGAACATCCTGCGTCACATTCAGAGTTCCAAGATGATATTGAAGAAGCCTTTGTAGTCAAACAAATCTTACAACATTTAGCAACTAAACACGGATTAAATTTTCATGAAGTAGCATTTCAAGAAGAAAAACGATGTCCTACATGTAACATGACATTGAAAGATATAGCTCATGTAGGTAAATTTGGATGTGCAAATTGCTATGCAGTATTTAAAGAGGATATTGTTGATATTGTAAGACGAGTACAAGGTGGACAATTTGAACATGTAGGCAAGATGCCTCGTTCTTCACATCATAAACTGGCAATAAAAAAACAAATTGAAGAAAAAACGAATTACTTAAATGTATTAATTGAAAAGCAAAAATTTGAAGAAGCAGCTGTCATTAGAGATGAAATTAAAGCCTTGAAACATGGAAGCGAGATGGAGCATGATGAATGATATGGGTGCACATATTAGTGAATGGATGAAAGAAACAGATGAATCTCCTATTGTAATGTCTTCGCGTATTCGTTTAGCACGTAATTTAGAAAATCATGTTCATCCTTTAATGTTTCCATCTGAACAAGCAGGTTTTAGAGTAATCAATGAAGTGCAAGATGCACTACCTAATTTATCTTTAATGCGTTTAGATACCATGGACCAACAAAGTAAGATGAAGTTAGTGGCTAAACATCTAATTAGTAAAGAATTGATTAAACAACCAGCTTCAGCGGTGTTATTAAATGAAGATGAATCTTTGAGTATTATGATTAATGAAGAAGATCATGTACGAATTCAAGCAATGGGTAATGATTTATCTCTGATAGATTTATATCAAAAGGCTTCAGACATTGATGATATTCTTGATGAACAATTAGAAATTAGTTTCGATGAAGATTTAGGTTATTTAACGACTTGTCCTACAAATATTGGGACTGGAATGCGAGCAAGTGTGATGCTTCATTTACCTGGATTATCTATAATGAAACGTATGAATCGTATTGCACAAACAATTAATCGTTTTGGATTTACGATTCGAGGTATATATGGAGAGGGTTCACAAGTTTATGGTCATATTTATCAAATTTCTAATCAACTTACATTAGGTAAGACGGAAGAAGATATTATTGATCAGTTGACAGAAGTAGTTCAACAAATTATTAATGAAGAAATGCAAATTCGTGAACGTTTAACACAATATAGTGAATTAGAAACGCTTGACCGTATTTATCGTTCGTTAGGAATATTACAAAATAGCCGTATGATATCAATGGAAGAAGCGTCATATAGATTAAGTGAAATTAAGTTAGGCATAGATTTAGGATATTTAAATTTAAGTAACTTTAAGTTTAATGAATTAATGGTAAGTATCCAATCTGCGTTTTTATATAATGATGAAGATGAAAACGTATCTGTAAATGAAAAACGGGCAAATATATTAAGAAAACATACAAATTAGGAGGTTGTAAACGATATGTTATTTGGTAGATTAACTGAACGCGCACAACGTGTATTAGCACATGCACAAGAAGAAGCAATTCGTTTAAATCATTCGAACATTGGTACTGAGCACTTACTACTTGGATTAATGAAAGAACCAGAAGGTATTGCTGCTAAAGTACTTGAAAGTTTTAATATTACTGAAGATAAAGTTATTGAAGAAGTTGAAAAATTAATCGGTCATGGTCAAGAACATTCAGGTACGTTGCACTATACACCAAGAGCTAAAAAAGTCATTCAACTATCAATGGATGAGGCAAGAAAATTGCATCATAACTTTGTAGGTACAGAACATATTTTATTAGGATTAATTCGTGAAAATGAAGGAGTAGCAGCACGTGTATTTGCTAACTTAGATTTGAATATTACTAAAGCACGTGCACAAGTAGTGAAAGCATTAGGTAGTCCTGAAATGAATACTAAAAATGCAACTGCAAATAAATCAAACAACACTCCTACATTGGATGGACTAGCACGAGACTTAACAGTTATTGCTAAAGACGGTACTTTAGATCCAGTTGTGGGTAGAGATAAAGAAATTACACGTGTTATTGAAGTATTAAGTCGTAGAACTAAAAATAACCCTGTACTTATTGGTGAACCAGGTGTAGGTAAAACAGCCATTGCTGAAGGTCTTGCACAAGCTATTGTAAATAATGAAGTACCAGAAACGTTAAAAAATAAACGTGTAATGTCACTAGATATGGGAACAGTCGTGGCAGGTACTAAATATCGTGGTGAATTCGAAGAACGTTTGAAAAAAGTCATGGATGAAATCCATCATGCAGGTAATGTCATTTTATTCATTGATGAATTGCATACACTAGTTGGTGCTGGTGGTGCAGAAGGTGCAATTGATGCATCTAATATTTTAAAACCAGCGTTAGCGCGTGGTGAGTTACAATGCATTGGTGCAACAACATTAGATGAATATCGTAAAAACATTGAAAAAGATGCTGCATTAGAACGTCGTTTCCAACCTATTCAAGTTGATGAACCATCTGTAGAGGATACTGTTGCTATTCTAAAAGGTTTACGTGATCGCTACGAAGCGCATCATCGTATTAATATTTCTGATGAAGCACTGGAAGCGGCTGCTAAATTAAGTAACCGTTATGTATCTGATCGTTTCCTACCAGATAAAGCAATTGATTTGATTGACGAAGCAAGTTCGAAAGTAAGACTAAAAAGTCACACAACTCCAAGTAATTTAAAAGAGATTGAACAAGAAATTGAAAAAGTTAAAAATGAAAAAGATGCTGCCGTCCATGCACAAGAATTTGAAAATGCAGCTAACTTAAGAGATAAACAATCAAAACTTGAAAAACAATATGAAGATGCTAAAAATGAATGGAAGACATCTCAAGGCGGACAATCAACATCATTATCTAAAGAAGATATTGCTGAAGTTATTGCAGGGTGGACAGGGATTCCATTAACTAGAATTAATGAAACAGAGTCAGATCGTTTGCTTAATTTAGAAGAAACATTACATGATCGAGTAATTGGACAAAACGATGCTGTAACTTCTATTAGTAAAGCAGTTCGTCGTGCACGTGCAGGTCTAAAAGATCCTAAACGTCCAATCGGTAGTTTCATTTTCTTAGGACCAACTGGTGTAGGTAAAACTGAACTTGCCCGTGCATTAGCTGAATCAATGTTTGGTGAAGAAGACGCAATGATACGTGTTGATATGAGTGAATTTATGGAGAAACATGCTGTGAGTCGTTTAGTTGGAGCGCCTCCAGGTTATGTAGGCCATGATGATGGTGGTCAATTAACTGAAAAAGTTAGACGTAAGCCATATTCTGTTATCCTATTTGATGAAATTGAAAAAGCACATCCAGACGTATTTAATATCTTATTACAAGTACTTGATGATGGACATCTAACTGATACAAAAGGACGTCAAGTTGATTTCCGTAATACTGTCATTATTATGACATCAAATGTAGGAGCACAAGAACTACAAGATCAACGTTTCGCTGGATTCGGTGGCGCATCTGAAGGACAAGATTATGAAACAATTCGTAAAACTATGATGAAAGAACTTAAAAATTCATTCCGTCCTGAGTTCTTAAACCGTGTAGATGATATTATTGTTTTCCATAAATTAACAAAAGATGAACTTAAAGAAATTGTGACTATGATGGTAAATAAATTAACAAAACGTTTATCAGAACAAGATATTAATATTGTAGTTACTGATAAAGCTAAAGAAAAAATTGCTGAAGAAGGATATGATCCAGAATACGGCGCTCGTCCATTAATTAGAGCAATTCAAAAAACGGTCGAAGATAATTTAAGTGAATTGATACTTGATGGTAATCAAATTGAAGGAAAAGAAGTCACAATTGATCATGATGGCAATGAATTCAAATATGATATCCATGATAAACAAGAAAATAATATAGAAGATACAAAAGAACCAGCAACAGAAGAATAAAATGAGTTTAAATTCAGAGTCTAGGAGTCATTAAATCCTAGGCTCTTCTTTTCATTTATATATATTTAAATTTGTCATTATAACTGGATACATATAAAATAGATATGTTCAAAAAAATCGGAGGTGCAGTTTTGGCCAAAAAAAAAGTAATTTTCGAATGTATGGCTTGTGGATATCAGTCTCCTAAATGGATGGGAAAATGTCCAAATTGTGGTGCTTGGAATCAAATGGAGGAAATTATTGAAAAGACTTCCAATCCAAAACATGGTGTAAAGACAAAAGAGACACAAGCAAAAGTACAGAAATTAAATAGTATTAAGCATGAGACAACACCAAGAGTTCAAACGGACTCTAAAGAATTTAATCGTGTACTTGGTGGCGGAATTGTTAGTGGATCGCTCGTACTAATTGGCGGCGACCCAGGTATTGGGAAATCTACATTATTATTACAGATTTGTGCATCGTTATCACAGAAACTTAATGTACTTTATATCACGGGTGAAGAATCACTAAATCAAACGAAATTGCGTGCAGATCGTCTAGAGGAAGACTCTAGTAATTTAAATGTACTAGCTGAAACAGATTTAGAAGTTATTCATCAAACCGTGGAACAAGAGCGCCCAGATATACTTGTTGTCGATTCAATTCAAACGATTTATCATCCTGAGATTAGTTCAGCACCTGGCTCAGTATCACAAGTTCGAGAAAGTACACAAAGTTTAATGAATATTGCAAAACAAATGAATATCGCAACTTTTATAGTAGGTCACGTAACAAAAGAAGGACAAATTGCTGGTCCAAGACTATTAGAACATATGGTAGATACAGTTTTATACTTCGAAGGTGATGAACACCATGCTTATCGAATTCTAAGAGCAGTTAAAAATCGTTTTGGTTCAACGAATGAAATGGGTATTTTTGAAATGAAACAAAGTGGTTTGAAAGGTGTACAAAATCCTTCAGAAATGTTTTTAGAAGAACGCTCTACAAATGTTCCAGGATCAACAATTGTGGCTACTATGGAAGGCACACGACCACTATTGATTGAGGTGCAATCTCTAGTAACACCTACTACATTTAATAATCCAAGACGAATGGCCACAGGCATCGACCACAATCGACTTAGCTTACTTATGGCTGTTTTAGAGAAAAAAGAAAATTATCTTTTACAACAACAAGATGCTTACATTAAAGTAGCGGGTGGAGTGAGACTGACTGAACCGGCTGTAGATTTAAGTATTATTGTAGCGACTGCTTCAAGTTTTAAAGATAAAGCCGTAGATGGTTTGGATTGTTATATTGGTGAAGTGGGATTAACTGGTGAAGTAAGACGAGTATCGCGTATTGAGCAACGTGTACAAGAAGCGGCAAAACTAGGATTTAAGAGAGTGATTATTCCCAAAACGAATATAGGTGGATGGACATTCCCAGAAGGTGTTCAGGTCGTTGGCGTGACAACGGTACATGATGCCTTAAAATATGCGTTTAGTAATCGTTCATCATAGGCATTTAAAGGGGTGATAACGTATGAAGGTATTAAAAGGAATTGTTATTATAATCTACATCATTCTTGGTGCATCATTTGGAATCATGTTAATTCCAGAAATTTTAAATGATTTAGGTATGAACACCCCACCCATTTATACTAATCATTATATTGATGGTTTAGTAGGGATGATTGTATTCTTTCTAATATTTGGTCTATTTATTAATAAAGTAACACGATTACTTAAAGAAGCTGAAATGTGGATTATGAAACGTAGTGCAGTCGAAATTTTGTTTGCTACACTAGGATTAGTCGTTGGTTTATTTATTTCAGTAATGGCTTCATTTATTTTAGAAATGATAGGAAATTCTATATTAAATCACCTTGTGCCTATTATTATTACACTATTATTATGTTATTTAGGATTCCAGTTTGGTTTGAAAAAGCGTGATGAAATGCTTATGTTTTTGCCAGAAAATATAGCACGTTCAATGTCTAAAAATAATATCAGTGCTATACCTAAACTGTTAGATACAAGTGCAATTATTGATGGAAGAATTTTAGATATTATTAAATGCGGGTTTATAGATGGAGAAATACTTATTCCTCAAGGAGTTATAAATGAATTGCAAGTAGTTGCAGATGCTAATGATAGTATCAAACGTGAAAAAGGACAACGTGGATTAGATATTTTAAATCAACTTTATGATTTAGACTATCCAACTCGTGTGATTCATCCTCAAAAATCTCATAGTGATATTGACAAACTGTTAGTTGAATTAGCTCAAGTCTATCATGCCCATGTCATTACAACCGATTTCAATTTGAATAAGGTATGTCATGTTCAAGGGATTACTGCATTAAATGTTAATGATTTATCGGAAGCAATTAAACCCAATGTTCATCAAGGTGACCGACTTAATATTTTATTAACTAAAATGGGTAAAGAACCTGGCCAAGGGGTAGGATATCTAGATGATGGAACAATGGTTGTTGTAGATCATGCCAAATCTCTTATAGGGAAACAGGTTGAATTAGAAGTCATTAGTTTATTACAAACATCATCTGGTCGTATTATATTTGCTAAGACTATAGAGGAGTCCTTAAGTTAATAGGAAAAAGAGTTTCATGTGAAACGTAGTCATTGATGAATTATTGTATAATATTTTTCGTTATGAGATATTGCTGAGTAACGTAACAACAGTAGCAATAGACTTATCAAACCAGCTAATTAATGCTACAATAATAAGGAAATGCGAAGTTGATCTAAGTATAGATTAGAAGTTAAAGTTATTCAAAAACGACTCTTTAAAGATTGTTTGGGATAACTTTTTTCTAATGAAAGAAATCATTCGCTATAAAGAATGAATAACAAAATTAGGAGTGAAACGAATGAGTGAACGCGTAAGAGTAAGATATGCGCCAAGTCCAACTGGATATTTACACATCGGAAATGCAAGAACTGCATTATTTAATTATTTATTTGCTAAACATTATGATGGAGATTTTGTAGTACGTATTGAAGATACAGATAGTAAAAGAAATCTTGAAGATGGAGAATCTTCACAATTTGATAACTTAAAATGGTTAGGATTAGATTGGGATGAATCTATCGATAAAGACAAAGGTCATGGTCCTTATCGTCAATCTGAACGTGCAGACATCTATAATCCACTTATTCAACAATTATTAGATGAAGATAAAGCATACAAATGCTACATGACTGAAGAAGAATTAGAAGAAGAACGTGAAGCTCAAATTGCTCGTGGAGAAATGCCACGATATGGCGGTAAACATGCACATCTCACAGAAGAACAACGTCAACAATTTGAAGCTGAAGGACGCAAACCCGCTATTCGTTTCCGTGTTCCAAAAGATAAAACATATACATTTGATGATATGGTTAAAGGAGAAATTTCTTTTGACTCTAATAATATTGGAGATTGGGTTATCGTGAAAAAAGATGGCGTCCCTACGTATAATTTCGCGGTAGCAGTAGATGATCACTACATGGAAATTTCTGATGTTATTCGTGGAGATGATCATGTATCAAATACACCTAAGCAATTAATGATTTATGAAGCATTTGGTTGGGAACCACCACGTTTTGCGCATATGTCATTAATTGTAAATGAACAACGTAAAAAATTAAGTAAACGAGATGGCCAAATTTTACAATTTATCGAGCAATATCGTGATTTAGGTTATTTACCTGAAGCGTTATTCAATTTTATTGCTTTACTCGGTTGGTCTCCTGAAGGTGAAGATGAGATCTTTTCTAAAGAAGAATTTATTAAGATTTTTGATGAACAACGTCTTTCTAAATCTCCAGCAATGTTTGATAGACAAAAATTAGCTTGGGTTAACAACCAATATATGAAAACAAAAGATACAGAAACAGTATTTGAGCTTGCTTTACCACACTTAATCAAAGCAAATTTAATTCCTGAAAATCCAAGTGAAGAAGATAAAGAATGGGGACGTAAATTAATTGGCCTTTATCAAAAAGAAATGAGTTATGCAGGAGAAATTGTTCCGTTATCAGAAATGTTCTTCCATGATATGCCTAAATTAGGTGAAGAAGAACAAGAGGTATTAAATGGCGAACAAGTTCCTGAATTAATGTCTCATTTATATGGTAAATTAGAAGCGCTTGAACCATTTGAAGCTGCTGAAATTAAAAAAACGATTAAAGAAGTACAAAAAGAAACTGGTATTAAAGGTAAACAATTATTTATGCCTATTCGTGTAGCAGTGACTGGTCAAATGCATGGTCCTGAATTACCGAATACAATTGAAGTATTAGGAAAAGAAAAAGTACTATCTCGTTTAAAAAAATATGTTTAAAACAATGTTAATATAATAAGTCAGACACACATGTTTAAACTTGAAATTTTATAAAAAACTTCTTATGATAAGATTAAACATATGTTAGTTAAAGGATTAGTAAATATACGATAATGTTGTTAGAGAGTATGCGGTTGCTGTGAGCATATCATTATCTATATCGAATGCACCTTTGAATGTTCAATTAAATATAGAAATGAGTATGATAAGGTAGACTAGTATGTTCATCAACTTACTTTATCTAAAATGAAGAGTGGAACCGTGCAATAGCGCCTCTAGCAGTTAATGTTAGGGGCGCTTTTTTTAAATATTTGAATGATACATGGACTGTAAGATATTCATAATATATAGAAAATGGGGAGGCGAGCGTCTTGATAAAAAGAATGAAAGATGATGTAAAAATGGTATTTGAACAAGACCCTGCAGCACGTACAACATTTGAAGTAATCACAACTTATGCAGGCTTGCATGCGGTATGGAGTCACTTAATTGCACATAAATTATATAATAAAAAACACTACGTTTTGGCGAGAATGATTTCACAAGTATCTCGCTTTTTTACAGGAATTGAAATTCATCCTGGAGCGAAAATTGGAAAACGTCTATTTATTGATCATGGTATGGGTGTAGTTATTGGTGAAACATGTACGATTGGAGATAACGTAACGATTTATCAAGGCGTGACACTTGGAGGTACAGGTAAACAAAAAGGAAAGCGTCATCCAGATATTGGAGATAATGTTTTAATTGCAGCAGGATCAAAGGTTTTAGGAAATATCCAAATTGATTCTAATGTTAATATTGGTGCGAATTCAGTAGTCTTACAATCTGTGCCAAGTTATACAACAGTTGTAGGTATTCCAGGTCATATTGTTAAACAAGAAGGAAAACGAATTGGGAAAACATTTGATCATCGTAATTTGCCTGATCCTTTATTTGAACAAATTAAGCAACTAGAACGACAATTGGAAAAAGCTAAGAATGGAGAGATTAAAGATGATTACATTATATAATACTTTAACACGTCAAAAAGAGGCGTTTAAGCCCATTGAACCTGGTAAGGTGAAAATGTATGTATGTGGACCTACAGTGTATAATTACATTCATATCGGTAATGCCCGTCCAGCAATTAATTATGACGTCGTACGTCGATATTTTGAATATAAAGGCTATACGGTTGATTACGTATCTAATTTTACTGATGTAGATGATAAACTCATTAATCGTTCTAAAGAATTAAATGAAAGTGTGCCAGAAATTGCTGATCGATATATCAAGGCATTCTATGAAGATGTAGGGGCACTTAATGTTAAAAGAGCGACATCTAATCCACGAGTAATGAATCATATGGATGAAATCATTGAATTCATTAAACAACTTGTAGATGAAGGTTATGCATACGAAAGTAATGGAGATGTGTATTTTAGAACCCGTCAATTTGATGGATATGGTAAATTAAGTCATCAGTCTATTGATGATTTAAAAGTTGGCACTCGTATAGAAGCAGGTGAACAAAAAGAGGATGCATTGGACTTTACGCTATGGAAAAAGGCAAAGCCTGGAGAAATTAGTTGGGAGAGTCCATTTGGACAAGGACGTCCAGGATGGCACATTGAATGCTCTGTAATGGCTTATCATGAATTGGGAAAAACAATTGACATCCACGCGGGAGGATCAGATTTACAATTTCCACATCATGAAAATGAAATAGCGCAATCTGAAGCACACAATCATGCACCTTTTGCTAATTATTGGATGCATAATGGTTTTATTAATATAGATAATGAAAAAATGAGTAAATCATTAGGTAACTTTATTTTAGTACACGATATTATTAAAGAAATTGATCCAGATGTATTACGTTTCTTCATGATTAGTGTTCATTATAGAAGTCCAATCAACTATAACCTTGAATTAGTGAATGCTGCTAAAAGTGGATTAGAGCGTATACGCAATAGTTATCAATTAATTAAAGAAAGAGAAGCAATCGCAACTGATTTAGAAACACAGACAGACTATATTGATCAAATTAATGATATTTTAAAACAATTTGAAGCTGTAATGGATGATGATTTTAATACAGCAAACGCTGTAACTGCATGGTATGATTTATCAAAATTAGCTAATAAATATGTGTTAGAAAATACAACATCAACTAAAGTGATTCAGCGCTTTAAAGAAGTATATCAAATTTTTAGTGACGTATTAGGTGTGCCATTAGAAGGAAAAGAAAATGATGTATTACTTGATGAAGACATAGAAAAACTTATCGAAGAACGTAATGAAGCACGTAAAAATAAAGATTTTGCTCGAGCTGACGAAATTAGAGATACGCTAAAAGAGCAAAATATTATTCTTGAAGATACGCCTCAAGGTGTAAGATTTAGAAGAGGTTAATATGGATGCAAAGCTATTGAACCCATTAACGTTAGCTTATATGGGAGATGCTGTATTAGACCAGCATGTACGCGAATATATTGTGCTTAAATTACAGAGTAAACCAAATCGCTTACATCAAGTATCGAAACAATATGTGTCTGCAAAAAGCCAGGCACAAACGCTCGAGGTATTAATCACAAAAGAATGGTTTACTGAAGAAGAACGAGATATTGTTAGAAGAGGGCGTAACGCTAAAAGTTATACGAAAGCTAAAAATACAGATATACAAACGTATCGTAAAAGTTCAGGTTTAGAAGCTATTATAGGATTTCTTTATTTAGACCATCGAAATGAACGATTAGATGCGTTACTTGATATGATTGTACAAATTGTTGATGAAAGGTTGTGAACATAGTGGAAGATATCGTTATTGTCGGTAGACACGCTGTTAAAGAAGCAATTGTGTCTGGTCATACAATAAATAAAATTTGGATACAAGAAGGAATAAGAAAGCAGCAAATTAATGATATTTTAAAAAATGCTAAAGCACAGAAATTGATTATACAAACTGTTCCAAAATCCAAATTAGATAATTTAGCAAATGCACCGCATCAAGGTGTAGCTGCACTGATTGCACCATACGAATATGCAGATTTTGATCAGTTTATTCAATCTCAAAAAGAAAAAGAAGGCCTTTCTACAATAATTATTTTAGATGGGTTAGAAGATCCACATAATCTTGGTTCGATCATTAGAACGGCAGATGCAAGCGGAGTAGATGGAGTTGTTATCCCTAAAAGACGTTCTGTTGCGCTCACACAAACTGTTGCAAAAGCGTCAACAGGTGCGATTCAGCATGTCCCAGTGATGCGTGTTACAAATTTATCAAAAATAATTGATGAGTTGAAAGATAATGGATATTGGGTAGCAGGCGCTGAAGCGGATAATGCTACAGATTATCGCAATATGGCTGCTGATATGCCACTGGCTATCGTAATTGGTAGTGAAGGACAAGGTATGAGTAGATTGGTTAAAGATAAATGTGATTTCTATATTAAAATTCCTATGGTAGGCCATGTTAATAGCTTAAATGCTTCTGTAGCTGCTAGTTTAATGATGTATGAAGTATATCGTAAACGACATCAAATTGGAGACACCCAATGAAAGATAGATATCTAATTATTGATGGGTACAATATGATTGGTCAATCAAGGGAATTGAGTAAAGTAGCAAGAGAAAGTTTAGAGGAAGCACGTGAACAACTCTTAGATGTGATTGCCAATTACAATGCAGTTGTCGCTGATGAGATTGTATGTGTATTTGATGCATATGAACAATCTGGTATAGAAAGAGAATACATTTATCATGGTGTTAAAACAGTTTTTACGAAAGAAAAAGAAACTGCAGATAGCTATATTGAGCGTTATGTATACAATTTATACAATAAACATACGACACATATTACAGTAGTGACCAGCGATATGAGCGAGCAACATGCTATTTTTGGAGCAGGTGCATATCGTGTTTCATCTAGAGAAATGTGGCGAGATTTAAAAGAGAATGCAATGACGGTTAGTAAATCAGTAGATGATTTTAATGAACGTAAACCAAGAACTCGAATTTCGTTATCAAAAGATGTACTTGCAGAATTTGAAAAAATACGACGAGGATATGGTAAAAAACGTAAATAATACAGTCTTGCTATTCAAAAGATGCGTCTTATACAATGTGCCTAACTTATAAAGAAAGGTTTTGTATATGACTTATTATTTTCGACAACTAGAAGATATATTTAAAGCTTTTCAATATAGCCAAAATACATTGGAGAAAGAACAGTTATTCGCAAATATAATGGATGTGATACGTCCTAAACTTATGATGAAGTTTAGGATGCTAGGTATAGATCATCAAGAACTAGAAGATTTAATTCAAGATACCTCGTTAAAGATATATTTAGCTTTACACACATTTAATTTTAATACGAATGTTCCATTCGAACATTATTTAAATCGTCTAGTTTATTCTGTAAAAAAAGATTTTTGGAGAAAACGTTATGCGTTTAATCAACGTCAACAATTGTTAATCAATGAATGTGTAGTAGAAGATCGTTTGAATCAAATGATAAAAAGGACGGAAGAACTATATTTAATTAGGTCAAGTAAAGAAGACTTGATAGACAGTTTTAAGAAGTTAAGTATGTTTGAAAGAGAAGTTGCAAATTTACTTCTACTGGATTATTCCCCATCAGAAATAGCAAAAAGACTAAATGTAAAAGATAAAGTAGTTTACAATAGTATTCAACGTTGTAAAATAAAAATGAAACAATATTTATTGAAATACAAACGTTAAGTATTTTAGTACGAGTTTGACAGTTTATTATAAGTTTATGTATAGTAGACTGGTATTAATATGAGTAAAGGTGAATTGATGTGAGAAAAGTACCTTTAGTTTGTGAAATGTGTGGTAGCAGAAATTATAATGTACCTAAAAAAGAAACATCAGCTAAGAGATTACAACTGAAGAAATATTGTTCCAGATGTAATGAACACACGATGCATAAAGAATCAAAGTAATGAGTTTATAAGTATATACTTTGAAAAGCATGGAGGTAAGGTTATGGCTAAAGATAAAGACGCAAGTAAGAATAAAGAAAGTTTCTTCCAAGGCGTTAAAAGCGAAATGGAAAAAACAAGTTGGCCTACGAAAGAAGAACTTTTTAAATATACTGTCATTGTAGTAGCTACAGTAATTTTCTTTATGGTCTTTTTCTGGGTATTAGACGTAGGTATTGGTAATTTAATTCAATTATTTAGATAAAAGTAAGGAGTGACAACATGTCTGAAGAAGTTGGGGCTAAGCGTTGGTACGCAGTGCATACGTATTCTGGATATGAAAATAAAGTTAAAAAGAATTTAGAAAAAAGAGTAGAATCAATGAATATGACAGAGCAAATTTTTAGAGTTGTCATACCTGAAGAGGAAGAAACACAAGTTAAAGATGGGAAAGCAAAAAAACAGGTTAAAAAGACATTTCCTGGATATGTTTTAGTAGAGCTTATTATGACAGATGAATCATGGTATGTTGTACGTAATACTCCAGGTGTCACAGGATTTGTTGGTTCAGCAGGCGCAGGTTCAAAACCTAATCCATTACTTCCTGAAGAAATGAGATTCATCTTAAAACAAATGGGACTTAAAGAAAAAACAATTGATGTAGAATTAGATGTAGGTGAACAAGTCCGCATCAAATCAGGACCATTTGCAAATCAAGTTGGTGAAGTTCAAGAAATCGAAGCAGATAAATTTAAATTAACTGTATTAGTCGATATGTTTGGTAGAGAAACACCAGTTGAAGTAGAATTCGATCAAATAGAAAAATTATAATCATTTTAAATTATAAAGTATGATTTGCTTAAAAAGATGAAATTTTACTATTGATTTTTAATTAAGTTTAATGTTAAAATAATGTGGTCGCGTTTTTAGAACGCTCATTTCGTCACGAAATGTTTATGAGTGGGAGGGCAAAACTGAGCCCTGTGACCACATCACGATATCAAGGAGGTGCACATCGTGGCTAAAAAAGTAGAAAAAGTAGTTAAATTACAAATTCCTGCAGGTAAAGCGAACCCAGCACCACCAGTTGGTCCAGCATTAGGTCAAGCAGGTGTGAACATCATGGGATTCTGTAAAGAATTCAATGCACGTACACAAGAACAAGCAGGTTTAATCATTCCGGTAGAAATTAGTGTATATGAAGATCGTTCATTTACATTCATTACTAAAACTCCACCGGCTCCAGTACTACTTAAAAAAGCAGCTGGCGTTGAAAAAGGTTCTGGTGAACCAAACAAAACTAAAGTTGCTACAGTAACTAAAGATCAAGTACGTGAAATTGCTCAAACAAAAATGCAAGACTTAAACGCTGCAGACGAAGAAGCAGCTATGCGTATTATCGAAGGTACTGCACGTAGTATGGGTATCACTGTACAATAATTATTAAATGAAAATGAGTTTGAATTTGAAATAAACTGATAGACGATAGCAGGTAACAGAAACGACAACATATATTGTCTATGATTAGTCTTTAGTAAATTAATATTTATTAATGACATCATCTGTTATCTGCTCTTAACTTGTGTAAATCACACAAGTAAGCGTGGGAGGAAATTCCGCTAAAACCACTAAAGGAGGAACAATAAATGGCTAAAAAAGGTAAAAAGTATCAAGAAGCAGCTAATAAAGTTGACCGTACTAAATACTATAGTGTTGAAGAAGCAATTAAATTAGCTAAAGAAACTAGTATCGCTAACTTTGATGCGTCAGTTGAAGTAGCATTCCGTTTAGGTATTGATACACGTAAAAATGACCAACAAATCCGTGGTGCAGTAGTGCTACCAAACGGTACTGGTAAATCACAACGTGTATTAGTTTTCGCTAAAGGCGATAAAATTACAGAAGCAGAAGAAGCAGGCGCAGATTACGTAGGTGAATCTGAATATGCTCAAAAAATCCAACAAGGTTGGTTCGACTTTGACGTAGTAGTAGCTACACCTGACATGATGGGTGAAGTTGGTAAATTAGGTCGTGTATTAGGACCTAAAGGTTTAATGCCAAACCCTAAAACTGGTACAGTAACTATGGACGTTAAAAAAGCTGTAGAAGAAATTAAAGCTGGTAAAGTTGAATATCGTGCTGAAAAAGCAGGTATCGTACATGCTACGATTGGTAAAGTATCTTTCGACGAAGAAAAATTAGTTGAAAACTTTAATGCTTTACAAGATGTTTTAGCTAAAGCTAAACCAGCATCTGCTAAAGGTACTTACTTCAAATCTGTTGCTGTAACTACAACAATGGGTCCTGGAGTTAAAGTAGATACTTCATCTTTTAAACTTTAATTTCAAATATATGAATAGATTGTAGACTGGTAGATAATCATTGCTTATTTTGAAAAAGATAAGATCATTTTCTTCCAGTCTTTTTTAAAAAACAATTGACATATTACAATAAACAAGTTATATTATTTATTGTGATTATTTTACCTAAGACAGTAGGAGTTAATCTTTAACTTAAAACAATATCCTACCGAGGCTAAAATTGACTTGAACGTGATGATTATTATAATGATCTTTCAAGCACTTTTTGCCGTGGGTAGAAAGTGCTTTTTTTATTAAAAAAGCACCAAAAATAAAAATGGAGGTGTCTGAATGTCTGCTATTATTGAAGCTAAAAAACAACAAGTTGACGTTATCGCTGAACAACTTAAAAATTCAGTTTCAACTGTTATCGTGGACTACCGTGGTTTAACTGTTGCGGAAGTAACTGATTTACGTGCTCAATTACGTGAAGCTGGTGTTGAGTATAAAGTATACAAAAACACATTAGTTCGTCGTGCAGCTGAAAAAGCAGGTATCGAAGGCTTAGATGAATTCTTAACTGGTCCTACAGCTATCGCTACAACTACTGATGATGTAGTTGCTCCAGCGAAAGTGATCTCAGGATTTGCTAAAGAACATGAAGCTTTAGAAATTAAAACAGGCGTTATGGAAGGTAACGTTATCTCAGCAGAAGAAGTTAAAACTGTTGGTTCATTACCTTCACACGATGGTCTTGTATCTATGCTTTTATCAGTATTACAAGCTCCAGTACGCAACTTCGCTTATGCGGTTAAAGCTGTTGGAGAACAAAAAGAAGAAAGCGCTGAATAATTGCGCATAAAATTTTAAAATAAATGGAGGAATAATAAAATGGCTAATCAAGAACAAATCATTGAAGCAATTAAAGAAATGTCAGTATTAGAATTAAACGATTTAGTAAAAGCAATTGAAGAAGAATTTGGTGTAACAGCAGCAGCTCCTGTAGCAGCAGCTGGTGCAGCTGGTGGCGGAGACGCTGCCGCAGAAAAAACTGAATTTGACGTTGAATTAACTTCAGCTGGATCTTCAAAAATCAAAGTTGTTAAAGCAGTTAAAGAAGCAACTGGCTTAGGCTTAAAAGACGCTAAAGAATTAGTAGACAACGCTCCTAAAGTAATCAAAGAAGCTGTTGCTAAAGAAGATGCTGAAAAACTTAAAGAACAATTAGAAGAAGTTGGAGCTACTGTAGAATTAAAATAATTCTAGTATCTTAACTTAATATATAAGTAAATCATTTTAACTTAGTCACTTTAGAGTGAAAGTGTTAATGATTACTTGCATTCTTTGAGAAATTAAAACCCCGTTATTGTTGATAACGGGGTTTTAATTCATTTTCTAATCAAATAGATGAACGAATAAAGAGGTGAAATCATGAGTCACTATTATGATGAAAATCCTGAAGTACAAAGTGATGAAAAAACAATTCAATACTTTTATCATAAATCTCAGTTAAAACTAACGACAGATGCAGGCGTTTTTTCAAAAGGAAAAGTAGACTTTGGGTCTGATTTATTAGTACAAACGTTTTTAAATGAACATCCACCAGGTCCAAGTAAACGTATCATTGATGTTGGCTGTGGTTATGGTCCTATTGGTTTAATGATTGCTAAAGTGTCACCACACCATCAAATGACTATGGTAGATGTGAATCATCGAGCTTTACATTTAGCTGAAAAGAACAAAAAGCAAAATCAAATTGATAACGTCATCATTACAGAAAGTGATGGTCTGTCACAAGTTGAGAATGAATACTTTGACTTTGTATTAACAAATCCACCAATTAGAGCTGGAAAAAATGTTGTTCATCGAATCTTTGAAGAAGCATATCAAAAGCTAAAAAATCAAGGTGAACTCTATGTTGTCATTCAGAAAAAGCAAGGTATGCCTTCTGCTAAAAAGAAAATGGAAGAAATATTTAATAATGTAGAAACTGTGAACAAAAGTAAAGGGTACTATATATTGAAGAGCCAAAAAGGTTGATTTCAAAATGGTATTCTGATATAGTTATAAAATGTAAAAATTTATGTTCAACAAGTGTGTACTTTTACGCAAAATGAGCACGATAAACAAGAATAAGAAAAGAATCGAAAATGGTGTCATCAATTGTGTTGCCGTTTTCTTTTTGTCTTGTTATGTGAAATTTTGTGTATAAGTTCAACACAATATTTGAGGGGTGAATCTGTTTGGCAGGTCAAGTTGTCCAATATGGAAGACATCGTAAACGTAGAAATTATGCGAGAATTTCAGAAGTATTAGAATTACCTAACTTAATAGAAATTCAAACTAAATCTTATGACTGGTTCTTAAAAGAAGGTTTATTAGAAATGTTCCGTGATATTTCACCAATTGAAGATTTCACTGGAAACCTATCTTTAGAATTTGTGGATTATAGATTAGGTGAACCAAAATATGATTTAGAAGAATCAAAAAACCGTGACGCTACTTATGCTGCACCTCTTCGTGTTAAAGTACGTCTCATTATCAAAGAAACTGGTGAAGTTAAAGAACAAGAAGTTTTCATGGGTGACTTCCCATTGATGACAGATACTGGTACGTTTGTAATTAATGGTGCAGAACGTGTTATCGTTTCACAATTAGTACGTTCACCATCAGTGTATTTTAATGAAAAAATAGATAAAAATGGACGTGAAAATTACGACGCAACGATTATTCCAAACCGTGGTGCGTGGTTAGAATATGAAACAGATGCTAAAGACATCGTTTACGTTCGAATTGATAGAACACGTAAATTACCTTTAACAGTATTATTACGTGCTTTAGGATTCTCTAGTGATCAAGAAATTATCGATTTACTAGGAGACAGTGAATACTTACGTAATACGCTTGAAAAAGATAGTACTGAAAATACTGAACAAGCTTTATTAGAAATCTATGAACGTTTACGTCCTGGTGAACCACCAACAGTTGAAAACGCAAAAAGCTTATTATATTCACGTTTCTTCGACCCTAAACGCTATGATTTAGCAAGTGTTGGTCGCTATAAAACAAATAAAAAGTTACACCTAAAACATCGTTTGTTTAACCAAAAATTAGCGGAACCAATCGTTGACAGCGAAACAGGTGAAATTGTTGCTGAAGAAGGAACAGTTTTAGATCGTCGTAAATTAGACGAAATTATGAATGTTTTAGAGTCAAATGCAAACAGTGAAGTGTTCGAGTTAGAAGGTAGCGTTATTGATGAACCTGTAGAAATTCAATCAATTAAAGTGTATGTTCCAAATGATGAAGAAGAACGCACTACAACAGTGATTGGTAATGCATTACCTGATTCAGAAGTGAAATGTATTACACCAGCAGATATTATTGCCTCAATGAGTTATTTCTTTAACTTATTGAATGGTATTGGTTATACAGATGATATTGACCATTTAGGTAATCGTCGTTTACGTTCAGTAGGTGAACTGTTACAAAACCAATTCCGAATTGGTTTATCTAGAATGGAACGTGTCGTTCGCGAAAGAATGTCTATTCAAGATACTGATTCAATTACACCACAACAATTAATTAATATTAGACCTGTAATTGCTTCAATTAAAGAATTCTTTGGTAGTTCTCAATTGTCTCAATTCATGGACCAAGCTAACCCATTAGCAGAGTTAACACATAAACGTCGTCTTTCTGCTTTAGGACCTGGTGGTTTAACACGTGAACGTGCACAAATGGAAGTTCGTGACGTACACTATTCTCACTATGGTCGTATGTGTCCAATTGAAACACCAGAGGGACCAAACATTGGTTTAATTAACTCATTATCTAGTTATGCACGTGTAAATGAATTTGGTTTTATCGAAACACCATATCGTAAAGTAGATATTGATACCAATTCAATTACTGATCAAATTGATTATTTAACTGCTGATGAAGAAGATAGCTATGTAGTTGCACAAGCCAATTCTCGTTTAGATGAAAATGGTCGTTTCCTAGATGATGAAGTGGTATGTCGTTTCCGTGGTAACAACACTGTTATGGCAAAAGAAAAAATGGACTACATGGATGTATCTCCTAAACAAGTAGTATCAGCAGCGACAGCTTGTATTCCATTCCTTGAAAACGATGACTCTAACCGTGCGTTAATGGGTGCGAACATGCAACGTCAAGCAGTACCATTGATGAATCCTGAAGCTCCATTTGTGGGTACAGGTATGGAACATGTGGCAGCTCGTGACTCTGGTGCAGCAATTACTGCAAAACATAGAGGTCGTGTTGAACACGTTGAATCTAATGAAATCTTAGTTCGTCGTTTAGTTGAGGAAAATGGAACTGAACATGAAGGCGAATTAGATCGTTACCCATTAGCTAAATTTAAACGTTCAAACTCTGGTACTTGTTATAACCAACGTCCAATCGTTTCTGTAGGTGACGTTGTAGAATACAATGAAATTTTAGCTGATGGTCCTTCAATGGAATTAGGAGAAATGGCATTAGGTCGTAACGTCGTTGTAGGTTTCATGACTTGGGACGGATATAACTATGAGGATGCCGTTATCATGAGTGAACGATTAGTTAAAGACGATGTATATACTTCAATTCATATTGAAGAATACGAATCTGAAGCACGTGATACTAAATTAGGGCCTGAAGAAATTACACGTGATATTCCTAACGTTTCTGAAAATGCACTTAAAAACTTAGACGATCGTGGTATTATATACGTCGGTGCAGAAGTTAAAGATGGAGATATCTTAGTTGGTAAAGTAACGCCAAAAGGTGTCACAGAATTAACTGCAGAAGAACGATTATTACACGCCATCTTTGGTGAAAAAGCAAGAGAAGTTCGTGATACTTCATTACGTGTCCCACATGGTGCAGGTGGTATCGTTCTAGACGTTAAAGTATTTAATCGTGAAGAAGGCGATGATACGTTATCACCAGGTGTGAACCAACTTGTTCGTGTATATATCGTTCAAAAACGTAAAATCCATGTTGGGGACAAAATGTGTGGTCGTCATGGTAACAAAGGGGTTATCTCTAAGATTGTTCCTGAAGAAGATATGCCTTACTTACCAGATGGACGTCCAATCGATATCATGTTAAACCCACTAGGTGTACCATCACGTATGAACATTGGACAAGTTTTAGAGTTACATTTAGGTATGGCTGCTAAAAACTTAGGTATTCATGTTGCTTCTCCAGTATTCGATGGTGCAAACGACGATGATGTATGGTCTACAATCGAAGAGGCTGGTATGGCACGTGATGGTAAAACAGTATTATATGATGGACGTACTGGTGAACCATTTGATAATCGTATTTCTGTTGGAGTAATGTATATGCTTAAACTTGCTCACATGGTTGACGATAAATTGCATGCACGTTCAACTGGACCTTACTCACTTGTTACACAACAACCACTTGGTGGTAAAGCACAATTCGGTGGACAACGTTTCGGTGAGATGGAGGTATGGGCACTTGAAGCTTATGGTGCAGCATACACATTACAAGAAATCTTAACTTACAAATCTGACGATACTGTAGGTCGTGTTAAAACATACGAATCTATCGTTAAAGGTGAAAACATTTCAAGACCAAGTGTTCCTGAATCATTCCGAGTATTGATGAAAGAATTACAAAGTTTAGGTTTAGATGTAAAAGTTATGGATGAACATGATAATGAAATCGAAATGGCCGATGTTGATGATGAAGATGCAACTGAGCGCAAAGTAGATTTACAACAAAAAGATGTTCCAGAAACTCAAAAAGAAACTAACGAATAATAAAATTATAAATTTAAGATGAATCAACATGAGTTGCGTTATTTTAATCTCATCAAGATTTAGATTGCGCACTGATGTGCATCTTATGTATGTGATGTCAGTTTCAGTAAATGTAAATCAATCAAATAGCACAGCTAATCTAAATTGAAGGAGGTAGGCTCCTTGATTGATGTAAATAATTTCCATTATATGAAAATCGGTTTAGCCTCACCTGAAAAAATCCGTTCTTGGTCATATGGTGAAGTAAAAAAACCAGAAACAATAAACTATCGTACTTTGAAACCTGAGAAAGATGGTCTTTTCTGTGAAAGAATTTTTGGACCTACAAAAGACTGGGAGTGTAGTTGTGGTAAGTACAAACGTGTACGCTACAAAGGCATGGTTTGTGACCGTTGTGGTGTAGAAGTCACAAAATCTAAAGTTCGTCGTGAAAGAATGGGTCATATTGAATTAGCAGCACCTGTTTCTCACATTTGGTACTTTAAAGGTATCCCAAGCCGCATGGGTCTTTTATTAGATATGTCTCCAAGATCATTAGAAGAAGTTATTTATTTTGCTTCTTATGTGGTTGTAGATCCAGGTCCAACGGGATTAGAGAAAAAATCATTATTATCTGAAGCTGAATTCAGAGAATATTATGATAAATACCCAGGTCAATTTGTAGCAAAAATGGGTGCAGAAGGTATTAAAGACCTATTAGAAGAAATTGACTTAGATGAAGAATTAAAAGCATTACGTGATGAATTAGAATCAGCAACTGGACAAAGATTAACACGTGCAATTAAACGTTTAGAAGTTGTGGAATCATTTAGAAATTCTGGAAATAATCCTTCATGGATGATTTTAGATGTACTACCAATTATTCCACCAGAAATTCGTCCTATGGTTCAATTAGATGGTGGACGTTTTGCAACAAGTGATTTAAATGATTTATATCGTCGTGTTATTAACCGTAATAATCGTCTGAAACGTTTATTAGATCTTGGTGCTCCTGGTATCATCGTTCAAAACGAAAAACGTATGTTACAAGAAGCAGTAGATGCATTAATCGATAATGGTCGTCGTGGTCGTCCAGTAACTGGTCCAGGTAATAGACCATTGAAATCTTTATCACATATGTTAAAAGGTAAACAAGGTCGTTTCCGTCAAAACTTACTTGGTAAACGTGTTGACTACTCAGGTCGTTCAGTTATCGCGGTAGGACCAAACTTAAAAATGTATCAATGTGGTCTTCCAAAAGAAATGGCACTTGAATTATTTAAACCTTTCGTTATGAAAGAATTAGTACAACGTGAAATCGCAACAAACATTAAAAATGCGAAAAGTAAAATTGAACGCATGGATGATGAAGTATGGGATGTATTAGAAGATGTCATTAAAGAACACCCAGTATTACTTAACCGTGCCCCAACGCTTCACAGATTAGGTATTCAAGCTTTCGAACCTACTTTAGTAGAAGGACGTGCAATCCGTTTACATCCACTTGTAACAACAGCTTATAATGCTGACTTTGATGGTGACCAAATGGCGGTACACGTACCATTATCTAAAGAAGCACAAGCTGAAGCACGTATGTTAATGTTAGCGGCGCAAAATATCTTGAACCCTAAAGATGGTAAACCAGTTGTTACACCATCACAAGATATGGTATTAGGTAACTATTACTTAACTTTAGAACGTAAAGATGCTGTAAATACTGGTATAATCTTTAATGATACAAATGAAGTACTTAAAGCATATGCAAATGGTTATGTGCATCTACACACTCGTATAGGTTTACATGCACGTTCACTTAATAATCCTACATTTACAGAAGAACAAAATAATAAAATTTTAGCTACTTCTGTAGGTAAAGTGATCTTTAATGAAATCATTCCAGATTCATTTGCATATATTAATGAACCTACTCAAGAAAACTTAGAAGATAAAACACCTGATAAATATTTTGTTGATCCAACACAATTAGGTGAAGGTGGTCTTAAAGCTTACTTCGAAGAGCAAGAACTTACTGCACCTTTCAACAAAAAATTCTTAGGTAATATTATTGCTGAAGTATTTAACAGATTTAGCATCACAGATACATCAATGATGCTTGACCGTATGAAAGATTTAGGATTCAAATTCTCATCTAAAGCTGGTATCACAGTTGGTGTATCTGATATCGTAGTACTTCCAGATAAACAACAAATTTTAGATGAACATGAAAAATTAGTAGAACGTGTATCTAAACAATTTAATCGTGGTTTAATCACTGAAGATGAACGTTACAACGCAGTTGTTGAAATTTGGACAGATGCTAAAGATCAAATTCAAGGCGAATTAATGCAATCACTTGAAAAAACAAACCCAATCTTTATGATGAGTGACTCAGGTGCCCGTGGTAACGCATCTAACTTCACACAATTAGCCGGTATGCGTGGGTTAATGGCTGCGCCATCAGGTAAAATTATTGAGTTACCAATTACTTCATCATTCCGTGAAGGTTTAACAGTATTAGAATACTTCATCTCAACGCATGGTGCGCGTAAAGGTCTTGCCGATACAGCACTTAAAACAGCTGATTCAGGTTATCTTACTCGTCGTCTTGTTGACGTTGCACAAGATGTTATCGTTCGTGAAGAAGATTGTGGTACGGACCGTGGTTTATTAGTTTCTGATATTAAAGAAGGTACAGAAATGATTGAACCATTTGTCGAACGTATTGAAGGACGTTATTCTAAAGAAACAATTCGTCATCCTGAAACGAATGAAATCATTATTCGTCCTGATGAATTAATCACACCTGAAATTGCTAAGAAAATTACAGATGCAGGTATTGAAAAAATGTATATCCGTTCAGCATTTACATGTAATACTCGTCATGGTGTATGTGAAAAATGTTACGGTAAAAACCTTGCTACAGGTGAAAAAGTTGAAGTAGGTGAAGCAGTTGGTACTATTGCCGCTCAATCAATTGGTGAGCCTGGTACTCAACTTACAATGCGTACTTTCCATACAGGTGGGGTAGCAGGAAGCGATATCACTCAAGGTCTTCCTCGTATACAAGAGATCTTTGAAGCACGTAACCCTAAAGGTCAAGCGGTAATTACTGAAATCGAAGGTGTCGTTGAAGATATTAAATTAGCAAAAGATCGCCAACAAGAAATTGTGATTAAAGGCGCTAATGAAACAAGATCTTATCTTGCTTCAGGTACTTCAAGAATTAAAGTAGAAATTGGCCAATCAGTAGAACGTGGAGAAGTATTAACTGAAGGTTCTATTGAACCTAAGAACTTCTTAGCTGTTGCTGGTTTAAACGCGACTGAAAGCTACTTACTTAAAGAAGTGCAAAAAGTTTATCGTATGCAAGGTGTAGAAATTGACGATAAACACGTTGAAGTAATGGTTAGACAAATGTTACGTAAAGTAAGAATTATTGAAGCTGGTGATACTAAACTTCTACCAGGTTCATTAGTAGATATTCATAACTTTACTGATGCTAATAGAGAAGCATTTAAAGAACGTAAACGCCCAGCTACTGCAAAACCAGTATTACTTGGTATTACTAAAGCATCTCTTGAAACAGAAAGCTTCTTATCTGCGGCTTCTTTCCAAGAAACTACTCGTGTACTTACTGATGCTGCTATTAAAGGTAAACGCGATGACTTACTTGGACTTAAAGAGAATGTTATTATTGGTAAACTTATCCCAGCTGGTACAGGTATGAGACGTTATAGTGACGTTAAATACGATAAAGTGGGTACTCCAGTTGCTGAAACTGACGAAGCAGAAGTGACTGAGTAATTAATGTGAAAGTAACTTGGAACTTTAATTTGTTCCAAGTTCTTTTCTTTTAATATTTACAGAAAATGATAAAAAATGTTGACTAATTATTATATAAAGTGTTATTATTGTAAAGGTTGATGCAAGCAGAACTTTGGAGGATATTTAATGTCTAATGAAAAAGTTGCACGCTTTAACAAACAACATTTTGTAGTTGGTCTTAAACAAACGTTAAAAGCGTTGAAAAAAGATCAAGTTACATCATTGATTATTGCTAAAGATGTTGAGATATATTTATTAGCTCAAGTATTTAGCCAAATCAATCATAAAAGCATACCGATTACTTATTTCGAAAGCAAATCGGCTTTAGGAAAAGCAGTAGGTATTAATGTTAATGCGACAATTGTTGCGTTATTGAATGAGAATTAGTAAGTTTTTACACTTACTAAATTTTATTTAACCTAAAAATGAACCACCTGGATGTGTGGAATTAAAAAATGAAGAGAGGAGGACATTCAATGCCAACTATTAACCAATTAGTACGTAAACCTAGACAAAGTAAATCTAAAAAATCAGATTCACCAGCGTTAAACAGAGGTTTCAATAGTAAAAAGAAACAATTTACTCACTTAAACTCACCTCAAAAACGTGGTGTTTGTACTCGTGTAGGTACAATGACACCTAAAAAACCTAACTCAGCGTTACGTAAATACGCGCGTGTGCGTTTATCAAACAACATTGAAATCAACGCATACATTCCTGGTATCGGCCATAACTTACAAGAACACAGTGTTGTACTTGTACGTGGTGGACGTGTAAAAGACTTACCTGGTGTGCGTTACCATATTGTACGTGGTGCGCTTGATACTTCAGGTGTAGATGGACGTAGACAAGGACGTTCATTATACGGAACTAAAAAACCTAAAAATTAAGTTTAAGATTGTGTAAATTTTACTATCAATTTTTAAGAATATATTATAATAGGAAGGGAGGACTTTATAATGCCTCGTAAAGGATCAGTACCTAAAAGAGACGTATTACCAGATCCAATTCATAACTCTAAGTTAGTTACAAAATTAATTAACAAAATTATGTTAGATGGTAAACGCGGAACAGCACAAAGAATTCTTTATTCTGCATTTGACCTTGTAGAACAACGCAGTGGTCGTGATGCTTTAGAAGTATTCGAAGAAGCTATTAACAACATTATGCCAGTATTAGAAGTAAAAGCGCGTCGTGTAGGTGGTTCAAACTACCAAGTACCTGTTGAGGTGCGCCCAGAACGTCGTACGACTTTAGGATTACGTTGGTTAGTAAACTACGCTCGTCTTCGTGGTGAAAAAACTATGGAAGATCGTTTAGCTAACGAAATCTTAGATGCTGCTAATAATACAGGTGGTGCAGTCAAAAAACGTGAGGACACTCACAAAATGGCTGAAGCGAACAAAGCATTCGCTCACTATCGTTGGTAAGATTAAAGCTTTAACCCTGAGTGTGTTCCGTCATATTGGTTTACCAAGTAAAATGGTTCATGCTTAGGGCATCGCCATATTCTATAGTACTTATTCAGTAATAACTGGAAGGAGAAAAACAATGGCTAGAGACTTTTCTTTGAAAAACACTCGTAATATCGGTATCATGGCTCACATCGATGCTGGTAAAACTACAACGACTGAACGTATTCTTTATTATACAGGTCGTATCCACAAAATTGGTGAAACACATGAAGGTGCTTCACAAATGGACTGGATGGAACAAGAACAAGATCGTGGTATTACAATCACATCAGCTGCAACAACAGCTTCTTGGCAAGGCCACCGCGTTAACATTATCGATACACCAGGGCACGTAGACTTCACTGTAGAAGTTGAACGTTCATTACGTGTACTTGATGGTGCGGTTACTGTACTTGATGCTCAATCAGGTGTAGAACCTCAAACTGAAACTGTTTGGCGTCAAGCTACTACTTATGGTGTTCCTCGTATTGTATTCGTTAACAAAATGGATAAACTTGGTGCAAACTTTGAGTATTCAGTAAGCACATTACATGATCGCTTACAAGCAAATGCAGCACCTATCCAATTACCAATTGGTGCCGAAGATGAATTTGAAGCAATCATCGACTTAGTTGAAATGAAATGCTTCAAATATACAAATGACTTAGGTACAGAAATTGAAGAAATTGAAATTCCTGACGATTACAAAGAAAGAGCAGAAGAAGCTCGTTCTAACTTAATCGAAGCAGTTGCAGAAACTAGCGACGAATTAATGGAAAAATATCTTGGTGACGAAGAAATTTCAGTAGATGAATTAAAAAATGCTATCCGTCAAGCAACTACTGACGTAGAATTCTACCCAGTACTTTGTGGTACAGCATTCAAAAACAAAGGTGTTCAATTAATGCTTAATGCAGTAATTGATTACTTGCCATCACCATTAGATGTTAAACCTATCGTAGGTCATCGTGCTGAAAATCCTGATGAAGAAGTCATTGCAAAAGCTGACGATAATGGCGAATTCGCAGCATTAGCGTTCAAAGTTATGACTGACCCTTATGTTGGTAAATTAACTTTCTTCCGTGTATATTCAGGTACGTTAACATCTGGTTCATACGTTAAAAACTCAACAAAAAACAAACGTGAACGTGTAGGTCGTTTATTACAAATGCATGCGAACTCTCGTCAAGAAATTGATACTGTTTACTCAGGAGATATCGCTGCAGCTGTAGGTCTTAAAGAAACAGGTACTGGTGATACTTTATGTGGTGAGAAAAATGACATTATCTTGGAATCAATGGAATTCCCAGAACCAGTTATTCACTTATCAGTAGAACCTAAGTCTAAAGCTGACCAAGATAAAATGACTCAAGCTTTAGTTAAATTACAAGAAGAAGACCCTACTTTCCATGCACATACTGATGAAGAAACTGGACAAGTTATCATCGGCGGTATGGGTGAGTTACACTTAGATATCTTAGTAGACCGTATGAAAAAAGAATTCAACGTTGAATGTAACGTAGGTGCACCAATGGTTTCATATCGTGAAACATTTAAACAATCTGCTCAAGTTCAAGGTAAATTCTCTCGTCAATCAGGTGGTCGTGGACAATATGGTGATGTTCATATTGAATTCACTCCAAATGAAACTGGCGCAGGTTTCGAATTCGAAAACGCTATCGTTGGTGGTGTAGTTCCTCGTGAATACATTCCATCAGTTGAAGCTGGTCTTAAAGATGCTATGGAAAACGGTGTATTAGCTGGTTATCCATTAATTGATGTTAAAGCTAAATTATTTGATGGTTCATACCATGATGTCGATTCATCAGAAATGGCCTTCAAAATTGCTGCATCATTAGCACTTAAAGAAGCTGCTAAAAAATGTGATCCAGTTATCTTAGAACCAATGATGAAAGTTACAATCGAAATGCCTGAAGAATACATGGGCGATATCATGGGTGACGTAACAGCTCGTCGTGGACGTGTTGATGGTATGGAACCACGTGGTAATGCACAAGTTGTTAACGCTTATGTACCACTTTCAGAAATGTTTGGTTATGCAACTTCATTACGTTCTAACACTCAAGGTCGCGGTACTTACACTATGTACTTTGACCATTATGCAGAAGTTCCAAAATCAATTGCTGAAGAAATCATCAAAAAAAATAAAGGTGAATAATATAACTTGTTTTAACTAGTAAATCTAGGTAAAATACAGCTTGAGCTTATTAATTAAGCATTCATCTTTATGAATTGATTTTTTATCCAAAATGCATTATAAAAGAACTATGAATTCTTTTTAGAACAATCATTATGTCTCATGATAGTGAGTAACTATCATGAGAGATAATATTGAAATAACTTAACTAGAATAGGAGAGATTTAATAATGGCAAAAGAAAAATTTGATCGCTCAAAAGAACATGCCAATATTGGTACTATCGGTCACGTTGACCATGGTAAAACTACTTTAACAGCTGCTATCGCAACTGTATTAGCTAAAAATGGTGACACTGTAGCACAATCATATGACATGATTGACAACGCTCCAGAAGAAAAAGAACGTGGTATTACAATCAATACTGCACACATCGAATATCAAACTGATAAACGTCACTATGCTCACGTTGACTGCCCAGGACACGCTGACTATGTTAAAAACATGATCACTGGTGCTGCTCAAATGGACGGCGCTATCTTAGTAGTATCTGCTGCTGACGGTCCAATGCCACAAACTCGTGAACACATTCTTTTATCACGTAACGTTGGTGTACCAGCATTAGTAGTATTCTTAAACAAAGTTGACATGGTTGACGATGAAGAATTATTAGAATTAGTTGAAATGGAAGTACGTGACTTATTATCTGAATACGACTTCCCAGGTGACGACGTACCTGTAATCGCTGGTTCAGCTTTAAAAGCTTTAGAAGGCGATGCTCAATACGAAGAAAAAATCTTAGAATTAATGCAAGCAGTTGATGATTATATTCCAACTCCAGAACGTGACTCTGATAAACCATTCATGATGCCAGTTGAGGACGTATTCTCAATCACTGGTCGTGGTACTGTTGCTACAGGCCGTGTTGAACGTGGTCAAATCAAAGTTGGTGAAGAAGTTGAAATTATTGGTATTAAAGAAACTTCTAAAACAACTGTTACTGGTGTAGAAATGTTCCGTAAATTATTAGACTACGCTGAAGCTGGTGACAACATCGGTGCTTTATTACGTGGTGTTGCTCGTGAAGATGTACAACGTGGTCAAGTATTAGCTGCTCCAGGTTCAATTACACCTCACACAAAATTCAAAGCAGACGTATACGTTTTATCAAAAGATGAAGGTGGACGTCATACTCCATTCTTCACTAACTATCGTCCACAATTCTATTTCCGTACTACTGACGTAACTGGTGTTGTTAACTTACCAGAAGGTACTGAAATGGTAATGCCTGGCGACAACGTTGAAATGACAGTAGAATTAATCGCTCCTATCGCGATTGAAGACGGTACTCGTTTCTCAATCCGTGAAGGTGGACGTACTGTAGGATCAGGCGTTGTAACTGAAATCTCCGAATAATTTATTATTTGATATGGAAGACTCCCTTAGTGGGGGTCTTTTTTTATTTGAAAATAAGACGTAAGTTCACTTTGCTTTCATTTAGTAAAAAATATTAATAAACCAGCTCATAGATAAATACTATCTATGAGCTGTTTCAATCGTTTCTATTCTAAGATTTACGATACATATTTAACAATGAATTAAAAAACGCTTTCAAGTTCTAAGATTTTAAGAAATTCACTTGCAGCATATTTAAATGCTACTTCATCAATATCAAAATGAGGATTGTGATGTGGGGCTGTAATACCTTTATCAGCATTGCCACATCCAGTTAAGAAAAATGCACCAGGTCGGACTTTTAGATAGTGTGAAAAGTCTTCACCAATCATCATCAGTTCTGATTTATTAAAACGTAAATGTAAATCATTTGCCGCTTGTTTAACTGTTTCATAAGCTGCTTCATGATTATGAACTGGTAAATACCCTCTAATATACTCCATGTCATAAGTGATATCATTCGCTAATGCAAGACCTTGTAATAACTTATCCATTTTCTCTTGAACATGAGCTTGTAGTTTTGTATCAAAGGTACGTACGGTCCCTTTACAAAATGCTGAATCTGGAATAACACTATCAGAAGAACCTGCTTGTACCATACCAAAGGTTAATACTGCTTCTTTTACAGGATCAATGGTACGAGAAATGATTTTTTGAGCACTTAGTATAAACTCAGCCATAATTACAATTGGATCAATTGTTTCATGAGGTTTAGCGCCATGACCTCCTTTACCTTTAATGGTAATCGAGAATTCATCTGGAGAAGCCATGATTGCACCTGGTCTTGAATAAATTGTACCAGTAGGATAACCACTCCAAAGATGAGTACCATAAATTTTATCAACATCGTTTAAACAGCCATCATCAATCATTTCTTGAGAGCCACCTGGCATAATCTCTTCACCATATTGAAAAATAAATACAACATTTCCTTTTAATAAGTGACGATGTTCGTGAACAATTTCAGCAACACCTAATAAAATAGCAGTATGACCATCGTGTCCACATGCATGCATAAAACCATCGTTTTTAGATTTATATGGAACTTCGTTTAATTCTTGGACTGGTAATGCATCGAAGTCTGCACGAAATGCAATAGTTGGGCCATTTTCTTTTCCTTTAAAAGTTGCTTTGATACCATTTCGTCCTACAGGTGACACAATCTCACAGTCTAAATGACTTAACTGATTGAGAATGTAGTTATGTGTCCACGTTTCTTCAAATGAAGGCTCTGGATATTGATGCATATAACGACGCATTTGAATCATTCTATTTTCTTTTTCACTGGCTAATTGAAACCAATCAAACACATTGACCACTTCTTCCTAATTATTATGAACTTTAGTATAACAAATTCTACTTAAACTCAGTAGTCACTCATTATAATTTTAATAAAAGATACACTACCAGGTATTAAATGAATGAATTATCTTATAATATAAAATGATGATGAATCAATAATAAAAGAGAAATGATGAGACACATGGTTTTGTGATAGATAAAGGTGCAGGAATAGTAAAACATTTAGACTTACAAGACAAAATTGATTTCCAAATCGGTACATTATCTAAAGCTATCGATGTCGTAGGTGATTATGTCGCACGCACTAAAAAATGTTAGATCAAGCACTTAAAGTATTAAAAAGTTGGAAAAGGTTAAATAGTATTAAATAAACATTTAATTAATTTGAGTCATCTATTAGTTTAAATGTATAAATGGATTGTTTTTCATTTTTAGTGGTACACTAATTGTAAAAAAAGAGGTGTATACATGCTTGAATTAAGAAAACTAGAGTATAAAGATAAAGAAAGTTTAATTCGATATTTACAATATTGGTATGACAACAATGAGAAAATTGTTCCATCTAATGTCGATGTCGCACATTATCAATCTTTTCAACAAATGGTCGAACAATTGAATCATCCACCCGTAAATATGAATACCGTTCCTTCTACAACATTATTTTATTTTAAAAATGATGATATTGTTGGTGCAGTAAATATTCGTCATGAACTTAATGATAAATTAAAAAACATTGGAGGACATGTAGGTTATGGCGTCGCCAAACCATACAGAGGAAATGGTTATGCTTCAAGCATGTTAGAAGAAGCATTAAATAGACTAAATAAAATGGGGATACATAAAGTATTGATGACATGTAATCCTTATAATTATGCTTCACAAAAAGTAATAAAAAAACATGGAGGATATGAAATTAATTCGTACATTAAAAAAAACGGCCAGCCAGTAAGTCGATTTGAAATTCCAAATGATGGAAGGTGAAACTGTGAAAGATTTAAAAGTCGTATATGCGCTCATACAAAATCAAGAAAGAAAAGTATTACTTGTTAATAATACAGATGGCGGGGGGTGGTCATTACCAGGAGGAAAGGTAGAAAAGGAAGAAACGCTAATTGAAGCTTTGAAACGTGAAGTAATGGAAGAAACAGGTCTTAATGCTAAGATTGGAGATATCGTAAGTATTAATGAAGGTAAATCAACTCAAATGAATGTACACACATTATTTATTATGTTTAAAGCTACAATTAAAAATGAAGTCATAGATATACAAATGAAAGATGAAATTTCAGAAACAAAATGGATGACCATCGAAGAAGCAGATCAAAATCTTACATACTATAATCACAGTTTAAAAGTATTTTTAAATAATAAAGCTACCTATTATAATGAAGGTGTTATAGATTGAAACAAAGGTATTATAGCAATCATTTATAGGAAGATATAAAAAAATCACTTTTCTCATAAGAAAAGTGATGGGTGTCAAAAGTTTATGAATAGTTTCATATTGTTATGAAATCGCAAGGCACTTTATTATATAAACTGTACCTTTTATTTATAATATAAAGACATCATCAATTTTATATCATCACAATAATAAGTTAATAAAATCTATAAAAAATATTAATATTCAGTGGATTAGAATATATAATGATTAAATTGAATGATTGTTACTTCTAATCTATCATTTAACAATATCCAAATAGTGGAGGTCTATGAAATGATCGTTTTAAATGAACAAGATCAACAAAACTTATTAGATATGAAAGAAGTGATTGAAGAAGTCGGTCATGCGTTACAGGTGTTTTCAGAAGGAAAAACTGAAACGCCATTACGTTATGTGTTACCTTTTAATAAAGAAAATAGATATTTAGTGATGCCAGCTTTATCAGATGAATTAAATATTGTCGGTATTAAAACAGTCACTTTCGCACCTAATAATCCTAAACTAGATAAAAAAACAATTACTGGATCAGTCTTGCTGAGCGATTATGATACAGGAGAAACCCTTGCTGTACTTGATGGTAGTTATTTAACTAAGATTCGTACAGGCGCCATTTCTGGTGTAGCTACAAAATATTTAGCGCGTGAAAATGCAAAAACATTGTGTGTGATTGGCGCTGGAGATCAAGCTGAGGGGCTCATTGCAGCAATATTAGCAGTGAGAGATATTGAAATGCTTCATATCTCGAGTCGTACAAGAGCTAAAGCTGAAACATTGGCTGAATTTGTGAAACAAACGTATCACGTGTCAACAAAAGTCTTCGATGAAGCAGATCAAGCCATGGAAAACGCAGATATTGTTGTGACAGCTACAAATTCAAATAAACCGGTGTATTCTCATTCATTACATCCCGGTGTTCATTTAAATGCAGTAGGTTCATTTAAACCTGAAATGCAAGAACTACCTTCAGAAACGATGTTGATTGCTAATAAAATAGTTGTTGAATCTACAGAAGCAGCAATGGAAGAAACAGGTGATTTAAAAGTACCATTAGAAGAAGGCATCCTTACTGAGCGATCATTACATGGTGAACTAGGAGATATCGTAAGTGGAAAAATATCTGGACGTGATGATGAAGAAGAAGTGACAGTATTTAAATCAGTAGGTTTAGCTATTGTAGATATAGTAGTGGCACAATACTTTTATAAAAAAGCTCAACAAACTAATTAACCCTATACTGTATAAAACATAGATACCGTATCAGTGATAACGTAGACATGGCTGATACGGTATTTTTATTTAAATATTATGCTGATTTTTTACGTTGACGAAGATATATCAATCCAGCACCTGTTGTTACTAATAAAATCGCAATACCGTGCTCTAAATTAGCCTCTTTTTTACCTGTGCTTGGAAGTTGTACATGATGCTTATTTGTATAACATCCAGTTAATTCTGATGTTGCTTCTGAGTCATTTATTGTCACTACGTGTATAGAATCATGATGAGTATTTGAATCCGTACCATGCTTTAGAGGTAATGTATACGCTCTTGATCCTTTATTCGTATGACATGCTTTAGATGATGTAAGTTCTTGATTAGATTGATATTGATAAGGTCCAATCAAATGTGCAATGTTATGATATTGTGATTCTTGAGTTAACTTATTTTCTAAAGATAGCATTGTTTTGATAGGGTGATGAGCAACATCATAGTGATTGATGTGTGCATGCGTACCAGTATAATTTTTGTGTTTATCAATTGCTATAGCATGAGTATGACATTGTTGAGTATGCGTTGAAGTAAGATGTTTATGGTTTGTATTTGCCATATCATTTGAATGATGTTTTGGTGCTATTGATTTATGATGGTTGATACAAGGATGAGGACTTTCATGAATGGCAACTACTTTGTGATCATTATCTTTTTTATTAGGTTGAGAGACTTTACCTGGATGTTTTGGTTGTGCTCCTTCTAGGTGTGTATTTGATTGAGATGATGTCGTTTGATCATGCGGTTGTGTAGTAGTCGCATCATCAGTTTGTTCATCGATTTCAGGTTGACCATTGATGATTCGTACAGCATCCACTGTATCATAACTACTTAGATCAGCTTCTTTTATATATTGGGAAACAACAGCATCTAAAGAGATTCCTTCCTCACGTTTTCCACCGAACATATCATAACCATCACCTTGATGAGCTGTAAAATCATTTGTCGTTACATAATATGTACGATTAGAATCTAAATTTTCATACTTACCAGTTGATTTGTTTAAGATTTTAATGGCACTGACACGTTGGCCAGATTCTTTATCAAGATTAAAGTATACGCGAATTGAATTTGATACTTGTAAAAAGCCACCACTTGGGGCTAAAACTTTTTTCCCATCTTGAATATCGGTAGTAGAACTTAAACTATGTTCAAATGCTTGTTTAACGTCAGAACCTTTAACTTCAATTTGAGAAATTAAATTTCCAAAAGGTAATACTGTTATAACATCATTTTCTGTTACTTGGCCTGTTTGAATAGAAGCTCTAATACCACCACCATTTGTGACTGCAAAGTCAGGTCGATGTGAGAAATTCTTTTCAGCATAAGCCTCCATAGCATCTGTAATAAGGTTCCCTAAATTAGTTTCTTGTGTACGTACGTGTTCACGTTCGCCATTTAACGTCACTGGATTATTTGGAATAATCACAGTTGAGGTTTCTTTTAAAAATTCGTTATTTGCTTGACGTGTTTGAGCTTCAATTTGAGAGTCAGTTGGAACTTCTTTAGTATCTGCCACATTAATCAGTGAGGCATTTACATTATTAATAGTTCCATTATGTACATCGAAATCAATACGTCCAACATTTGCAAGTGCTGTACCTGTTTGAGTAAGTACATTATTTGCGCCGTAGTATCTACCATGTTCGATTACGGTATGTGAATGTCCATCTACGACGAAAATGGGGTGTGAAAATAGTTTTGATTGTGTTAATTGATCAATTAAATAATCACTACGCCATATATTTCTTGTAGATTTATCGACACCTAAGTGAGATAAAATAACAAAAACGTCTACATTATCTTTAATATCATTCATTGCTTGTGTCACACTAGGAAGTGGATCTTTAAATTCAATATCATTAACTGCTGTTGGAGAGGTTTTTGTTTTAGTTTCAGGTGTTGTCACACCTACAACCCCATAACGTATATTATTTTTAGTTATGATTGTAGATGGTTTAAATATAAGATGGCCATCTTTATAAATATTAGATGATAACATTGGGAAATTAAGCTGTTGTTGCAATTTCATTAACTGATCATAACCAAAATCAAATTCATGGTTACCGATTGTCATAGCATCGTAACCTACACTATTCATCGCTTTTGCCATTTCTTCACCTTTTGATTTATTTGAAACAGGCAGTCCTTGGAAAGCGTCTCCCGCATCTAATACTAAATCAGGTTGAATTTGATCTTTAAGACCTTTTACTTTAGCCATGCCAATCACTCTTCCGTCTTCTTCTACAAAGCGACCATGAATATCATTTGTATGTAAAATAGCGTGTGTTGTAGATGATGGTGTAGTTGCTTTAGTATTTGAAGTAGTTTGAGTTGTAATGTTCTTATGGTTTAATGTTGTCGTATCTTGAGATTTTGATGTTTGTGTTAGTGTAGCCTTTTGGGTTGATACATTAGTTGATGGGCGAGATGTTTGAACAGAAGAGGTTGATGATGTCTTTTGAGACATTGCTTTTGGTGCAGTAATATTTTCTTTTGAAGTTTGAAGTTGTGCCGATGATGTTTGAGTTGTTTGTGATGCTTTTTCTTGAGTAGGTACTTCAGATGACGTTTGAGATGTTACAGTTGTCGATGATGTTGAGTTCGTCTGTGGTGAAGAAATATGTTGCTCAACTATTTGAGTCTTATTTTGTGTTGATACATTATCTTGAGAGGTTTTAATAGTTGAGACATTTTCCGTAGTCGCTTTTTCAGAAGTTGTTTTTTCTGAAAAAGTAGTTTGATGATTTTGAGATGTTTTCTCTTGTGGTGAAGATGTCATTGCTTTAGATTGGGAAGATATCGCATCATTTTGTAAAGTTGAAGCGGTATCGGGAACTTCTGCTGCATATGATGTTAAAGATAATAATCCAAAAGCAATAAAGAAAATCAATAAGAGTGATACAAAATATTTCTTCATGTTAGCCTCCTTTTAAAAATAATTTACAAGTTTATAGTAGCATATAGGCGCTGAAATATAAGAAGGAAAAAATAATTTAAGATAGTTTTAAAAATAATTAACAAACAAAACGTAAATTAAATCAAATAAGTAATTTATTAGAAGAATAAAATTATTACTTTAACGTACAATCTAATGATATATGTAAATAGTTTTATAATATAGTGGATCTAAGAATATGGGGAGTTCTAAAAAGTCGCTACTAGGATAGATAAGATAAAGGGAGAAATAATAATGAAGAGAATTGTAATTACAGGAGCACTAGGACAAATAGGAACTGAATTGGTACTAAAATGTAGAAAATTATATGGGAAAAATAATGTATTAGCCACTGATATTAAAGAGCTAGAACCACATTCATTGATTAATGATGGTCCATTTGAATTACTTGATGTAACAGATCGTGACGCAATGATGGCTGTAGTAGAAGACTTTAGAGCAGATACACTTATGCATATGGCTGCGTTACTTTCTGCAACAGCTGAAAAAAATCCTTTGCAGGCTTGGGATTTAAATATGGGTGGGTTAATGAATGCTTTAGAAACTGCAAGAATGTATGACTTACATTTCTTTATGCCAAGTTCAATTGGGGCATTTGGTGCGTCTACACCTAAGAAAAACACACCTCAAAATACGATTCAACAACCGACAACAATGTACGGGATAAATAAAGTTACAGGTGAATTATTATGCCAATATTACTTTAAAAAGTTTGGTGTCGACACACGTAGTGTAAGATTTCCAGGGCTCATTTCACATACCAAAGAGCCAGGCGGAGGTACTACAGATTACGCAGTAGAAATATATTTCGAAGCGGTTAGACATGGTCACTACACGAGTTATATCGCTAAACATACGTATATGGATATGATGTATATGGACGATGCCATTGATGCGATTATTCAACTTATGGAAGCGGATAGTAAGACACTTGTAATACGCAATGGTTATAATTTAAGCGCAATGAGTTTTGAACCTGAGATGATTAAGAAAGAAATTCAAAAACATATTCCTGAATTTACATTAGATTATGATGTCGATCCAGTAAGACAAGCGATTGCAGATACGTGGCCAGATAATATTGATACCAGTTATTCTCGAAAAGAATGGGGCTTTAATCCAAAGTATCATTTGGCTAAAATGACAGAAACAATGATACGAACGATTAAAGAAAATGAAGAAAAGACATAAGTTCATAATTAAAAAGGTGGTTTGGATTTTGACTCTCTTTTAAAGAGTATAAAAAAGAAAAGGGTTTCATTTTTTATTTTATTTGAATTTTTAGAAAATTTATTGAATAGACTATATGAGATTGCTATAATTTATATTAAATCTTATTCATGAAATATATTAGGAGGCTTCAACATGTCAGAAAAAGTTAAATTTGAACAACGTGACACACTTAAAGAAAAACCAGAAGGAAATCTTGGGTTTGGGCAATATTTCACTGACTATATGTTAAGTGTAGATTATGATGAAGAAAAAGGCGGTTGGCAAGAATTAAAAATTGTTCCTTATGCACCGTTTGAAATTTCTCCAGCAGCACAAAGTTTACACTATGGTCAAGCTGTATTTGAAGGTTTAAAAGCATATAAACATAATGGTGAGGTCGTATTATTCCGTCCAGATCAAAACTTCAAACGTATCAATGATTCATTAGCGCGTTTAGAAATGCCTAAAGTAGATGAAGAATTATTATTAGAAGGTTTGAAACAACTTGTTGATATCGAACGTGATTGGGTGCCAGAAGGCGAGGGTCAATCTTTATATATTCGTCCATTCGTATTCGCTACAGAAGGCATCTTAGGTGTTCGTGCTTCTAAAAAATACAAATTATTAATTATCTTATCTCCATCAGGCGCTTACTACGGCGGTGATACATTAAAATCAACAAAAATTTATGTTGAAGATGAATATGTACGTGCAGTTCGTGGGGGTGTAGGTTTTGCTAAAGTAGCAGGTAACTATGCAGCAAGTTTATTAGCACAAACCAATGCGAATAACTTAGGATATGATCAAGTATTGTGGTTGGACGGCGTTGAACAAAAATATGTTGAAGAAGTAGGTAGTATGAACATTTTCTTTGTTGAAAATGGCAAATTAGTAACTCCTGCGTTAAATGGTAGTATTTTACCTGGTATTACACGTAAATCAATTATCGAATTAGCAAAAGAATTAGGCTATGAAGTAGAAGAACGTAAAGTATCTATTGATGAATTATTCGAAGCTTACGATAAAGGCGAATTAACAGAAGTATTTGGTTCTGGTACGGCAGCAGTCATCTCTCCAGTAGGTACATTAAAATATGAAGATAGAGAAATTGTGATTAATAATAATGAACCTGGAGAAATCACTAAAAAATTATATGACACATACACTGGTATCCAAAGTGGTAAATTAGAAGATAAACATGGTTGGAGAGTTATTGTGCCGGAATATAAATAACTTATAACAACAAGCTGGAAACGTTATAACCACGCGGTTTCTATCTTGTTGTTTTTTATTTTAGAACAACTTTTGGGGGTATATCAAAAAGTGAGTTGGCTTCTTTTTTGTATAAAGAAACCACTCTTAACATAGCTTATGTCGAACTAAGTAAGAGTGGTGATGTAAAATAAATAAGGAGCAAAATATTATAACGAAATATTCTGCGAATTAAATTATACCCTTTACAAATAAAGATAAACAATTTTTTATCATTTTAATAATTAATTAGATTTAAATGTAAAAAATATTATTTTTTTATTTCAATAGTATAGATAATTAAATTTTATTATGTAATAATAAGTAATGAGATTACCTAAATGACGACCCTTGACTTAGTGTTTTTCTTCTATTACAAATACCATATACCTAATACCATTATTACTTAGGTAATCTCAGCATATGAAATTCATTTAAATGATATAGATCTTTAGGGGCATAAAGCCCCTTTTTGTATGTGAAAAAAGCCTCGCTAGTACACGACTAGTAAGACTAAGTTTCAATGAAAGTAATACTAATTATGATTTTGATCTGTTTGATTATCTGGCTCCAATTTTTATCAGTGATTTGGATAATCTTAGAGTAATTAATACGATATATATTTAATTCAAGTATCATCAAGATACCAATAATACAACAAAGTAAATTGAAAAAGTGGAAAGACAACTTTAAATGATGTCTTTCCACTTTTTTGAGAATAGAAAATATAAGGAATTAGATATTTAAATAATGTGAAGAAATAAAATTAATGAGATATCCCATTAATGCTAATATACCAAGTGATACAAATAGTGCAGAAAACCCTCTGCTAATTGTTTTATAAGCGAGTCCTTCATTTTGTGCTAAGAAGAAACTAAATATAAATAATCCAATTCCAATTCCGAATAAAATAAAAATAACGATTAACATGAATATATCCTTTCATTTTTAGTAATGATATGATGAATATCATTGTTAAAATTACTCAATAGTATATCATAAAGATATGTTATAGAATTTGATGAATCAGTTCATTCATTTTTTAAGTGAAGGTTATAATCACTGTATTATCTATTAATTAAACCACTTATAGATATAAAAGCAATAAGGCAAATTTTCTATTATTTTTCAATACATCTTTTTCATTTTTTTGGAATTTGATGAATAATTTGGACTTCTAGGCAACATTTAATATGAAATAATAGGGAAATCAAGACACTTTAGCATGAATCATATCAATTTAGGCAGAAATCCCCTATAAATTAAAATATGTACTAAACTATTAGTTGTAAACATATTTAAGGAGATGAAAACCATGTTAGATATCTTTAGTTTCATTAAAAAAGTATATGATTTAGTAAGTGGTATTCTTGTAAATGGTGAACCGAGAAATTAATTAATTGTTCCCCCTAATCGAATTGAATATATATTTTCATTAAATACTAGTAAAGCACGCTTTTTATTTAGATATAGTTACTAAATAAGAAGCGTGTTTCTTAATATATAATTTAAATTATAGCGAATTAACATTTAGGTATTAAAAGTAAACAATTAAGGAATTGTGCACAATTTTTTAATCGTTTATGATAAAGTTGAAACACATTAAATAAGAGGTGATGATAATGACTGAAGCTAAATATTCAAACAAGGAAATTGAAACAATGTCTGATTTTCATAAGAAAAAACATCGTGATACATGTTGTATAGCACCTAAAATTAAATATCATGAAGATAAATTTGTATTTTCTCCAGTTTCTGACGATACTGAAACATCAAATATTAAAACATTTATTACAGAATGCAAAAACTGTGGAAAAGTAGAATTTTTTAATATCGCACCTGTAAGGTTATAAATATATAATGAAATAGAATGTTGATACTTATCAACTTGTTGTGGACAATAAAAATGAAGTGATGTATGATATTCTTAGAGATTATTCCCTTACACATAGTCTCATTCCCGTTGAGGCATAGTAATGCCAAAGTTATTCAAAACTAGTTTTATATATTCTTAGTTGAGTCATACCTAGAGAGGTATGGCTTTTTTTATAAACATATGCTAAGCAGTTCTTTTACTATACTTAAAAGAACAATGTATATTACAATGAAATATAAAATAAGGAGTGTATATATAAATGGAATGGATATTATTTGATAAAGATGGTACATTAATCGAATTTGATCATAGTTGGGAAAAAATTGGCGTACGTTTGGTAAATAGTTTCCTAGAGACATTTCCTGTAGCAAATAAAGAAGCAACGCTTCGCAAACTAGGCGTTGTTAAAGATACGATTAGTCCAGATTCTGTTATGGGTTCAGGATCGTTAGATGAAATTGTTCATGCATTTAATGATGAATCTGGAAAAGATGTTTCTAAATGGACGCGTGATACAAGTCAAACATTAGTAGATAGCCGTGAACCAGAAAATAACTGGATAGATGGCGTTTATGATATGATTCAATCATTACGACAAGAAGGCTATAAAATTGGTATTGTGACTAGCGACTCTGAAAAAGGAGTGACACAATTTTTAGAAGAAACACATTCTAAAGATGCGTTTGATTTAGTCATTTCTACTGAAGCGCATGCGGCTGAAAAACCCAATCCTGAAGTACTTAAACCACTTTTTGATCATTACGATGTTAAACCGGAAGATGTAGCCATTGTAGGTGACACAAATAATGATATGAAGACTAAAGTGAATGCAAAGTTAGGTCTAGCCATTGGTGTATTAAGTGGTATCGCAAAAAAAGAGGAACTTGTGGATGCTGATTACGTGATTGAAACAGCTGTGAGTGTACCAGAAGTATTAAAAAAATATACACAAAATAATTAAACAAAAAGAGATTAAAGTATAATGGTTATTTTCTATATTTATAACATATTGGCAGCCAAGGACTGAATTAAACATGGGTTTACACCCACGTTTAATTCTAGTCCTTCTTGCCTAGATGAGACAGTAAAGTCTGTCTCTTTTTTTATCGATGATCTACATTTCGATATGTTTGAATAATATGTCCAATTTTGTCGATAATTGGATCTAAAGAGTCGGGGTTTTCATGAATATCATATTCATTAATATTCACTCTTACTACAGGACAAGCATTAAAATTGTTAATCCAATTTTCATAGCGTTTAAATAACTTTTTCCAATATACCGGATCAGTATTCATTTCCATATCGCGGCCACGTTGATGAATACGGTCGATTACTTCATCATAATCACAATCTAAATAAATTAAAACGTCTGGTTTAGGGAAATAGGGTGTCATAACCATTGCTTCAAATAACTCCGAGTAAGTTTTAAAATCTTCTTTACTCATTGTTCCTTGTTCTTCATGCATTTTTGCGAAAATATCAACATCTTCATAAATAGAACGATCTTGTATAAAGCCTCCTCCGTATTCAAACATGCGTTTTTGTTCTTTAAAACGTTCAGCTAAAAAATAAATTTGCAGGTGGAAACTCCAACGTTCAAAATCATTATAGAATTTATCTAAGTAGGGGTTATGGTCTACATTTTCAAAGGAAGTTCTGAAATTGAGTTTATCAGCAAGCGCTTGAGTTAATGTAGATTTTCCTACGCCTACTGTTCCAGCAATTGTAATAATTGCATTTTGAGGGATACCGTAATTATTCATATTTTATATCTCCTATCATGGGTTTAATTTGGTTTAAAATCAATTGATAATCTGATTCATTTTGTACAAAATCTAAATCAGAAGTGTCGATTAAAATCACATTAGCACCTTCGTTTTTTAATGTTTCATAAAATGATAAATAATCCTTTTTTAAATTAAGTAAGTAGCTATCTTCAATTTGATGTTCAAAGCTACGGTTACGTTTAGCAATGCGACGTTTCAGTACATCTAAATCAGCATCTAAAAAGATAATCATATTAGGTAATTCAAGATCTTCAGTTAAAATATTGAAAATACGATTGAATTTATCAAATTCTGATTCGTTAAGTGTATTGCGCGCAAATATTCTATTTTTATAAATATGGTAATCACTTACCACACCTTGATTAATTTTTGCAATATCTTGTGCTTGTTTATAACGATTACAAAGGAAGAACATTTCAGTTTGAAAACTCCATTTTGAAATATCATCATAAAAATCAGAAAGAAAGGGGTTTTCATTAATGATTTCATTTTCTTCATAATAATTAAAGGTTTGGCTAATTTTATGAGTAAGAGACGATTTGCCAACGCCAATCGGACCTTCTATTGCAATAAATGGTTTATTCATAATTACATCTCCAAATGTTAAAATAGACATTGAGTATTTTATCATAAGTAAGGGATGACACATATGACAAATGATGAATTTTACATGAAATGTGCAATTGAAGAAGCGAAAAAAGCTCGACAACTTGGTGAAGTTCCTATCGGAGCAGTGATCGTTAAAGATAATGAAATTATTTCACGAGCCCATAATTTAAGAGAAACCCTGCAACAACCTACTGCTCATGCTGAACACTTAGCAATAGAACGGGCAGCTAAAGTCATAGGAAGTTGGCGTTTAGAAGATTGTACATTATATGTCACATTAGAACCCTGTGTCATGTGTGCTGGAACGGTTGTAATGAGTCGTATACCACGGGTTGTATATGGCGCGATGGATCCTAAAGGAGGATGCAGTGGTAGTTTAATGGATTTACTACAACAACCACAATTTAATCATCGTGCAATTGTTGAACAGGGTGTGTTAGAAGAAGCGTGTAGCAATTTATTGAGACAATTTTTCCGTGATTTAAGAGCTAAAAAAGTTAAAAGAAACACATCATCGTACAAAAGATGATAAATTTGTTAAAATAGGAACGGTAAAACAAATTTAAATTTTGTAATTGTGTTCACTGAATATGTATGTTCTAAAATATAATAGCTGTAAGTTTAGCTAATGAAATGAGGTAACGGCATGATTAAACTGATTGCAACAGATATGGATGGGACACTGTTAAATGCAGCACATGAAATTTCAGAAGAAAATATTAATGCGATTAAATATGCTCAATCAAAAGGGATTACAGTAGTCATTGCAACGGGTCGTGCGTTTTATGAAGCAAGCACGCCCATGGCTGAAACAGATTTAAAAGTGCCTTATATTTGTTTAAATGGTGCAGAAGTACGTGATGAATCATTCAATATTATGAATACCTCTCATTTAAATCATGAATTAGTAGAACGAATTAAAGCGATTCTTGATCGAGAAGACGTGTACTACCAAGTGTATACGAATAGAGGGATTTATACAGAAGATCCAACACGTGATTTAGATATCTATTTAGATATTGCAAGAAATGCAGGCCAACAAGGTGATGTTGAAAAGATTAAAGCAGGGATTCAAAAACGTATAGATAACGGGACACTCAAAATTGTCGATAATTACAAGGATATTGAAGATATTCCGGGAGAACTGATAATGAAAGTACTGGCGTTTAATCCAGATCTTGAAAAAATTGAACGTATTGGAAAAGAATTATCGGCCATATCAAGTCTTGCTGTTTCATCATCATCACGTGGTAATTTAGAAATTACGCATTCAGATGCTCAAAAAGGAATTGCATTAGAAACTATTGCTAATCAACTTCATATTGACTTACAAGATGTCATGGCGTTAGGAGATAATTTAAACGATGTATCCATGCTTGAACGCGTAGGCTATCCAGTTGCGATGGACAATGCGATGCCCGAAGTGAAAGCTATAGCTAAATTGGTTACAGATACCAATGAACATAGTGGTGTAGGTAAAGCAATTATGAAAGTTTTAACTGAAGAGAAATAAATAATATTGAAGAGGTGTTAGAACGAAATGAAAGGACTTATTGTAGTAGGAAGTGCACAAGTAGGTTCACATACCAATGCACTAGCTAAATATTTAACAGGACAATTCGATAATCATGATGTCGACGTAGATATTTTTGATTTAGCTGAAAGACCATTAAATCAACTTGATTTTTCAGGAACAACACATTCAACAGAGGAAATTAAAGGCAATACAAAAGCGTTCCAAGACAAAGCAATGGAAGCGGATTTCCTAATTTTTGGTACGCCAAATTATCATGGTTCATATTCAGGCATTTTAAAAAATGCGTTAGATCACATTAATATGGAATATGTCAAAATGAAACCAGTGGGCTTAATTGGTAACAGTGGCGGTATCGTAAGTTCAGAACCACTCTCACATTTACGTGTCATTGTTCGTAGTTTATTAGGTATTGCTGTACCTACACAAATTGCGACACACGATTCGGATTATGCAAAATTAGAAGATGGCACACTGTATTTAAATGACGAAGAATTCCAATTACGCGCAAAACTATTTGTCGATCAAATTGTATCATTTGTCAATAACAGTCCGTACGAACATTTAAAATAAATTTTAATAATGTTAAAAAACACACTTATAAAGGAAGAAACGAGTTTAAAGAGCGATAGGTATCGCTCTCTTTTTATTTAACGAGAAAGATTGTATATCATTTGGAGATAATTATAACTTGGTCAAGTGAATTGACTTAAAAAGATTAAAGGTACCTATCTATTGTATGACCTAATATTTATTTTTTTATTGTAAAAAATTTTAAAAGTATTGTGTTAAATGGTAAAATACATTATCCTAGAAGTGTATTTACATATAATATTATGTGTATTTTACATTTTAAAGTGTAAATAATTTATTTATTAGGGGGTAAATATGAGTAAAAGAAGACAAGGTCCTATTAACAAGAGATTGGATTTTATTTCTAATAAGTTAAATAAGTACTCCATAAGAAAATTCACTGTAGGAACAGCTTCAATATTAGTTGGTGCTACATTGATTTTTGGTCACGCTGACAATGAGGCAAAAGCAGCTGAAGAAAATCATATGGAAAATACTTCTCTAAATAGTATAGAGAATAATAACGACAAAAATAATCAAAAAATTGACTCATCTAATGAAACTGCTACAACATCAACAGAAGATGTAACAACAAAAGAAGCGCCATCAAGTGAAGAAAATACAGAAGATGTAATAACAAAAGAAGCGCCATCAAGTGAAGAAAATACAGAAGATGTAACAACAAAAGAAGCGCCATCAAGTGAAGAAAATACAGAAGAAGTAACAACAAAAGAAGCGCCATCAAGTGAAGAAAATACAGAAGATGTAACAACAAAAGAAGCGCCATCAAGTGAAGAAAACACAGAAGAAGTAACAACAAAAGAAGCGCCATCAAGTGAAGAAAACACAGAAGAAGCAACAACAAAAGAAGCCCCATCAAGTGAAAAAAACACAGAAGAAGTAACAACAAAAGAAGCGCCAACAAGTGAAGAAAACACAGAAGAAGCAACAACAAAAGAAGCGCCAACAAGTGAAGCGAAAACAGAAGAAGTAAGAACAAAAGAACGAACAACAAGTGAAGCGAAAACAGAAGAAGCATCAACAAAAGAAACGCCATCAAGTGAAGAAAATACAGAAGACGTAACAACAAAAGAAGCGCCATCAAGTAAAGAAAATACAAAAGACGTAACAACAAAAGAAGCGCCATCAAGTAAAGAAAATACAAAAGATGTAACAACAAAAGAACCAACAACAAGTGAAGCGAAAACAGAAGAAGCAACAACAAAAGAAGCAACAACAAAAGAAGCGCCATCAAGTGAAGAAAATACAGAAGAAATAACAAATACTGTTTCTTCAGATGAAAATTTAAATCTTCGAGGTTCTGAGAAAAGTGAAGATAATAAGATTGAAGCTTTGAACTCAAACTATGATTTAAATAGTTCATTATCTTCGGAAGAATTAAACTTAAATAGCGCACCGATGTTTATGTCTTTATATAGCATGCCAGCAAGCGATTCTACTAATGAGACGTCTGCTATTAATTTACCAGCTACTACAGTAAGAGGAAGAGACAACTATGAATTTTATGGTAATGTAGATATTCAAGAAAATCCTACAGATTTAGATGCTAAAAATCTAACTAGATTTAACTATACTCAACCAACTGGAACAACTTCAATAGGTGCTGTACAATTTAAAAATCAAATCACATTTGATAATGATTTCGACTTTAATATTAGAGTAGCTAATAATCGTCAAAGTAATACTACTGGTGCTGATGGTTGGGGCTTTATTTTTAGTAAGGATGATGCAAATACTTACTTAAAAGATGGCGGCATTTTACGAGAAAAAGGTATGGCTGATGCAGCTGGTTTTAGAATTGATACAGGTTATTATTATAAAGATCCATTAGATAAAACTGAAAAGCAAGCAGGCCAAGGATACAGAGGATATGCTACTTTTGTGAAAAATGATGCCCAAGGTAATACATCTAAAGTAGGTTCGGGTAATCCTGGAGGTAGTGCCACTGATCCAAAATCTGACTTTATTAACTACGCTGATAATACAACAAACGACTTCGATGGTAAATTCCATGGTCAAAAATTAAATAATGTAAATTTAAAATATAATGCTTCAAATGAAACATTTACAGCAACTTATGCTGGTAAAACATGGACAGCTACTTTGTCACAATTAGGGTTAAATAAAAAAGATAGTTATAATTTCTTAGTAACATCAAGTCAGTTCGGAAATGGTGATGCTGGAACTTACGCAGGTGGTGTAATGAGAACAGACTTAGAGGGTGCAACACTAACTTATACTCCTAAAGCTCAAGAAGGTACACCAGAAACGACAACAGAAAAGATTCCGTATGAAACAAAACGTGAATTTGATCCAAAATTAGCGCCTGGTACAGAAGAAGTTGTCCAAAAAGGTGAATATGGAGAAAAAACAACAACAACACCTATCTATGTCAACCCAACTACTGGTGAAAAAGTAGGAGAAGGAACACCGACAACTAAAGTAACAAAAGAGGCAGTGGATGAAATCGTACATTATGGCGGTGAAAAAGTACCACAAGGCCATAAAGATGAATTTGATCCAAACGCACCTAAAGATAGTGTGGAAGAAATTCCTGGTAAACCTGGAGTTAAAAATCCAGATACAGGAGAAGAGGTAACACCTCCGGTGGATGACGTAACAAAATACGGTCCAGTCGATGGCGATCCGATTGTAGATAAAGAAGAGATTCCGTATGAAACAAAACGAGAATTTGATCCAAACTTAAAACCTGGTACAGAAGAAGTCGTACAAAAAGGTGAAAATGGAGAAAAAACAACAACAACACCAACTACGAAAAATCCATTAACAGGAGAAAAAGTAGGCGAAGGTGAACCAACAGAAGAAATCACAAAAGATCCAGTGGACGAAATCGTACATTATGGCGGTGAAGAAGTACCACAAGGTCATAAAGATGAATTTGATCCAAACGCACCGAAAGGTAGCGAAGAAGAAGTTCCAGGTAAACCAGGTATCAAAAATCCAGATACAGGAGAAGTGGTAACACCTCCAGTGGATGACGTAACAAAATACGGTCCAGTTGATGGCGATCCAATCATAGAAAAAGAAGAGATTCCATTTGATAAAAAACGAGAATTTGATCCAAACTTAAAACCTGGTACAGAAGAAGTCGTACAAAAAGGTGAAAATGGAGAAAAAACAACAACAACACCAACTACGAAAAATCCATTAACAGGAGAAAAAGTAGGCGAAGGTGAACCAACAGAAGAAATCACAAAAGACCCAGTGGACGAAATCGTACATTATGGCGGTGAAGAAGTACCACAAGGTCATAAAGATGAATTTGATCCAAACGCACCGAAAGGTAGCGAAGAAGAAGTTCCAGGTAAACCAGGTATCAAAAATCCAGATACAGGAGAAGTAGTAACACCTCCAGTGGATGATGTAACAAAATACGGTCCAGTCGATGGCGATCCAATCATAGATAAAGAAGAGATTCCAT
>NZ_SODE01000009.1:54845-56672 GCF_004365845.1 Staphylococcus sp. AtDRG32
TCCAGATACAGGAGAAGTGGTAACACCTCCAGTGGATGACGTAACAAAATACGGTCCAGTTGATGGCGATCCAATCATAGAAAAAGAAGAGATTCCGTTTGATAAAAAACGTGAATTTAATCCAGATCTAGCACCTGGTACAGAAAAAGTCGTACAAAAAGGTGAAAATGGAGAAAAAACAATTACAACACCAACTACGAAAAATCCATTAACAGGAGAAAAAGTAGGCGAAGGTGAACCAACAGAGGAAATCACAAAAGAACCAGTTGATGAAATAATTGAGTATGGTCCAGACATCGACAGCGATAGCGACTCAGACTCAGATAGCGATTCAGATTCAGACTCAGACTCTGACAGCGACTCAGATTCTGACAGCGATAGCGACTCAGACTCTGACTCAGATTCAGATTCTGACAGCGATAGCGACTCAGATTCAGACTCAGACAGCGATTCAGACTCTGACTCAGATAGCGACTCAGATTCAGATTCAGATTCAGACTCAGATAGCGACAGCGATTCAGATTCTGACAGCGATAGCGACTCAGATTCAGACTCTGACTCAGATAGCGACTCAGATTCAGATTCAGATTCTGACTCAGATAGCGACAGCGATTCAGATTCTGACAGCGATAGCGACTCAGATTCAGACTCAGATTCAGATTCTGACAGCGACAGCGATTCAGATAGCGACTCAGATTCAGACTCTGACTCAGATAGCGACTCAGATTCAGACTCAGACTCAGACTCAGACAGCGACTCAGATTCAGATAGCGACAGCGACTCAGACTCTGACTCAGATAGCGATAGCGACTCTGACTCTGACAGCGATAGCGATTCAGATTCAGACTCAGATAGCGACAGCGACTCAGACTCTGACTCAGATAGCGACAGCGATTCAGACTCTGACAGCGATAGCGATTCAGACTCAGACTCAGATAGCGACAGCGACTCAGACTCAGACAGCGATAGCGACTCAGACTCAGACAGCGATAGCGACTCAGATTCAGACTCAGATAGTGACAGCGACTCAGACTCTGACTCAGATAGCGACTCAGATTCAGATTCAGACAGCGATAGCGATTCAGATTCAGACTCAGATAGCGATAGCGACTCAGATTCTGATTCAGATAGCGACAGCGATTCAGACTCTGACTCAGATAGCGACTCAGATTCAGATTCTGACAGCGACAGCGATTCAGACTCAGACAGCGATAGCGATTCAGATTCAGATAGCGACTCAGACTCAGACAGCGATAGCGATTCAGATTCAGACTCAGATAGCGACTCAGATTCAGATTCTGACAGCGACAGCGACTCAGACTCTGACTCAGATAGCGATAGCGACTCAGACTCTGATTCAGATAGCGACAGCGATTCAGACTCAGATTCAGATAGCGACAGCGATTCAGACTCAGACTCAGATAGCGATAGCGACTCAGACTCAGATAGCGATAGCGATTCAGACTCAGATAGCGACAGCGACTCAGACTCAGACTCTGACTCAGATTCAGATAGCGACTCAGATTCTGATTCAGATAGCGACAGCGATTCAGACTCAGACTCAGACTCTGACTCAGATTCAGATAGCGACTCAGATTCAGACTCAGATAGCGACAGCGACTCAGACTCTGACTCAGATAGCGACAGCGATTCAGACTCAGACAGCGATAGCGATTCAGATTCAGACTCAGACAGCGATTCAGACTCTGACAGCGATAGCGATTCAGATTCAGACTCAGATAGCGACTCAGATTCAGATTCAGACAGCGATAGCGATTCAGATTCAGACTCAGATAGCGATAGCGACTCAGATTCTGATTCAGATAG
>NZ_SODE01000010.1:0-47007 GCF_004365845.1 Staphylococcus sp. AtDRG32
GTCCTCCTGGGTATGTTTTTGTCGTTAAAAACATTGTACCGTAAAAGGACTGTTATATGGCCTTTTTACTTTTACACAATTATACGGACTTTATCCATTATAATAAGTAATTTAAAAGTTAAATCTCTCTTTTATATCAAAAAAGCGGAATAGAAACTCATAAAGAATGCTATTCCGCTTTTTATTGAATTAATTTAGATTATTCTTTTAATGCATCTTCAATAGATGTATAAGTTAAATCAAAGGAGTCTGCAACACCTTTATTAGTTACATAACCTTTATACGTATTTAAACCTAATGAAAGAGGCTCATTTGCTTTAAATGCCTCTTTATAACCTTTATTAGCAAGCAACTGTGCATAAGGTAAAGTAGCATTATTAAGAGCAATAGTAGAAGTACGTGGAACTGCACCAGGCATATTCGCTACTGCATAATGTACAACACCATGTTTAACATAAGTTGGATCATCATGTGTCGTGATTTTATCAGTAGTTTCAAAGATACCACCTTGGTCAATAGCAATGTCGACTACTACTGAACCGTCTTTCATTTGTTTAATCATATCTTCAGTAACTAAACTTGGTGCTTTCGCTCCAGGAATTAATACTGCACCAATAACTAAGTCACTTTCTTTAACTGCATTTTCAATATTAAGTGGGTTAGACATTATTGTATTAACACGACCGTCAAACAAATCTTCTAATTCCGCTAAACGTTTAGGATTTACATCTAAAATAGTTACATCTGCACCTAATCCTAAAGCAATTTTAGCAGCATTTGTACCTGCTTGTCCGCCACCAATAATGGTAACTTTGCCTTTTGGTACACCTGGCACGCCACCAAGTAGAATACCCATTCCACCGTTAACTTTTTGTAAGAATTCTGCACCAATTTGAGCTGACATACGTCCTGCAACTTCACTCATTGGTGTTAATAAAGGTAAAGAACGATCTGGTAATTGAACTGTTTCGTAGGCAATACTTACTACTTTATTATCAACTAATGCTTGAGTAAGTTTTTCCTCATTAGCAAGATGCAAGTATGTGAATAAGATAAGACCTTCTCTGAAATATTTATATTCTTCCTCTAATGGTTCTTTTACTTTAATCACCATGTCTACATCCCAAGTTGTTTTTGCATCGTTAACTATTTCTGCACCAGCTTGTTTATAATCTTCGTCTTCAAAATATGAACCAGAACCTGCGTTTGTTTCTACAAGTACTGTATGTCCTTGTTCAACTAATGCATGTATACCACTTGGTGATAAACCTACTCTGTTCTCATTATTTTTTATTTCTTTTGGAATACCGATTTTCATTCCATTCACCTCCACTCCTTATAGTAACGCTAAATTAATGAAAGCGCAATCATCAAAGGTGCACAACGTCCACATAATTGTTGAATTATAAATATTAAATATTCAGAAATTTATGTTAAAATTGAATTAAGAAAAGTTAAGGGGGACTTAAGATGTTAACTTATAAAAATATTTTAATCGCAGTTGATGGTTCACATGAAGCAGAATGGGCTTTCAACAAAGCTTTAGACGTTGCTAAACGTAATGATGCTCAATTAACTATTGTTAATATTATCGATTCAAGAACTTACTCTTCTTATGAAGTGTACGATGCTCAATTCACAGAAAAATCTAAAGGTTTTTCTGATGAACTTTTAAAAGGCTATAAAGAAGTTGCTTCACGTGCTGGTGTTACAAATGTAGAAACTCGTCTAGAATTTGGCTCACCTAAAGCAATTATACCTAAAAAATTAGCAAATGAATTAGGTGTCGACTTAATAATGTGTGGTACTTCAGGATTAAATGCAGTAGAACGATTTATCGTTGGTTCTGTTTCAGAAGCAATCGTTCGTCATGCACCGTGTGACGTACTTGTCGTGCGTACTGAAGAAATTCCAGATGATTTCCAACCTGAAGTTGCAACTCCTGAATTTAGAAAACAATTTTCTTAATAAAGTAATGTATTTAAATAAAAAGGCCTGAGACATAAGGAATTGTCTCAGGTCTCTTTAATATGTTAGAGATACATCATCAGGGTAGGACAACAAATTCAACATGACTTTTGTCCTATTTCCCTGCTATGTTCTAAAAAAACGATGAGATAAGTTTAATCTCATCGTTTTTTTAATATATCTTATAATTCACCGAATTTTACTGTGTCTCTTGCAATCATGACTTCTTCATTAGTTGGAACAACAATTACTTTAACTGGAGAGTGTGGATAATTTATGAAAGCTTCTTCACCGTGAGTAGATTCATTTTTCTTAGGATCCCAATAAACACCCATAAACTCTAAGCCTTCTAAAATTTTAGCACGTATTGGTGATGAATTTTCACCGACACCTGCTGTGAAGACAATAACATCAACGCCATGCATTCTAGCAGCATAAGAACCAATATATTTGTGAATTCTAGAAGCAAAAATATCTAAAGCAAGTTCAGCTCGTTCATCGCCATTTGCAGCTTCACCTAATAAATCACGTAAATCACTTGAAGTACCAGAGATACCTAATAATCCAGATTCTTTGTTTAAAACTGTTAAAACTTCATCAGCAGTTTTACCTGTTTTTTCCATAATAAATGGAATTAAAGCTGGATCAATATCTCCTGAGCGTGTACCCATTGTTACACCTGCTAATGGAGTGAAGCCCATTGATGTATCGATAGATTTCCCACCATCAATTGCAGCAATTGACGCACCATTACCAATATGACAAGAAATAATACGTAATTCTTCAATAGGTTTTTCTAAAATATCAGCCGCACGTCGTGATACATATTTATGGCTTGTACCATGGAAACCATATTTACGAATACCAAAATCTTCGTAATAGTTATATGGTAAACTATACAAATAAGAACTTTCTGGCATAGTTTGATGGAATGAAGTATCAAAAACTACAACATGTGGAATATTAGGTAATAACTTTCTAAAGGCACGAACTCCCATTAAGTTTGCAGGATTATGTAATGGCGCTAATTCACTTAATGACTCAATTTTTTCTTCTACTTCATCAGTGACTAAAGCAGATTTAGGGAATAATTCTCCACCATGAACAACGCGATGCCCTGTACCAGCAATATCATTAATATCATTAATAATACCATGTTTTTTGAAGCTATCTAACATGATATTAATTGCTTCTTCATGATCTTTAATATCTTTAACTCTTTTTATTTTTTCACCATTTACTTCAATAGTAAATATTGAATCTTTAATACCAATACGCTCAATTAAGCCCTTTGTAACTAATTCTTCTTCAGGCATTCTGATAAGTTGGAACTTTAAAGAAGAACTTCCCGCATTAATCGCTAAAACTAATTTAGACATGATTCATTGTCCTCCAATTTATATATTAAATATCCATATCTATTTAACCACTAATACAGAAGTAATTCAAGAATATCACAGTTTATTTTTGTGAATGATTTGCGTCCATCCATTCATTTAATTCGTTAATAAAACCATGGAATTGATTAGGATTTTTAAAATCCGGAATATTAGCTAATAACACTTCTACAGGCTTAGTTTCATTTGCTTTTTTCTTTTGTAGTATTAAAATTGATTTACGTGCATTTTCATTTTTAAACAATGTTTTAGGAAGGTTTAAAAATGCTTGCATTTCAGTTTCTGTAGTAATAAAATTTTGTAGCTGTTTCACATGTTCATCTTCAAAAATATTACTAGGTACTACTAAAAAAGCATAGCCACTTTGTTTTAAAGCATAGACAGCTTGTTCGATAAGTAAAAAGTGTGAATAACTATGACCTTCTTCAAATCCAAGTTTCATTTCTTTACTACGCCCATCTAAAGGATAATATCCAATAGGAAAATCTCCAATAACAACATCAGCTTCTTCCAATGGTAATGGCATAATTGCATCTTGAGGATACACATCGAATGGTATTTCTAAAAAATTCGCTAGATGCACACTAACTCTCGATAAAACAGGATCTACTTCAATTAAGTGATGCATAACTTCGCTATCTTTTAATACTTCATTCACTGTAGCGCTTAAATGACCTGCTCCACTTGCAATATCAACAATCTGTAATTCTTTATTATTTTCTGTAAATTTTTGTACTAAAAAACCTAAAATCAAACCAATAGAATCTGGTGTAATTTGATGATTTGCTTGAATATTTTCTTCTTGTAATAAGCTCAAGTAAGCAAATTGAAATGCTTTTCGACGATCTTGGAACGTTGCTTGTTCTAACAGTGTACGTTGATTACGATATACATCTTCCATTGCTAAGCCTAAATTTTCTATAAAGCTTTGACCATTTTCTTCATTTAACGACTTAGCTTTATCATCTAAAGTTCGGAATAATCTTTCCATAATAGTTTGTTCTTCTGCCATATTCAATTCCTTTCCAATAAAAAAATGTCCATAATGCAAATGTCTTAAAACGAAATCATTCATTTTAAAATACATATGGACAATATTAGTATTATATCTTTAATTTAATCGTTTAGTAGTGACTTAAATATTACGATATGCTTCTAAAGCAGCCTCGAAATTTGGAAAATCAGTACCTTCTTGAACTAACTCTTTATAAACTACATGATTGTTTTCATCTAATACGAAAACAGAACGAGCTAATAATCTCATTTCTTTCATAACAACACCATAATGTTCACCAAATGATAAATCTTTATGGTCACTTAACGTAATTACATTTTCTAGACCATTTGATGCACACCATCTTTTTTGAGCGAAAGGTAAATCCGCTGAAATTGTAAGTACTACACCATTTTCTTGAGAAGCCTCTTCATTAAATTTGCGAGTTTGTTGATCACATACACCAGTATCAATAGAAGGAACGACACTAATCAATTTCTTTTGCCCTTTAAAATTATCTAAAGTAACTTCATTTAAACTATTATCCAAAACTTTAAAATTAGGAGCCACATCTCCTTTTGAAACCTCAGTTCCTTCTAAATGTATAGGGTTATTTTTAAAAGTAATTTCTGTCATATTATATGACCTCCCATTAGTTATTTAAATTATAGTTTAATGATACGATAGTATTTAAACTTATTTCAATCATTTAAAACGCTAACTATTATTTTAATTTGAAATGATTTGCATAATATAATCAAAGGTATTTTTTAAAATGAGTAAAATGGTGACTATTATAAATACAATTTTGACATATCCTACACCTTTTTTGATTGCAAAATGTGCACCAGTATACGACCCAATCACCATACTAACTGCCATAATTAATCCATATGTTATATTTACTTGGCCAAGAATAATAAATAATGTTAATGCACCAACGTTTGAAGCAAAGTTTAATACTTTTGCATTTCCAGCTGCACTTAAAAAATCAAATCCAAACATTAATAATACAAATAACATAAATGATCCAGTACCACCGCCTAAGAATCCGTCATAAAATCCAATTAAAAGCAGGAGTGATATAAAGGCAATCGCTTTACTAATAGTAAGTTTAGAAAACGTTCTGACATTACCCCATTCTTTCTTAAAAATGGTGTAAATTAAAACAAGTGTCAATATGACTATAACGAGTGGTTTCAAAACTTCTGATGGTAAGAAAGTTGCTAAACTTGCTCCACCAACTGCAAATATAAATACAAACGGAAATAGTCTAAATGCTATTTTTTTATCCACATTTCCAGATTTTAAAAATTTGATTGCACTCGTTAATGAGCCAAACGCACTCGCTAATTTATTTGTACCTAATGCTAATGATGGCGGCATTCCTATAGCTAAGAGTGCAGGAATTGATATTAAGCCACCGCCACCCACAACAGCATCTATAAATGCTGCCAAGAAACCAAAACTAATAATAATGAAAATAATATGAAAACTTAGTTCAATAACGCCCACCTCTTATTAAATGACTTTACTACTTTCATATTAAAATAATTCATCAATGAGTGCATCAGTATGTTTATCTTTTTCAGTTTTATAATCTTTATTAATCTCTATTGTTTCTACATTGTCTGCTGCTTCTTGGACAAGATCATCAAAATTAAACACACTTTCATATTTAACAACTTTATCAAAATCTGGTTCAGTTACAGGGTTTTCAGGCGTGAAAATCGTACAGCAATCCTCATAAGGTTGTATTGAAACTTCAAATGTTCCTATTTCTTTTGCTTTTTTAATAATATCTTCTTTATCTAAAGAAATAAGTGGTCTTAAAATAGGAGTAGATGTAACATCATTGATTGCGTACATACTCTTTAATGTTTGACTAGCTACTTGACCTAAATTTTCACCATTTACGATAGCATTCGCTCCAATACGTTCTAAGATAATATCTGTCACTCGTAACATCATGCGTCTAGTAGATGTCATGGTATATCGTGGATGCACAGACTTATTGATTTGTTTTTGAAGTGCTGTGAAAGGAACAATGTGTAATTTAATTGGTCCTACACGTTCAGATAGTATGCGTGTCAATTCAATCACTTTGTCTTTCGCTTTTTCACTTGTAAATGGTGGACTGTGAAAATGAATAGCTTCTATTTTTACTCCACGTTTCATAATTTCCATACCAGCTACTGGTGAATCAATTCCACCTGACAACTGAAGAAGTGTTTTACCACCTGTACCAGTAGGTAATCCGCCAGCACCATTGATAACTTTAGTATAGATATACACGCCTTTTTTACGTACTTCTACTTTAATATTATGTGTCGGACGTTTAACATCTACTTTTAAATGATCAACTGCTTTTAAAATGGCGCCACCTAGTTCTCTTTGTAGTTGATACGTATCTAATGAAAATGATTTATCTACACGTTTTACATCAACTTTAAAAGTATCTCCATTTGCAAAGTCTTTAGCTAACGAAATACAAAGTTGTTTCATATCTTCAAGATTTTGTGTTGTTTTAAATACTGGACTAATAGACTTTATGCCAAATATCTTTGTTAAACGATTCATGACTTCATTAACATTTGCGTCCTCAAAAAGCGAGATAAACATGCGATCTCTCTCACATTTAACTCGTGTACCTTCTAATGAACGTAATGACTGAATAACATTTTCTTTTAATACATTTGTGAATCTTCTTCTATTTGTTCCTTTTAACGTAAGTTCTCCATATCTAACCAAAATATGATCATATTTCATTTATTTCAACAACTCCTTTATTTGAGCATAGATTAATTCAAGTTTATCTTTAAATTGTTCGATATCTTTTTCTGTTGTCGTTTCACCCATGGATAAGCGAACACTTCCCTCTATTCTGTTATCCTTAATACCCATTGCTAACAAAACTTCATTTAATTTTTCTCTTTTAGACGAACATGCACTTGTAGTCGATACCATAATATCCAATTTTGAGAACGCATTAACAAGCACTTCTCCTTTTACTCCTGGAAAAGCGATATTTAAAATATGCGGAGCGCTATTTTCTGGAGAATTAATATACACTCCCTTATATTGACTTAAACATTCTCTAATTACTTTATTATAGCGTGATAGACGATGATTAAGCTCATTTAAATTTTGAATTGCAATTTCCATTGCTTTCACAAGTGAAACATTCATTGCTAAATTTACCGTGCCACTTCTAATTCCATATTCTTGGCCACCGCCAAATATTGTGGGTTCAATTTTTTCCTTATTATCGATAATTAATATGCCTTGACCTTTTAAACCATTAAATTTATGACCACTAAAACTAATACTATTTACATCCTCTAATTGCATTGGAATTTTCCCTAAAGCCTGTACGCCATCTACGTGAAAATGTGCCTTAGGATATTGTTTTAATAATGATCCTATTTCTTTTATCGGTTGTATTTGTCCCATAACATTATTGACATACATACATGTAACTAAGCCCACATTATCCCTCATTAATTGTTCTAAATGATTAATATCTATTTGACCATTTGGAGTCACATTCACATATTTCAATATAAATCCTTGTGTTTCTAAATAACGCATCACTTCTAATACTGATGGATGTTCTAAGACTGAGGTAATGATTACATTCGCAAACTGTTTTTTTCTTAATGCAATACCTTTGAGTGCAATATTATTAGACTCAGTAGCACCACTTGTGAAAATGATATCAGTATTTTTATTGAGGTTTAACATCTCTTTTACACGCGACTTAGCCTGTAATAATATTTTTTCTGATTGTAAACCCATTTGATGAGGACTATTAGCATTATAATAAGCTTTCTCACTTACTTTTAGAAATGAATCTAAAACCGCTTGGTTCGGTTTTGTTGTGGCAGCATTGTCTAAATAAATCATATATATAGAACACTCACTTTCATCAATAACATATCTAAAACATATTTTAACTTTCTCGACTTAAAAATAGACACTCAAGCATTATACTATTTTTTTTTAAAAATAAAAGAGAATAACCTAGAAATATGTGGATGTCTAGGTCATTCTCTAACTATAAAAATGTATTATCCTTTAATTACTTCATTTTCAATATGTTTTGTTATACCAGGTTCTACACTTTCAAGTGCTTGCTCTGATACTTCAATTGAGCGTTTATAACGGTTATTTTTAAATAAACGTTCTGCTTCGTTTAAGCTTTTATCTACAGTATGATGATCTTTACGATATCTATTTCCATATTGAATTAATCGTTCTGCATAGACTGCATTGACTAATATATCATTCGCTTCATCTTCAAAAGTATTCATTTGAATTACGATTTTTGAAACTTTATCTTTAAGTTGTTTAACATGAAGCGGACGTTCGTTAAATTGTTCGCTGACCGCTCTTACTTCATGGTCGATTTCATTTTTCATAATAACAAATCGCTCTGGAACACTTGTTAAGTTTGAAGCAAGAAGTCGACGATAAATCTCTTCTTTTTTCGATTGAATTTTTAATAGATTATCTTCAGCCTCAGCTTCATCTTCTCTAAGTTGAATCAGATGATTTTGTAATTTTTCTTGTTCTTCATTAATCACTTTTACATGTTCATCTAAGTATTCTAAATTATCTTTTACTTCACTATATCTCACAGCAGATTTAGACATTTCTTTTAGAATATCATCATATACTACAACTAGATTTTGAATTTCATTTTCATGTTGTCTAATACTATGAACATCACTTTCATTAATGAAATAGTTTTCTCGAATATAGTCGATTTCTGTTCTAAGCGTATAATTCATTTCTCTCGCTTTGAATAATTCATTTGTAATATCTTCTTTTGTTTCTTCAACTTCATTTTTAGCTTTTACTTCATGCTCAATTAAATCATACATTTCATCAAGCTTATCATTAATTTGTTGCAATTTATCATTAGCTTCCTGTAATTCAAGACGACTAATCATAGGTTCTACAAAATTTAATTCAGTTTTTAAGCTTTGTAATGTACCATCAATTTTTACATGATCCAAGTCATAACCATTTACTTTTAAATCTCTACAACCATATTTTAAATCTTGGAATTGTCCGGGTAACTCTTTTTGAGTTTCTCTAATTAAATCTGGAATTTCATCCATGTATTCTTTTGTTTCATTAATAGATTCATTTAATCCATTAATATGATTATGAGCTTGTACATAGTTACCTTCTTCTTTCAGCATGTCATACTGATCAAGTTCTGGTTCAAAAGCCTCAATACGTTTTTCAAGAGGAGCTGCCGCTTCTCCAAATTGATGTCTATTTGCTAAAACATCTCTTTTCATTTCACGATAATCTGTTTTACATTTTTCATAGATTGCTTCGTTATCTTTATGTAGAGAAAGAATTTCATTTACTTCATCTACTTGTGACTGATAACCAGCTTCATATCTATCCATTAATTCATGAGCATCATCAATTTCAGTTTGAGCTCCTGCAAATTGGAATTTATCAAGTTGAAGCTCAGCGTCATGAATTTTTTCTTCTACTGGTGCTAAATAGTTATTAGTGTGATCTAATGTGTTTTGTTTTAACGCGTCATATTTTGTTCTCGTTTCACCTTTAAGATTTAAAGCTGATAACTTTTCTAAATTATCTTCAAAAGGTAACTGTTGAACTTTTAATTTACGTTCTTCTGCTTGCTCAACTATTTTACGTTTGTTAGAACGTAAATAAAACATAATACCGACAGCAATCAATATAATAATAATAATTGCTAATATAATGTATAAAACCATCTCATTCTCCTCCTATATTATCATTATTATAACGTATCTTATCTCGTCATTAAAATAAAATTCAAAGAATTGATTGAAAAATTTTTTACATTTATACTAATAATCAAAATATTGATAGAGAGGTTTTTATATGCCGACAATTAAAGAAACAAATTACAACTTATTAGGTAAACAACTTGCAAGTCTTATTGAAGATGAAACAAATCTAATCGCAATTTTAAGTAATACTTCAGCTTTACTCAATGACAATTTAGATCAAATCAATTGGTTAGGATTTTATTTAATTGAAAATAATGAACTTATTTTAGGTCCTTTCCAAGGCCATCCTGCTTGTATGCATATCTCTATAGGAAAAGGTGTATGTGGAACTGCTGTTGCAAACAACCAAACACAACTTGTAGATGATGTAAATACATTTCCTGGTCACATCGCTTGCGATGCTAATAGTAAATCTGAAATTGTCGTTCCAATTCATGTTAATAATGAAATCATCGGCGTGTTAGATATAGATGCACCTATTACGCAACGATTTAGTAAAGACGATCAACAAGGACTTGAAGAAATCGTTTCTATCTTAGAACACCAATTATCAAAATAATAAATTTAAATGATTCCTTGACACTTTAAAAAATAATGGTACAATGAATTTTGTGTGAATTAACGAAAATAGCAGTTGTATATTATTAAGCTCTATGTTGTTCCCGATGTGGACGTGTCGCGTAACTGTAGCTATAAGGTGAAGACACATAAAACAATATATCTTAATGAGCATACAACACTCTTTTTTGTTTATTCATTCCAACAAAAAAGAAAAAGGAGGAGTCTTATTATGGCTCGATTCAGAGGTTCTAACTGGAAAAAATCTCGTCGTTTAGGTATCTCATTAAGTGGTACTGGTAAAGAATTAGAAAAACGTCCTTACGCACCAGGACAACATGGTCCAAACCAACGTAAAAAATTATCAGAATATGGTTTACAATTACGTGAAAAACAAAAATTACGTTATTTATATGGAATGACTGAAAGACAATTCCGTAATACATTTGATATTGCTGGTAAACAACACGGTGTACATGGTGAAAACTTCATGATTTTATTAGCTAGCCGTTTAGATGCAGTAGTTTACTCATTAGGTTTAGCACGTACACGTCGTCAAGCTCGTCAATTAGTTGGTCATGGTCATATTGAAGTTGATGGTAAACGTGTTGACATCCCATCATACGCTTTAAAACCAGGTCAAGTTATCTCAGTTCGTGAAAAATCACAAAACTTAGATATCGTTAAAGAATCTGTTGAAATCAACAATTTCGTACCAGAATATTTAGATTTCGATGCTGACAGCTTAAAAGGTACTTTTGTTCGCTTACCAGAACGTAGTGAATTACCAGCTGAAATTAATGAACAATTAATCGTTGAGTACTACTCAAGATAAGTTGATTAATATTCTACCACCCTTTCCATTTTGGTCAGGGTGGTTTTTTATTTATAATTTAAATATATCATCTGGTATATCTGAAATAATTCCATCTACTCCTAAATGAATCAATTTCTTCACATCTTTCACTTTATTTACTGTATAAGGTATTACTTTAAGATGATATTCATGAGCACGCTTGATAAATTTTTTATTTATTAATTTATAATTAGGATTTATAAATTGTGCAAAAGAAGCTATATTTTCATAATCAGGTTGTTTGTACCAGTATTGCTTTTTACTTATTAAAACACCTAGTGCATATTTCTTTGTGTATTCAGACATTTTTTTAACACTTTCCACATCAAATGACTGAATAACGACTCTATGAGAGGGAATTTGAAATTTATCTAGTTCCTCAAGTAACGCTTTTTCAATGCCAGGATACTGTTCTGGTTTTTTTATTTCAATAAGTAATGTTTTAGAATACTTTTTAAATAAAGAAAGTACTTCGCTAAAAGTAGAAATACAGGTATTTTTAAAAGATTCACCATGTTTGATTCCAAAATCAAATTGTTTTAATTCTTCTAAAGTAAAATCTTTTACTTTACCCTTTTGATTCGATGTGCGATCAATGGAGTCGTCATGAATGACTACTAATTGTTTATCTTTTGTAAAATGTACATCAATTTCTAACATATCAATATGTTGCATAAGGGCTGCTTTAAAACCTTCCAACGTATTTTCAGGATATTTCTGCGATAATCCACGATGTGCAACGATTTGAAATGATGTATTAGGCTTTTGTATTTTCATTTTTAAACACCATCCTTTAAATTAGTTATATGTTCAACTACACTTAAATTACCATAATGATATAGGAGGTCAATAATAATGGTTAAACACGATTTTGTAGTTCATACGTCATGGCGTGGAGGTCGTGAAGAAATCGGTAAAGTTAAAGGCGATGTAATTTCTGAGCAAATTTCTATTCCCTCTTCACTTGGGGGTAATGGAACTGGGACAAATCCCGATGAAATGTTAGTTGCAGCAGCCTCCTCATGTTATATTATCTCTTTAGCTGCTACACTTGAACGAGCTAAATTTACTAATATTCATTTAGAAATTAAGTCAATTGGGAGTGCAGTTTTTGAAAATGGAAAATTTAAAATGGAAAAAATCACTCATTATCCAACAATATCTCTTACAGAAGAAGAAAAAACGCGTCTTAATAAACGACTTCCTAAACTATTAGATATTGCTGATCATCATTGTATGATATCTAACTCAATTCGAAACAACGTTAAAATAGAAATTCAAGCAACCATTCAAGATGAGAACTAAAAGCGGTCAATTAAACTGCCGCTTTTTATTTTAGACTTTTAAAATTTCAGAATATTTGGTAAAATTAAAAAATCTTATATCAGGAGGAAGATTTACGATGTATTATTACGAACCTTTATTATTAACACCTGGACCAACCCCTGTACCTGATGAAATCACACATGCACTTAATTTATCAATGATAGGTCATCGTTCTTCAGATTTTGAAGCTGTCGCAGAAGAAGCATTTAATCATTTAAAACCTATGTTTGGAACTAAAAACAAAGTAATGATCCTTACTTCAAGCGGTACTAGTGTTTTAGAAGCTAGTATGTTAAATATAGTCAATCCTGAGGACCATTTTGTAGTCATTGTATCAGGTGCATTTGGTAATCGTTTTAAACAAATTGCTGAAACATATTATAAGAATGTACATGTTTATGATGTTGAATGGGGAAAAGCTGTCGACATTGAAGCATTTGAAACATATTTACATTCACTTAATCATGATATTACTGCTGTATTCACTCAATTTTGCGAAACTTCTACTGCTGTACTTCACCCTATACACGAATTAGGAAAAGTGATTAAAGCACTCAATCAAGACATTTACTTCGTTGTCGATGGCGTAAGTTGTATTGGTGCCGTTGATGTCGATTTAGAAAGAGACAATATTGATGTACTCGTGTCAGGTAGCCAGAAAGCTTTAATGTTACCGCCTGGCCTATCTTTTGTTGCTTATAATCATCGTGCACAAGAGCGATTTAAAGTAGTTAAAACACCACGTTTTTATTTAAATTTAAATAAGTACTTTGATTCTATTGAACAAAATTCTACTCCATTCACACCAAATGTTGGATTATTTAGAGCGGTTAACGCTTATGCTGCACTTATTAAAAAAGAAGGATTTAACAATACCATTCACAGACATTATTTGATTAGAGATGGTTTAAGAGAAAGTTTAAAAGCATTAGATTTAAAATTATTAGTTACTAAAGACTCATATGCCTCTCCTACTGTTACTTCTTTTATCCCTCACGATAAAGACGAATTAACATATATTAAATCAACACTAAAATCAAGATTTAATATTACTATTGCTGGTGGTCAAGGCAAACTAAAAGGAACCATTTTGAGAATTGGTCACATGGGAAAAGTGTCACCTTTTGATATTTTATCTGTTGTTTCAGCTTTAGAGATAATTCTTACAGATTATCGTAAAGTCAATTATATTGGTAAAGCTACGTTAAAATTTACGGAGGTAATTCAACATGACGCATAATATTTTAGTTTCAGATCCAATTTCAGAAGAAGGTTTACAAAGTTTAATCCATCATCCTGATTTTAAGGTTGATTTTAAGTCTGGTTTAACTGAAGAAGAACTTGTCGATATTATTCCTAACTATCAAGGGTTAATCGTACGTAGTCAAACTCAAGTCACAGAATCTATTATTAACCATGCTTCAAATTTAAAAGTTATCGCTAGAGCCGGTGTAGGTGTGGATAATATTGATATAAAATCAGCAACTCTAAACGGTATACTCGTTGTAAATGCTCCCGATGGAAATACGATTTCTGCTACTGAGCACTCAGTTGCTATGATTCTAGCAATGGCACGAAATATTCCGCAAGCTTACATATCACTAAAGAATAAAGAATGGAATCGTAAAGCATTTAAAGGAGTTGAATTATATCAAAAAGTATTAGGCGTCATTGGAGCAGGACGTATTGGTTTAGGTGTAGCAGAAAGATTAAAAAGTTTTGGTATGACTGTTTTAGCTTATGATCCTTTTTTGACTAAAGAAAAAGCCGAGCAACTTGGAATTGAACTAGCAACGATTGATGAAATTGCTCAACGTTCAGATTTTGTTACCGTTCACACACCGTTAACACCTAAAACAAAAGGAATTATCGATGCTCATTTTTTTAATCAAGCCAAACCAACGTTACAAATTATTAATGTAGCTAGAGGCGGAATTATTAATGAAAACGACTTGCTTAATGCTTTAAATCAACATCAAATTGCTAGAGCAGCATTAGACGTATTTGAAAATGAACCTCCCCTAGATTCACCGCTTCTCGATCATAAAAATATTATTGTAACTCCTCATTTAGGTGCATCTACGATTGAAGCACAAGAAAAAGTAGCTGTATCCGTTGCTGAAGAAATCATTGATATTTTAGAAAATGGTAATGTTACAAATGCAGTCAATGCACCTAAGTTAAACTTAAACCATATTGATGAGAAGACACAACAATGGCTTCGTATTAGCCAGCTTTCAGGTGAATTGGCAATTCAATTATTAGATGATGCACCTAGAGAGATTAAAGTGACTTTTAACGGAGAAAATGCTAAAAAAGAATCTGATTTAATTACTCGATCAATCGTCACGTCAATTTTAAAACAAAATTTAGGTGAACGCGTGAACTTAATTAATGCTATTGCATTATTAAACGAACAAGGTATCACTCATCATATTGAAAATCGTGCTTCACAAGGAACATTCAGCAATTATATTCAAATTAATTTGATAAGTGAACATGAAGAAGTAAAAATTGGTGCAACTGTAATAGATGGATTTGGTGCACGTATTGTAAGAATTAATGATTATTCAGTAGATTTTAAACCCAATACTTATCAATTTATTTCTTATCATAAAGACTTACCAGGAATGGTAGGTTTAACAGGTCAACTACTCGGTAAACATGATATCAATATTGCTTCAATGTCTTTAGGAAGAAGTTCTGAAGGTGGACAAGCAATGATGATTCTGTCAATAGATCAACCTATTACTCAACAAGTTATTAAAGAATTATATGAGATTGGTGATTTTGATAACATCTACGGTACAACTTTATCAATATAATAAATAAGAAAGGAACGACGATAATATTCGGCGTTCCTTTCTTTTTATTATTTATTAAGTAGAATATGTCTAATGTCACAAATATGATTAACAATATAGTCAGCACCGTGTTGCTCTAGGTCTTCTTTTGCTTCTTTCCCACTTAAACCAGTTAAAGTACCTATAAATGTTGCCCCAATCTTTTTAGCACATAATAAATCCGCTAATGAATCACCAACAATAAATACATCATTCTCATTAACAATATGTTTTTGATTTTGAATATAGTGCAAATAATCTCCCTCATTGTTTCCATAAAGAGTTGCAATATAACTAAATGGATTAGGTTTACCTAGTGGCCCTTCTTTTGGAAATACTGACTCAGCTTTCAATACTTCACTCGCTGTGACAATATGATTTTCATTAAAAAAAGATTTAAGACCAAAGGACTCAAATGGAACAATTGTTTCTGTTCTTGGTCTACCAGTTGCAATGGCAATGTTAAAACCTGCTTGTTTTATATCATTTAATAATGTTTTAATTTCTTCCACAGGACGTAAGATCTTTTCTTCATAAATAAAACCAGACTTAGGAATAGACAAAGGAGTAAGCTTTTCTACTTTTTCATATAAAGTTGTTCCTAAATACCATTCTTGATATATTGCTCTAGCTAAATTCCAAAGTGGACTTTTTAAATTAAATAATTTAGCATTTTCAATATTTAATTGATCTTTTGCGTAATCTTCTAATTCAAGATAAATATTCTCTTTACCACTTTGACTATTTTGAATAAATTTTAACGGTACTGCATAATTAACTTTAAATTGATAATTATAAGATTGTAATTCACGTAGAGTCTCAACTGAAAACGTTTCAACATGAGTCACTTGTCTAATTGTTTCTGAATCCAACTGTTTCAAGAGATGGATGAAATGAATACTAAATACAACAAATAACATATCCCAGTTAGAATTAAGGCCTAAAGATTTTAATTGATTTAAAATTTGATCGTTTAAAAATACTTGTGTTCTTATATCTTCAATTAATTCATCATTCATATGATTAAAATTTTGAGCGCTATCTAAACCTAAAAAATCATCACTCTTTAATAGTTCTTCAACTGTTAAGGCAGATACATCAAAGCAACGTTCTTCACTTAAAAACACACCATCTACATCAAATAAAATTGATTTCATCGACATCTCTCCATTTTTTGACTATTCTGATACTTATAATCATAACGAACATTTATATAAAGTCAATGTAATAAAAATAAGAGCCAATGCTTAAAATCTAGCATTAGCTCTTTTATATAAATAATATTTATCAATAGGACTATAGTGTAACAAATGATTTGGACATATAATGTCGCTTTTATTGTTTCTGTTGAATTATTTCATCTGTTTTTCAATTTCATCTGCTACTTGTTGAACATGTGTACCAATAATTACTTGTGTTGAATGGTGGCCATTTTTCGTCACCCCAACAGCTCCAGCATTTCTAATTTTTTGTTCATCAATAATCGTATTATCTTTTAGTTCTAAACGAAGTCGTGTAGCACAGTTTGTTAAACTATCGATATTAGATTTTCCACCTAAACCTTCTAATATTTGTGTAGCTGGTTGATGATATTTTCCACTTTTTGATTTATCTATAGTTGTCGTTTCTTCTACTATTGGATCAGCTAGTAAGTTATCACCACGTCCTATTGTATTTAAATTCAATACTTTAATCATAATTCTAAAAATAACATAATATAAAATAAAGAATACAATACCTTGAACTAATAGCATTAAAGGGTGATTAGCGACTGGATTAATGAGTGATAAAACATAATCAATTAATCCTGCACTAAATGAGAATCCCGCAGTCCACTGAAATAGAGATGCAATAAATAATGAAAGCCCTGTTAATAAGGCATGTATGATAAAAAGTACAGGTGCAACAAACATAAATGCAAATTCAATTGGCTCTGTAACTCCTACTACAAAGGCTGAAATAGCACTTGCTAAAAACCATCCCCATACTTGCTTTTGTTGCTTTGTCTCAGCACTGTGATACATTGCAAGTGCTGCTGCTGGTATACCAAACATCATAATTGGGAAGAAACCTGCTTGATAACGTCCTGTTATACCTTTTACTGCATCTACACCTGTTTGGAATTTACCAATATCATTAATTCCTGCTGTATCGAACCAAAATACTGCATTCAATGCATGATGTAAACCAGTAGGAATAAGTAGTCGATTAAAGACACCATATAAAAATGCTCCGAATGAACCAAAACCTACTAACCATTCTCCAAATGCAACAATGCCTGAAAAGACCATAGGCCAAATAAATAATAGTATAACTGCTAATATAGTACTAAAAAATACAGTCATAATAGGTTTTACCACTAAAAAATGACAAGGCCATAGGTAATTCAACTTCACTAAATTTATTAAAAGAATATGCTGCAATTAACCCGATAATAATACCAAGAAATACATTAGAATTATCCATTTTTGTAAAGCCTAAGTTAACTGCTTTTTCTTTTATATTAAATAACGTAGCCACATTTTCTGGATTTAATACTTTCGTTACCATGGCATATCCTAACGCACCTGCCAAAGCAACGGCACCATCGTTCTTTTTAGCCATACCAATAGCTACACCGATAGCAAAAATTAATCCTAATTGTCCTAAAATAGCTGTTCCTACAATTGAAAAGAACATGGCTACTGTGGGAAGAACATGAAGTGCATATAGTAAGTTACCTATCCCAGTTATGATTGCTCCTGCTGGTAAAACTGCTACAGGGAGCATTAACGATCTTCCGAGATTTTGAAAGAATTTAAACATCTTTTATCCTCCTTTATTTATTAAAAATTATATTTTTTATGTATTTAGTCCAATATATAATCTACCATATTTGTAAGCGGTTACGCTATATGTTTATTTTATATAAATAGACAATGTGATGACAAAATAAAAAAGATACGCTTTAACCAATAAAGATTAAAACGTATATATATTTAATAAGATATTATAAATGATTTTTATTATTGATTGAGATAATTAACTGGTATTTTACTTCAAATCTATTTTTTTATTAAATAATCTTTCCGCATTGACTAAATAAAAATGATTAAAGACAAAATAACAAGAACAATACGTTAGGTAATATATGGTACTAACGGAAAATAGATTTCTTAAAATCTGTCATTTTCACTCATGGTACTCCTATCATCCATTTATCAATTATTTATAAAAAAAGAAGATTCTCTATTTAGAAAATCTTCTGATGAATAATGCTATCAATATCTATTAAAGACGTTCTTGAATAAGATGAAGTTCATGTTGTAACTGTGCTGTACGTCTTTCTATTTCTTTAGTTAGAAAATCAATTTTTTCGTTACGCTTTAAATCTTTAGGTATGTCAGATTGATAAATAGGTTTACCAAATTTAATCATCGCTTGACCAGTGACTAAACCATGTAACTTCGTTGGTCCAACATAAGCAGCTGGTAAGATTGGTGCTTTACCTAACATAGCAATCGTTGCAGCTCCACGTTTTAAAGGCGCGCCTTCAACTGAAGTTCTATGACCTGTTGGGAAGATACCTACTGTTTTATGATCTTTCAATAATTTAACAGGTTGTTTTAACGTACTAGGTCCCGGATTTTCTCGATCTACTGGAAAAGCATTTAAAGATCTTAAAAATTTGCCACCCCATTTATTACTAAATAATTCTTTTTTAGCCATATAATGAATTTCATTTGGAATTAAAGCTAATCCTAATAAAATCACTTCATTATAACTTTCATGGGTACAAGTCACAACATATTTACTATCTTTAGGAATGTTCTCTTTACCTACAATGTGTAATGAACGTGCCGTTTTTACGATTATTAATTCTAAAAATTTACTAATAAATTTATACATTTTGTCACCTACTTCTAAGTTTCTACACTTAGTCGATTTTATCATTAACTTATCACGTGAACAAGATTTTAAAAGATACATCTTAAGACTGATAGCTATTTACTAGAAATATTTAAATATTTTCTTCATAATTGAGATAATGGTTAAAATATATACGGAGGTTTAATATGACAGAATATAATCAATATTTTCAATCCAGCGATTATCAGCATTCACGTCCACCTAAACCGAAGTTTCCATGGTTTAGAATTATTATTATTGCTCTAATCGCTGGTATCATAGGAGCATTAATTGTTTTAGGAGTTAATCGACTTATGAATGGAGATGATTCAAATAGTGGTGGATCTCAAGTCCAACAGGCTACGAATGATAAAGGTGGCAATGTGTTAGACGGTAAAAGTGATAAATATAAATCGGTTAATGCCATGATCAAAGATGTTTCTCCTGCTATTGTAGGTGTCATCAATATGCAAAAGGCAACAAGTTTTGACGATTTATTACAAGGTAAATCAACTAAGGCACAAGAAGCCGGTATCGGTTCTGGTGTTATTTATCAAATTAACAACAATTCTGCTTATATCGTCACTAATAATCACGTTATTGATGGTGCATCACAAATTAAAGTACAATTACATAACGGTAAACAAGTAGAAGCAAAGCTTGTAGGTACAGATGCAGTTTCAGATATTGCAGTTTTAAAAATCGATTCTCAAAAAGGAATTAAAGCAATGAAATTCGCAAATTCTTCTAAAGTTCAAACTGGCGATAGTGTTTTCGCAATGGGTAACCCACTTGGCTTAGAATTTGCTAACTCAGTAACATCAGGTATTATTTCTGCAAATGAACGTACAATTGAATCTAATACCACTTCTGGTGGAACTAAAGTAAATGTGCTACAAACAGATGCAGCAATTAATCCCGGTAACTCTGGTGGTGCATTAGTAGATGTTAATGGTAATTTAGTAGGTATTAATTCAATGAAAATTGCTGCTGACCAAGTTGAAGGTATTGGTTTTGCAATCCCAAGTAATGAAGTAAGAGTTACAATTGAACAACTCGTTAAACATGGTAAAGTAGAACGTCCTTCAATTGGAATAGGGTTACTTAACTTAAGTGATATTCCAGATTCTTATAAAAAAGAATTAAAAACTGATCGTGATACTGGTGTGTATATTGCAAAAGTTAGCCACTCTAGTGAATTAAAAGTTGGCGATATCATTACTAAAGTAGATAGTAAAAAAGTAGATGATGATACCGATCTAAGAACGTACTTATATCAAAATAAAAAGCCAGGTGAAACCGTGAAGTTGACTGTTATACGTGATGGTAAAACTAAAGACGTATCAGTCACTCTTAAAAATCAAAAATCAATATCTTCGCAATCATATAATTCTGAAGATAATAATAGTCAATTTATTCGATAATAAATAACGAGGTTAATCCAAAATAATGGATTAACCTCGTTTTCAATATATTCTTCTCAGATAAGATTATTTATAATTTACCATGAAGTATTTTTTCTTACCACGGCGAATAATTGTAAATTCATTATCAAATTTATCTTCATCAGTTAAGTTGTAATCAACAGACTGTTCTCTTTCACCATTAATATAAATTGCTCCATTGTTTACATCTTCTCTTGCTTGTCGTTTTGAGGAAGCAATTCTAGATTCAATTAAAACATCAATAATGTTAGTTGTTGCTTTAGAAACTTCAACTTGAGGTACTTCTTTAAACCCTGCTTTGATATCTTTACTTGATAAAGATTTTAAATCACCTTTAAATAATGCCTCTGAAATTCTAATTGCATCATCAAGTGCTTCTTTACCATGAATAAATTCTGTTACATTTTCAGCAAGTGCTTTTTGAGCTTCTCGTAAATGTGGTGCTTCATCTCTAGATTGTTCAAGGCGATTAATATCTTCTTTACTTAAGAATGTAAAGTATTTTAAGAATTTAATAACATCTTCATCCGATTGATTAATCCAGAATTGATAAAATTCATACGGTGTTGTTTTTTCAGCATCTAACCAAACAGCTCCAGATTCTGATTTCCCAAACTTTTTACCATCAGACTTTGTCACTAATGGAATAGTTAAACCATAAGCTTCTGTTTGACCATACATACGTCGCATTAACTCAATACCACTTGTAATATTACCCCATTGATCAGAACCACCAACTTGAATTTTACAATTCAGTTCACGATTTAAGTGGCCAAAGTCAATTGCTTGTAAAATAGTATACGTAAATTCTGTATATGAAATTCCATTTTCTAATCGTGATTGAATTGAATCTTTACCTAGCATATAATTGACACCTACATGTTTACCATAATCACGTAAGAAACTTATTAGTGAAATTTGACTTAACCAGTCTTTATTATTAACTAGTACGGCTCCTTTATCTGTACCAAATTCAAATAGTTTATGCATTTGAGCGCTTAAGCCTTCAACATTTTTTGCTACTTGATCTTCAGTTTGTAATACACGTTCTTCAGATTTACCAGATGGGTCTCCAATCATACCAGTGCCTCCACCAATAAGTACTATTGGACGATGACCATGTTCTTGGAATCGACGTAATGTCATAAATGGTAAAAGATGACCAATATGTAAACTATCAGCAGTTGGATCTGCACCACAATACAACGTTACTTGTTCTTTATTTAATAAATCTTCAATACCTTGTTCATCAGTTTGTTGATAAATTAAACCTCTCCATTGTAATTCTTCTAGTAATGCATTTGACATAGTTATATCCTCCTATAAAATTTATTTTTATTAAATAAAAAAGCACCCTCACAACAATGTAAGGGCGCTTATGCACGTTACCACCATACTTAACAATTCAAATAGAATTGTTTACTCTATTAATGATACGCTCATTAATAAACGTTGAATAAATAAGTATGAGGTGTATTCATATATAAACACATGTTAGTTCACAGCATCCACTAACTCTCTGTTAAGTTAATTTATATATTACTTCTCCTCTTATTCAATACATATTGAATTGATAATAATTATAAAAAAACCTCTTCTAAAAGTCAAATATGCTAGATATGATATACTGTATTTAATTTGAGGAGGACTACCATGAAATTATTATTTAAAGATATTCAATTTAAAACGTTTGAAAAAAATTATAAATTTATAAAACATATTATGGTAGGCCTTTTGAGTATTATAGTTTTAGGTTCTATACTTATTGTTCTTGGTACTGCTACTTATTTTCATCATCTTACTCAAGAAGCTTCAAATATAAGTGATACTGAATTGAAACACCGCGTACTACACTTTTCAGGTGATGAGATTTTGAATCACGATAAAAATATTTTAACTGAGTATGATCATTCTCAAAACTCTCTCATCGTAGGTCCAAAACATGTAAATTCAAACGTAATTAAAGCATTAATATCTTCTGAAGACACATTATTTTTTAAACATGATGGAATTTTACCAAAAGCGTTAATAAGAGCAATGATACAAGATGTTTTAAGTTTAAATTCTCGTTCTGGCGGAAGTACAATTACACAACAATTAATAAAGAATCAAGTCTTAACAAATGAAAAAACATATAGTCGTAAGGCAAATGAAATTATATTAGCGATGCGTCTTGAAAAAATATTATCTAAAAATGAAATTATTTATACATATTTAAATATTGTACCGTTTGGACGCGATTATAATGGTGCAAATATAACTGTAATTGCATCTGCTTCCTATAGTTTATTTAACGTTCCCCCCTCCAAGTTAAATGTTGCACAATCCGCTTATCTTGTTGGCTTATTGCAAAGTCCTTATACGTATACACCGTATGAAAATAATGGTGATTTGAAGGCTTATAACGAAGTTAAAATTAGTATTGACCGTCAGCATTATGTATTAAAACGAATGCTAGTGGAAGGGGTAATTACTAAAAAGACATATCAACAGGCAAAACAATATACTATTTATGATCATTTATTAACTAAGCCTCAATGAATCAATCAATATCTTTTATCGCACTTTATATTAATTTAAATAGTTTATGAGTATTGAATTTAAAAGACTTTTAAAATAAATGTATGATAGTAATAACACAAAATATCGATATATCATTTAAATTACCTGAAATTCGTCTTTTAATTGGTTTTGCCGCTAAATTACTTGTCTTTTCACATGCAGTTTTACCAACAAAATGATGAAATTTGTTGGTAAAACAAAGAAACGTCTGAGACAGTAAAAGTCTCAAACGTTTTTTCTTTAATCTAAATTAGAATAATCCTACTGCATGACCTTCATCAGTGACATCCATGTTTAATGCCGCTGGTTTTTTAGGTAATCCCGGCATTGTCATAATTGCACCTGTTAATGCAACAATAAATCCAGCGCCTGTTTTAGCTTCTAATTCTCTGATAGTTATATCAAAATCAGTTGGTGCGCCTAAAGCGGTTGCATCATCACTAAATGAGTACTGTGTTTTAGCCATACAGATTGGATATTTGCCCCATCCATTGTCGGTAAATTCTTTTAATTGTCTTTTTGCTTTTTTACTGAACGTTACTGAAGAACCACCATAGATTTCTTTTACAATTGTTTCAATTTTTTCTTCTAATGATTGATCTAAATCATACAAGAATTTAAATTCTTGTGGTTGATCGATGACTTCAAGAACTTGATTAGCAAGATCAACGCCACCTTTACCACCTTTCTCCCATACTTCTGTTAAGGCAATTCGTACATTATTTTCTTTAGCCCAAGCTTTAACTGCTTCAGTCTCATCTTCAGTATCATGTACAAATGCATTTAAAGCAACCACAGGTTCTACTCCAAATTTTCTAATATTATTAACATGACGCTCTAAATTAACAATACCAGATTTAACTGCTTCGACATTTTCTTCTTTTAGATTATCTTTAGCAACACCTCCATGCATTTTTAACGCACGAACAGTAGCTACTAGGACAACTGCAGAAGGTTCAAAGCCTGCTTCACGTGCTTTGATGTCTATAAATTTTTCAGCGCCTAAATCTGAACCAAAGCCTGCTTCTGTAACAACAATATCTGCCAAATCACGTGCAGTTTCAGTTGCTAAAATCGAGTTACAACCATGAGCAATATTAGCAAATGGCCCACCATGTACAAGTGCTGGTGTTCCTTCAATAGTTTGTACTAAATTAGGTTTAATTGCATCTTTAAGTATCATTGCAAGAGCGCCTTCAACTTTTAAGTCTGCAACAGTAATTGGTTTACGTTCACGAGTATAACCAACTGTAATACGACTGATTTTTTCTTTTAAATCATTAATATTACGAGCTAAACATAAAATCGCCATTATTTCAGATGCTACAGTGATATTGAAACCATCTTCACGTGGAACACCGTTAGTTGGTCCACCTAACCCAACGATGACATTACGTAATGCACGATCATTCATATCAAGTACACGTTTCCATTCAACACGACGTACATCAATTGCTAAATCATTACCTTGATGAATGTGATTGTCTATAAATGCTGATAATGCATTATTCGCTGTTGTAATTGCATGGAAATCACCGTTAAAGTGTAAATTAATATCTTCCATAGGTAAAACCTGCGCATATCCCCCACCAGTAGCGCCACCTTTAATTCCGAAAGTTGGCCCTAAAGCAGGTTCACGCAAAGCAACCATAACATTTTTATTTAACTCATTAAAAGCATCAGCTAAGCCTACTGTGACAGTTGATTTACCTTCACCAGCTGGTGTAGGACTCATTGCAGTTACTAAGACAACTTTACCTTTTTCATCTCTTGATTGAATTTGATTAATATCAATTTTAGCTTTGTAGTGTCCATATTGCTCTAAAGCATGTTCAGGTATTCCTGCTTTTTTCGCAATGTCTCCAATTGATTTTAATTCTGATTGATTAGCAATATCTAAATCTGATAAATGTGCCAAATTATTTCAACCCCTTGTTTAAAATAAATTTTATGTAATAAGATATTTAGAAATAACTACCAAACCATCTTACTACTTTATAATAACTAACAAATAAATATATGTCGAATACTTGATAGCGTTTACAAAAATTTAATTTTATTTATAATCAATTTAGCAATATTAAAAGGGTTTACATAATTTTATTATAGTAACTTATATATTAAAAAAGGATAAAATTTTGATTTTATCCTTTTTTTCACATTACTTTAATTAGTAGTGTTTCGATATTCAATTCTATGTGGTAAAACTACATTAGGTTCTGCAATGTCTTCTTCATTCATAAATTTAGTAAGAAGACGCATACCTACTGCCCCGATGTCATATAATGGTTGAATGACACTAGATAGTTTAGGTCTAACCATTTCTACCAAACGCGTATTATTAAAACTAACAATTTGTAGTTCTTCTGGAACTTTTATTCCAGCATCAAGAGCACTATGCAAAATACCAATTGCTTGTTCATCACTAATAGATAATATAGCATCAGGCAAATTATTTTTTAATTTTTCAAAGACATTCACTCCGTCTTTATAGCTTTCTGAACCTGATAATTCTATAGTGTTATTTAACTTTAATTGATGTTTGTTTAAAGCATCCTTTAAACCACTTAGTACATCTTCTTGAGCCTTTTTAGAATAATCTCCACTTACAAGTACAAAATCTTTTGCGCCTGTTTTAATAAGTTGTTCTGTAACTTCTCTGGCAGCTTTAGCAAAATCGATATTAACAGATGCGATATTGTCATCTTTACCATTTGTTCCAGATACTACTACTGGAACTGAAGAATGATTAATTAAATCTTTGATTTCATCAGAAATTGTACCACCTAAAAAGATAATGCCATCTACTTGTTTACTTAACAAATTATTAAAAATTTCTTTTTCTTTTTCTGGATCATTGTCTGAATTAGAAATGATAGAGTGGTACTTATACATTGTTGCAATATCTTCAATACCTCTAGCAAGTTGAGAATAATAAATATTAGAGATATCGGGTATAATAACGCCTACTGTAGTTGTACGTTTACTAGCTAGTCCTCTTGCAACAGCATTTGGTCTATAATTTAATCTTTGAATAACATCATTTACTTTTTTACGTGTTTCTGGTTTTACATTTTGATTGCCATTAACTACTCGTGATACAGTTGCCATAGATACACGAGCTTCTCTAGCTACATCATATATAGTTACCGTCATAATTTCCTCCTTGTAAGCGTTTCATTTATTATTATTACGTGTTTTCATTTCATTTTCAAAGTTTATCATAAATTGGTAATGTGTCAAATATATAAGACTTATATTCACAATTGTGTCAAATTTTAGTTAATAGATTTAATAAAATCAAAATAAAACTATTCGTTTTAACTAAAAAAGAACAATATAGAAGTTAAATATAAAACTTTCTATATTGCCCTAAATTTTAGTAAAATGAATAGCTAGTAAATTAAAGGATGATGTTTTATTTAAGTTGTTTAGAGTTGTACATGTCAGCTAATGGCTTTAATTCATTATAAAATTTATCAAACTCATTTAAATCCATTTGTTGACCACTATCACTTAAAGCTACTGATGGATTTGGATGTACTTCTGCCATTACTCCGTCTGCACCCACTGCAAGTGCTGCTTTTGCAGTCGGTAACATAATATCCTTACGTCCTGTACTATGTGTAACATCTACCATTACTGGTAAGTGAGTACCTTGTTTTAAGATAGGTACGGCAGAAATATCAAGTGTATTACGAGTAGCTTTTTCATAAGTACGAATACCACGTTCACATAGAATAATATTTTTATTACCTTGAGAAGCAATGTATTCAGCTGCAAATGTAAATTCCTCAATAGTAGCTGATAAACCACGTTTTAATAAGATTGGCTTATTTGTACGTCCAGCTTCTTTAAGTAATTCAAAATTTTGCATATTTCTTGCACCAATTTGGAAGACATCTAAGTATTCATCAGCAATTTCGAAATCAGCTGGATTTACAATTTCACTAACAACATTAAGATTGAATTTATCTTTAACATTTTTCAATATTTTAAGCCCTTCAATTCCTAATCCTTGGAAATCGTATGGTGATGTTCTTGGTTTAAATGCACCGCCTCTAATGAATTTCTCACCTTTGGCTTGTAAATCACGAGCTACTGCATCAACTTGTTCTTGAGATTCAACAGAACATGGACCAAATACAAATGATTTATTTCCATCACCAATAACTCCACCGTTATCAAATTTTACAATTGTATCTTCCGGTTTTAATTTTCTTGAAACATATAAGTGTTTTTCATTTTCTGATTTTTGTAAATCAGTAGACGCTTTAAAGATTTCTTTAAACAATTGTTTAATTACATTATCATTAAATGGTCCGTTATTACGATCCATTAATTCATTAATCATTTCTTTTTCTCGTTGAGGGTCATAAACTTTAGTACCTTGCTTAATTTTTTCTTCTCCTATTTTTTGAGCTAATTCCCCTCTTTTTGATAATAAGTCTAGAATTTGATTATTAATTGAAATTATCTCTTCTCTGTATTGTTCTAACTTTGTAGACATTCATACTCACCTCAATAAATTTTACTATACTTAATTATATTACTTTAAAGCGGTAAAATAATTGTATTTAGATAGTATTCTAACAATTACATTAAAAATGTTCAACTATAAATCGAATAAATTTTCTAATATTTCTGAATTATTAAAATTAATATAATTAATAATACTATATAAAGAATTAAAAGAGCAATGTAAAATATTACACTGCTCTTTTAAAAATATTAATCATTAAATGTACGTTTTTCTATTTTACTATTTGCTTTTTCAGCTCTTTGTTGTTGCTTTGGCGTTTTGTTTTTATTTTTATTTTTTTGATTCTGATTTTTACGTTTTTGATTATGTTTTTTATTTTTTTGATTTGAATTTGATTGAGATGGTTGATGTTGGTGAGTAATAACTCCTTTTTCAAATTTAGAATCATGGTGAGTTTGTTTATTTTTTGTTATTTCTTCATCTTTATTAAATGACTTATGATTTTTAGTTATCAAATTAGGCACTTTATCATATTTAGAAGATGTTATTGGTGCCTCCTCAAATAATTTTCGAGTATTACTTGCTACATCTTTATTATCTTTTAACTTAGCTTGCTTAGTTCTAGCTGCCGATGCAATTTTAGAAGTTTGTGACTCATTTTCGCTGTTTTGAGTTTGATGACTTCTTGCTGGATTAGATAATTGATTTGTTTCTGATTCATTTTGAATTGCACGACGTTGTGCTGCAAGTGCATCTTTTTCTTCTTGTTTTTCATCTTTAGCGATTGCTTCTTTTTTGGCTTCTTGTATTTCTTGCGCTTGTGGTGATTCGTCTGCTAAGTTACTTGATGTTTCTGATTGAATTGCTCGACGTTGTGCTACAAGTGTATCTGTTTCTTCTTGTTTTTCATCTTTAGTGATTGCTTCTTTTTTGGCTTCTTGTATTTCTTGCGCTTGTGGTGATTCGTCTGCTAAGTTACTTGATGTTTCTGATTGAATTGCTCGACGTTGTGCTACAAGTGTATCTGTTTCTTCTTGTTTTTCATCTTTAGCGATTGCTTCTTTTTTGGCTTCTTGTATTTCTTGCGCTTGTGGTGATTCGTCTGCTAAATTACTTGATGTTTCTGATTGAATTGCTCGACGTTGTGCTACAAGTGCATCTGTTTCTTCTTGTTTTTCATCTTTAGCAATTGCTTCTTTTTTGGCTTTTTGTATTTCTTGCGCTTGTGGCGATTCGTCTGCTAAGTTAGTTGACAACTCATCTTTAATAGCATTTTGTTGTGCTACAATTTCTTCTGCACTATTATGTTCATTATTAAAATAATTATTTTCTTTTACTGTAGTTTCAGCTTTAGCTTCTTGTATTTCTTTTGCTAATGGTGATTCATCTGCTAAATGATTTGATGTTTCTGATTGAATTGCTCGACGTTGTGCTGCAAGCTCATCGGAAGAAATACTTGTATTTTTTCTATTTTTTAAGTCTTCAATTTTATGTCTTACATTATCAATTGTTTCTTCTGTTTGTTGTTTAATACTATAATAATTATCTTTAACTTCTTGTTCTTTTGCTTTTAAATCCTCAATTTTTTGGTTTGCTTTATTTTTAGTTAAAAGTCCAATAGTTGAGCCAATGATTGCACCAGTAATAAAGCTAACAACAAAACGTTTACGAGACTTAAATCTCGGATCGTTATAATAAGTTTTATAATCAATCTCTTGATTAGTATCACTAGCAGCTTGATTTGAGAATTTTGGATGATTATAACTCTCATAGTCATCACGATTATAATGTGGTGTATTAACAAAGTTGTTTTGATCTAGTTGATTTACACCATGACCGTGTAAGTCATTACCTGAGTTATTTGTCTCAAATGCATCTCTATCGTAATGTTTTGTCGCATTTGTATGCACATCACCATTAGGTTGATTTACGCCACGACCATGTAAGTCATTACCTGAGTTATTTGTCTCAAATGCATCTCTATCGTAATGTTTTGTCGCATTTGTATGCACATCACCATTAGGTTGATTTACGCCACGACCATGTAAGTCATTACCTGAGTTATTTGTCTCAAATGCATCTCTATCGTAATGTTTTGTCGCATTTGTGTACACATCACCATTAGGTTGATTTACGCCATGACCATGTAAGTCATTACCTGAGTTATTTGTTTCAAATGCATCTCTATCGTAGTGTTTTGTTGCATTACTTTGCGCTACGTCCTCTTGTTGATTCGCACCTCTACCATGTAAATCATTGCTAGTGTTGTTCGTCTCAAATGAGTCACGATTATATTTCTTACTCATATTTATTCCTCCTATAAGAAATGCACTTAAACAAGTAAAAACCTCATTTAAGTGCATTTGATTGAATCATATTAAAAGTTTTTCTCAACGTTTGTAGTGTAATTTTGATTTGCATCATTAGCTACAGAGTTAGCTCTGTAGTTTGCACTTCCTCTACGATAGTGTCTATTTTGCCATTTGTCAGCAATTTCCATTGCAACATTTGACCATTGAACTACTTGAGAAATTTTATCTTCATTTTGAGAAATATTATGTGTGATTGAGTTAGTTACACGATCAACTGAGCTATTTAAAGTTTGAACTGAGTCGCCAATACCTTTAACACCATCAACAACAGAGTTTAAACGTTCAACTTTACCTTGAATGTCTTCAGTTAAGCGATTAGCTTTATGAAGTAAATCAGTAGTTTCACGAGTAATACCTTGAACTTGACCTTCAACACCATCAAGTGTTTTAGCCACATGATCTAAATTTTTCTTAACTGAAATTAAAACTACGACAATTCCAATACATAAAATTAAGAATGCGATTGCAGCAATAATTCCAGCAATTGGTAAAATCCAATGCATAAAAAACGCCTCCTAAATATTCTTTTAAAATAAAAGTCATTAATTATAAATACCCATAATAATTATATATAAACATATTAGAATTCTTTTGACATACCAATTTTTTCTTCATAAGCACGTTGAATTTTTTGAATATCTCCGGCGCCCATAAATAGAATAACAGCATTATCAAATTTTTCTAATACATCAATACTATTTTCATCGATTAACGCAGATCCGTCAATACGATTTATTAAATCTTGGATAGTTAATTCTCCAGTATTTTCACGTATTGAACCAAAAATTTCACATAAAAATACGTGGTCTGCTTTACTTAATGCATCAGCAAATTCATCTAAGAAAGCTTGAGTTCTTGAAAACGTATGAGGTTGGAATACTGCAACGACATCTTTATTTGGATATTTTTTTCGTGCTGTTTCAATTGTAGCACTAATTTCTCTTGGATGGTGAGCATAATCGTCTACTAATACTTGTTTTGAAACAAAAGTTTCATTAAAGCGACGTTTTACACCACCAAATGTTTCTAAAGCTTCTTTAATATTATTAACATCCATTTTTTCAAGATAACTAATTGTAATGACTGCTAAGGCATTTTGAACATTATGATTACCATATTGTGGTGTTAAAAATTGATTATAGTATTCTCCATTAATATACACATCAAACTGAGTACCATTTTCAGTTATTTGTATATTATCTGCATATACATCATCGTTTTTACTAAGACCATAATAATAAATAGGTACATCTGCTTTTAAATTTCTTAAATGTTCATCATCTCCCCAAGCAATAATAGCTTTTTTTACATTATTTGCCATTTCTTGGAAAGCACTAGCAACATCGTCGATATTTTTAAAATAATCAGGATGGTCATAATCAATATTTGTCATAATTGCATAATCTGGGTGATAGCTTAAAAAGTGACGTCTATATTCACACGCTTCAAATGCAAAATAATCACTACCTGGTAAACCCATTCCTGTACCATCACCAATTAAGAATGATGTTTTCTTGTCTCCATTCATAACGTGAGATAATAAACCAGTTGTAGACGTTTTACCATGAGCACCTGTAACTGCTACCGATGTATATTGATTAATGACTTGACCAAGAAAATCATGATATCTAATCACATCCAACTTTAATTCATGTGCTCTAACAATTTCTTCATGTGTATCAGGAAATGCATTACCTTGAATAACTACCATTCCTTCATGTATATTATCTACACTAAATGGTAAAATTTTAATCCCTTTATTTTTAAGTGCTCCTTCTGTAAATACATATTTTTCAATATCTGAACCTTGAACTTCATGTCCTAAATCGTGCATAATTTGTGCTAATGAACTCATTCCTGCACCCTTAATTCCGACAAAATGATAATGCGTCATATCCATAAAACTCCTTTAAAATTAATCTTTCTTTAAATCTGCCTCAGTAATAAATACATCTCTTGGTTTAGAGCCGTTTGCTCCAGATATATAATCTAGTTGTTCTAATTGATCGACGATTCTTGCTGCACGATTATAACCAATTTGGAAATGTCGTTGGATTAATGAAGTAGATATATGTCCTTCTTTGACCATAAAACTACAAACATCATCAAATAATTCATCCCGTGCTTGAGTTTGAGTCTTTTTCAATAATTCTTTTTCTTCAAATAAATATTCTGGTTCTCTTTGCGCTTTGATGAAATCAACGACATCATCAATTTCTTCATCAGAGACAAATGTACCTTGTACACGTATAGGTTTATTCATACCACTACCTAAATATAGCATATCACCATACCCTAATAGTCTTTCAGCGCCTCCACTATCAATAATAGTTCTAGAATCCACGCTTGAAGACACCATAAATGCAATACGGGTTGGTATATTAGCTTTAATAAGTCCAGTAATAACATTAACTGAAGGTCTTTGTGTTGCTACTAACATATGAATTCCACATGCTCTCGCTTTTTGAGCAATTCTAGCAATAGATTGTTCTACCTCTTGTGGAGCCATCATCATTAAATCTGCTAATTCATCAATAACAATGACTATTTTAGGCATACGTTGTTCGTAAGACGCTTTTTTATTAAAAGCAGTAATATTACGTACGTGATATTTTGCAAACAGTTTATAACGTCTTTCCATCTCTTCAACAGCCCACTTTAAACTTTGAGTAGCTGCTTTAACATCTGTAATAACTGGTGAAACAAGATGTGGTAAGTCATTATATGGCGCTAATTCAACCATTTTTGGATCAATCAATAATAATCTCAATTCTTCTGGATGATTTTTATATAATAATGACATTAATATACTGTTAATACATACAGATTTACCTGAACCTGTCGCTCCAGCTATTAAAGCATGAGGCGTTTTAGCAATATCCATTAATAATGGCTCGTTATTAATCCGATTCCCCATAGCCACTGTTAATTTAGATTCCGTATTTTTAAACTTAGGTGATTCTAAGATTGATTTTAAACTTACTTTTGAAGAATTTTGGTTTGGTACTTCAATACCTACTAAGCTTGTACCTGGAATAGGTGCTTCAATTCTTATATCTTTAGCGGCCAATGCCATCTTTAAATCATCTTGCAAAGCAGTAATTCTCGAAACTTTCACACCTTTTTCAACAGCTAACTCAAATCGTGTTACACTTGGACCTACAGTCACATTTTGAACTTCTGCAGGAACATTAAAGTAATAAAACGCATCATTTAATTCTTGTTTTTTCTCTTCAATCCATGAGTTATCAATTTGATGAATTTCCGGATCTTCTAATAATTCAAGACTTGGTAATTTAATATTAGGGCCTTTTCTAATCGTAGCTTTACTTTCGTGTTGTTCGTTTTCATCTTGCTCTTCATTCTGAGTATTTAATGTCATAGATATGGCTTGTGTATTTTCATTTTGTACATTTGAAAGTTCACTCGTTTCATCTTCTTGATTATCTTGAAGTGATTGTTCATTAATATTCTTTTTAATATGCTCTTCATGATTATTAGTCGCTTTTACTGATGGACTTGAACTTGGTATACTAACTGATTTACGTTCCAATTTTGTTTCTGGTTTTAATTCTGGAACGGTAACTTTATTAGATTTTTTGAATTTTTTAGCATCCATCAAACGCTTCTTGTCAGATGGCGTCATCACAACGTTAAAAGGTTTACTACCCGGAATGATTGAAGATTTAATAGATGATGAAACATCCTCATTTTCAACGATTTGTTTGTCATCATCTTCTAATTTTTCCCCTTCAGTGTTAGATGATGAGTCATGAACTGAATCATTGTTATGTTCAACTTGTTCAGAAGCATACTCAGTATCTGTTTCAATTGCATTATCAATTGAATGGTCAATGTCATCATCGTTATGATTTGATTGTTTAGTTATATCTTCATTCGAAGAAACGTTCATCTCATGATACTTTGCTTCCTCTACTTTTTCTTTTGAAGTATAATTATCTTCTTGCAATTTATTAACTTTACTTAAATGAGCATCTTCATTTTTATTAAAATGATGATGTTTGTCTTTAGTTGAATGTATAGGTGCTACGTTAAGATTATCTTCTGACAATTGATCATCATTATGTTCGTCTGTAGATGTCGTATCATTAACTTCTCGTATTTCTACATCTTTATCATTAACAGTTTGAATATTTGGGACAGATTTCAAATCAATTTCTTCATATTGATACTGCTCGTCATCGTCATCATAATTAGACGTATTTGAATCAGTTTGAGTCCCTTCATCAATCACATGATTATCCGTAGTATTCTCATTTGTGTCTTCCATTTTATCAGTACTATCTTCTGTATGTGTCGTTCTCTCTTCATCATTATTTTCTTCATGATCTAGAGAACTCTCTCCAGTGTACTGCTTAGCTTGATTTGCATACATTTCATCAATGACTTTTTGGATTTCGTTATCACTATCCGATGATTGTTGACGCTTATTCTGTAAAGCTTCTTTAAATTTACGTTTTTGTTGTGCTTTTTTTTCTCTTTCACGTCTAATTTCTTCTACTATTTGTGACGCATAAATATTCTCAATATTCACCGTATTATCTTTTTGAGAAAAATTAGGAACTTTACTTTTTGAAGATGTAGTTTCATAAATATTAGAATTTTGATCATTAATAATTGAAACATCAGTATCTTCATACTTAGTTTGATTCAACGGTTCATTTTTAGACTTGCTTATATTTGTTTTTACATCATTATCAGATACTCGTTGTGCTGTTTGATCTTGTGTTGAATTATTTTTATCGTCATTATGATTATCATCATTTTCATTCTCTTTTAATGGAGGGATAACACCATTTTCAATTGGTCGGCGTTTTTTTGTACCAAATACTGCAGATGGTACTTCTGAAGTTCTAAAGCTTGAATGGTGATATGTAGAATTCGATGTCGTTTTATAGTTTGATTTAAAACGCTCCGATTGTAATTTCACATGAGAATGATTATTTGTATACTTATGATATTGAGAAGTCGTTTTTCTATTATTGTTTTCATTTAATTGTGCACTATTCAACGACTTATTACGTTTATTAGAAGGTCTTTCTTTAATTGAAGGCACTCCAGTATCATCATGATTTGTATACTGTCTTCTTCTGCGTCTTCGAGTATCTGTTGCACTATCATAAGTTTGAGGATAGTCATTATTATCTATTTCATCATAACTATAAGCGTCATAACCAAATTCTTTATCACTTTTAGATGATTTCTGCGACATATATTCATCTTCATCAACTTCTCTGTAAACCGCTTCATCATATGTTTCAGCATCTTGCCCTAAATCAATAGGAAAACGAAATTTTCCACGCGGACGATCATAGATATCATCATTTTCAGGAAGTAAGGTATGCTCACCATTCTTTTGTGTTTCTGAGTTATGTCGACGTTTATTTTTTCGTCTTAGTAATTCTTCATCAGAATGTTTATCATTGCCAAATAATTCATCAAACCAACTCATACATCCACATCCTTCCTAGTTTTTTTAATCAAAAAATGCATTGCCTACTTTATAATCATCAGACAATACCATGATTCCTTTTTCTTGAGGTGCATTAGGCAAGTTCAATTCTCTCATTGAACAAATCATACCACTTGATGCCACACCACGTAATTCAGCATCTTTAATTACCATGCCACTTGGCATAACTGCACCAACTTTAGCTACGACAACTTTTTGACCTGCTTCTACATTTGGCGCACCGCACACGATTTGTAGTTTTTCACTACTAACATCAACTTTCAAAATACTTAATTTATCTGCATTAGGATGCTTTTCTTTAGTTTCTACATAGCCTACAACAAATTTAGGTGATAAATCCGCTTCAAGTTGATAATCAAAACCTGCATTTGTAATTGATTGCTGTATAGCTTCTACAAGCGTTTCATTTAATTTAATATGACCATTACTATTAACTGAATATACTTTTGAAAAATCGAAAATATTAAATCCAACAATTTGATTTTCATGTTTAATAGCAACCACATTATTTTTTATTTCATATTCAAAAGGCCCATCTGTTGGTTCAATTTGTAAAAATGCAACGTCCCCTACGCCTTCTTTATTATAAAATAAATTCATTTAAATTCTCCTTTTGACGTATTATTAGTTATTTTTTATTAAATTTTTTACGATTAGCTTCTAAACGTTGAATAACGTTTGGATCTCTTTTTTGCTTATTATTTTTTCCTAAAATAAAAATCGGCTCTAAATGTTCTTTTTTATAACCAAATGAAAGTGACGTTATAGGTACAAGTCCCTTAGTAAAAAATTCCATCGTCAAGTGTGCCATAACGTCATAGCCTGTTTTATTGCGTATATCAGCAATAATTAATACATCTTGATGAGGAACAGCGACTAACATTTCACCTTCACATTGAGCTTCAATTTCATTTAAAAATTTTGTATTTAAAATACGACTCGCATCATATCCGTCATTTGAATTGATAAAATAAAAAATATTTCCTTTTACTTCATCTGTTTTATATTTATTCTCAAGTTTACGTATATTAAACAACGACATTTCTTTAATTTGTTGTGAAGTTAAACCTAGTGTTTTTAACATACTTTCATCAATTAATCGGTACGATTTTCCTAAATCAAGTGCATAATAAATATTAGTTTCTGCAGTATGTTCTTCAATAACAAATTGATGACCTTCTTTAGTTTTTTTATCAAAACTAGTTGATCTTATTACAGGCATAACTTGAATATCTTTCATTTTAGATAGACCATTATCATCCATTTGCGCAATGGCCTCTTCAACATAATAGATAATTTCATCAATGATTTTCTCTTTTTGTTCTTCATACTTTGCTACAATTGCATTAAGCTTGATAGTTACGCCTTTAAAATTATCTCGTCTATATATACGTAATGTTTCTTCTTCACGATCAAACTTAAAATCAACGTCTAAATGCTTTAAACGTTGTTTTAATGTATCTCTCATTTGAAAGACGTTCATATTAAAACACTCCTATTTTCGCACCTTACAATATTTTACAATAAAAAGAGCTTCAATTACAGAAAAATTAGGCTATTCTTTCATATAGATAAGAAAATTTAAGTCCTAATTACTCATTTACACATATTGACTTAAAAATGAATCTATTTGTTCGATTGATTTTCGTTCTTTTCCAATATAACTTCCCATTAATTCACCATTTTTATATACGAGAAAGCTTGGAATACCCATGATATCATTTTCAATTGCTAAATCTATAAATTTATCTCGATCTACTGATACAAATTTAAAATTAGAGTATTTTTTTTCTAATTTCGGTAAATCTGGTTCAATCACTTTACAATCTGGACACCATCCAGCTGTAAATTCAAATACCGTTTGTTCATTTTTTAATTCTTCAAATTGTTTTTCAGTTTCTAATGTAATCATATTATTTCTCCTCACTTTGAAATTGTAATGTTAAAATGTTTTCATTTGTTAAGTGACTCACAGCTTGTTTTAATAATTCACGCGCAGCATAATAATCTCTAATATCAAATACCGCATCTGTACTATGAATATATCGTGCACATACACCTATAACTGCTGTAGGTACACCTTTATTTGCTTTATGGATTTCTCCCCCATCTGTACCACCTGGTGAAATATAATATTGTGAACGAATATCAAATGTATCAACTAACTCCAGTAGATAGTCTCTGAAACGTGGAGAGAGAATCATCGTACCATCTTTAATTCGAATTAATGTTCCTTCACCTAATTGACCAGATAATTGCTGCTTACCTTTAATATCATTTGCAGGAGAACAATCTACAACGAATGCTATATCTGGTTGTATTAATTCAGTTGATGCTTTCGCACCTCTTAATCCAACTTCTTCTTGGACGTTTGCACCCACATATAAATCTACATCTAATTCTACATCTTTGAGTAATTCTAATATTTCAATTGCTAAGACACAACCGTAACGATTATCCCATGCCTTAGCACTATATCGATGTTCAGATAATTGAGTGAATGGTGTAAAAGGAACAATTGTGTCCCCTATTTCTATTCCACGTGATCGAACTTCTTTATCACTTTCTGCTCCTATATCTAACATTAAATCTTTAATCTCAGGAACCGCTTCATTACCTGTTCTAAAATGTTTTGGTATATTCGAAACGACGCCTACAATTTTTTCACCATTTCTATTTTTAACCTGCAGTCGTTGTCCTTGCCATATATCATTAGATACACCGCCTAAGTTAGTAAACTGTAACATGCCATTTTGAGTGATGTTCGTAATCATAAAGCCAATTTCATCCATATGAGCCGCTACCATCACACGCTTTGCATTTTGTTTTTTTGATTTTTTTATACCAAAAACACTTCCCATATGAGTGGTTATCACTTCATCTACAAATGGGGTCATTTCTTTTTTCATGTAGTCACGTACTTCTTCTTCAAAGCCTGGCGCTCCATGTAATTCTGTTAATGTTTTTATATGAAGTAAAGTTTTATCATTTTCCATTACATAAACACACTCCTTAAATTTATTATATCATTTTGATTATGGTAAACTAATAATAAGAACTATTAATAGAAAGGTTAGATTCGATAATTATGACTCGTCAAACTATAAAATATATCTCCATTCCCATCGTAATAACTATAGGAGCATCTACGGCTTTTATACTCTATCATACATTGAAAAACAAAAAAGTAAAAAATCCCGATAGAATATTAGAGGAAGTAAAATCATATTTTATGGATATTAAAGGTTCTTACATACTTCATGAACCTTTGCAAAATAAAGAGCAATATTTAAATCGTTTTGTTTATCAAGGTGGTATTACTCAAAATAAAAACAACCGTGATATAGAGTATACCTTCTATGCTGATGCACACACAGGTAAAATACTTACTATTGAAGAAAATTAATATTATTTTTTGATATTTAAAAAATATTTTAATACTTTTTTCACTTCATATTTATATTTTAAATTACATTTGTTTGATGTTTTTATTAATTTTTTATCATTTTCGAACTTAACAGTAAAGTAACGATTACTATGATAATACAAAAATCAATAATCATTTTGGATGAGATATGGACTAAATTTTTCTTTTTTTCTTACATATTGCATTGGATGTTTATCATATGTACTTATCCATAAATTTAAATAACAATGTATTTAGCACATATGTACTTATATGTATCATAAAGAGCAATAAATGATAAAACAACACACGAGCGTAAGAATGTATTTTCTTCTTACGCTCGTGTGTTGGATTTAATATATTATTTATTAATTTTTATGAAATTTGGCTTCCATTCTATAAATACGGGAACCTTTATCAGAAAATTTTTTCTCATATTCAGTTAATATATTATCTTCATCATCTTCATCATGAAGATTTAAATTTAACTTTGTAAAATACATTCCATATTGTGACATGCTTTCAAGACTATAAGCAAATAAACCTCTATTATCTGTTTTAAAATGTATTTCTCCATCTTCTTTAAGAATTTGTTCATATAAAGCTAAAAAAGTTCGATACGTTAAACGACGTTTTGCATGTCTTTTTTTAGGCCAAGGATCCGAGAAATTTAAATAAATTCTAGATACTTCATTCTCTTTAAAGTACTCATTTAATTCAATTGCATCATTGCAAATCATTTTTAAATTTGTAAGTCCTTTATCTTTTACTTTATCAAGCACTTTATACATAACGCTTTTTTCACGTTCTAAAGAAACAAAATTAATTTCAGGATGTTGCTCTGCAAGTGTAGTTATAAATTGTCCCATTCCTGAACCGATTTCAATATAGATTGGCTGTTTCTTATCAAACCAATCACTCATTTTGCCAGCATGTGAACCATCCATGTCTACTAGGTCAGGATGTTCTTTCAAATAATCTTCTGCCCATGGTTTATAACGGACTCTCATGTATTAAATCTCCTTAAATAAATAAATTACTATTCATTACCTCATTTAAAAATTTGAGCCATGTGTTCATATCTTTAAATCTTTTTTGTTCTTCATACCATTGAATCATGCCGATTGATTGAATCACAGTATACCATTTCATACGTTTATTTAAGTCCATACTTTCTTTAACACCATAAGTATTAAACCAGTTAGACCATTGTTGTTTTGGAACGTAGTTGTATAGCAGCATACCAATATCGATGGCTGGATCAGCAATCATGGCACCTTCCCAATCTACTAAAAATAGCTCATCACGATCAGAAAGTAACCAGTTATTATGATTAACATCACCATGAACTACTGTAAAGAAACGTGAATCTAAATTAGGAATATGGTCTTCCAAGTAAGTTAATGCTTTTCGAATAATATGATGGGTTAATACGTCTCTAGATAAAGAAGCATTAATTTTCTTTAACATAATATTTGGGGTAATAGGTTCCATTTCCATACGTTTTAACATATTAAGTAGTGGTTTTGAACCATGTATTTTTTTGAGAAGTCCAGCAACTCTTCTTTGAGACATTTCTGATGATGTAAGTTCTCTACCATTTTTCCAATGTTGTGCTGTTACAACTTCGCCTGTTTCAATACGTTTTGTCCAAACTAACTTAGGCACAATACCTTCTGCAGATAATGCTGCAATAAATGGATTTGAGTTACGCTTAAGAAATAATTTTTGTCCATCTTGTTCAGCCATATACGCCTCTCCAGATGCTCCACCTGCAGAATCAAGCGTCCACCCTAATTGATAAAACTGCTCCAACTCGTTCACCTCACTTTTAACTAGAAAATGGCTCGAGAAATATAGTTTTTCAAGAGCCATATATCTAATTTAATCATCGCTTTTTATCTAACGATTATATTTCTAACTTTGTTTTTGTTATAATGGTAAAATTATTATTTAAATGTCCCCAAATTATTTGAATTTTTTACCTTATCTCTTTAATCACTCAATGATGATTTTATAATTTTTAGCTTGATTTTTCAACTGAAAATGAGAAACAAAATGATACATTTTACTAGTATGAAAAAGCTAAAATCCCGAATGCTTTATAAATATTATAACATATCATATACATCATCGTTGAAGAAATTTAAAGTTAATTGATACTTTTTGATTCAATATATTTTTCGAATCCTTCTTGTAATTTTTTAGTAATTGGACCTACTTTACCATCATTTACAATTTCGCCATCAATCTTTACGACAGGTGTTACTTCAGCAGAAGTACTAGACACAATGACTTCATCTGCATTTTTTAAGAAATCAACTGTAAATGTTTCTTCATTAAATGGTATGTTGTAATCTTCAGCAACCCATTTAATTACTTTTCGAGTAATACCATTTAAAATGTAATTATTAACGGGGTGTGTATAGATTTCGCCATCTTTAATCGCATACACATTACTTGACGCACCTTCAGTAACAGTTTCTTCTCTATGTTGAATGGCTTCTGTTGCGTTATATTTAACTGCATATTCTTTAGCAAGAACATTTCCTAATAAGTTTAAACTTTTAATATCACAACGTAACCATCTAATATCTTCAACAGTTACAGTATTAATGCCATTTTCAAAGTCGTCATATGGACGATCATAACTTTTAGCAAATGCCATAATAACAGGTTTAACTTCTGGAGTTGGGAAAGAATGGTTTCTTGGTGCTACACCTCTTGTCGCTTGAATATAAATTCCACCATTTTGAATGTCATTGATTTTTAAAAGTTGTCTTACAATATCTGTTAGCTCCTCGACAGTATAACCTAAATCGATTTGAATTTCACTCGCACTTCTAAGGAACCTTTCAAAGTGTTCAGTTACTGTAAATAATTTACCGTTGTATGCACGAATATATTCATATATACCATCTCCAAATACATAACCCCGGTCTTCATAAGAAACTTTTGCGTCTTCTTGATTTAAAAATTCTCCGTTAATAAATACTTTTGTCATTATTTATCCCTCCACACATAGTGAATAAATTGCTTCTAAATAGATACTTGTTGCGTTGAATAATTGTTTTTTAGTAATATATTCATTCTTTTGATGCATTAAATCCTCTGAATCTTCAAACATAGCTCCAAATGCGACACCTTTGTCTAAATTACGTGCATAAGTGCCTCCACCAATTGTATAAGGTTCTGTCATATCACCCGTTTGATTTCTATAAGCAGTGACAAGTTTTTGTACAAATGGATCATTTTTATCTACAAAATGAGGTTGTTGAACTTTACCTAATTCTATTTCAAACCCTTGAGATTTGATTTCATTTTTAAAACGTTCTAAAGCAGTTTCAAATTCGAAGCCTTTAGGATAACGTAAATTGATACCAAATTTGCCACCTTTTTCTTTATCATACGTAATGATACCTACGTTTGTTGTCACGTCTCCCATGACATCAGTATGGAACTTCATACCCATTTTTTCGCCAAAATGAGATTCATGTAAATAACGATTACTAAATTCAGCGAATTCTTTTGCAGTTTGATTAAGATTCAAAGTTGATAGGAAGTCAATAAGATATAAACCAGCATTCATACCAAGTGAAGGATCCATACCATGGACGGCTTTCCCTTCAACAGTTAATACCAATTCACCATTATCTACAACCGCTTCACCTTCTAATTGTTGTTGGTCTAGATAATATTCGAAATGTTGAACTACGTCTGTCATATTTTTTTCAACCAAAATGTGTGCTTTAGCATGATCAGGAACCATATTATAGCGTTGACCAGATTCAAATGAAAGAAGTGTTGCTTCTGAATGATCAGTATGAGGTGAGCTTACATTTTGGACTAAATCAAATGTTGTAATTCCTTTTTCTCCATGAATAGCAGGGAATTCAGCATCTGGTGCAAAACCTAAAGCAGGCATTTCTTCTGTTTCGAAATATCTTTCTGTACATTTCCAGTCAGATTCTTCATCTGTACCAATAATAATATGAATACGTTTTTTCCAATCTACATTCATTTCATTTAAAATTTTAACTGCATAGTAAGCTGCGATAGTTGGACCTTTATCATCAAGTGTGCCTCTTGCCACAATAGCATCATCTGTTACAACAGGTTTAAATGGATCAGAGTCCCAACCGTCTCCAGCAGGAACAACATCTACATGACATAAAATTCCCAATACATCTTCACCTTGACCTGCTTCAATTCTTCCAGCAATATGATCAACATCATGGGTAGAAAAACCATCTCTTTGAGCAATTTTATACATATAATCAAGCGCTTCACGAGGTCCAGGACCAACTGGTGCTTCCTCTGAAGCTTGATTATCATCTCTCACACTCTTGATTGAAAGTAATCCATTTAAATCTTCAATAATTTGACTTTCATATTCTTGTACTTTTTCTTTCCACATTAGAGATCAACTTCCTTTTCAATAGATATACCTATTATTTTACATAAATCTAGTATTAAATGACAACAAGATGTCAGAAAATTTCATAGTATATAAAAAAAGAAGTGAGAAAAAATTTTCTCACTTCTTTAAAATTTAAATTTAATGTCTATCATCTAAGGCATTATGATTGTTTTTTAAATCTTCTTCAGTGACTACTCTTAAATTATTATTAACAGTTGCGCCACCTTCATCATCGAATTTACCTTCTGCTAATTCATGTGTGTCATTTTTTTTAGTATTCACATTAGTGAATTTAGATTTTTCATCTTGTAATAAAGATTTAGGATCATTTTTTAAACGATTTGCATAACCTTGTGGGTCATTCTTTACATTTTGAATTGTTTCATTTGCTTTTGAACTAATATCATTAACTAGTCCTTTCGCATTTTGTTTATAGCCTTCTGGATTTTCTTTATATTTATTATACTCAGCTTTTAATTTATTTCTGCTACTTTCACGTGATAATGCTACTGCAGCTGCTGCTGCACCAATTCCTGCCACAATTCTTAATAAACCTGCACGTTTAGCCATCATATTACCCCTTTTCTCTTTTATTACTATAAAAGTTTTAACTCTTCTGAAGTTAGTAAACGATACTCTCCAGATTTTAAGTTTTCATCTAACGTCAAATTAGAAATTTTAAGACGTTTTAATTCTAATACCTCATTATCAATTGAATGAAACATTCTTTTCACTTGATGATACTTTCCTTCATAAATAGTAACTAAAGATACATTATGATCTAGTTTTTCAAGTTGTGCTGGTTTTACTTTGCCATCTGATAATTCAATTCCATTTTTAAAAGCAATAATATCTTCGTTTTTAATAGGGTATTTAGAGGTTACTTTATAAGTTTTAGACACATGTTTAGATGGACTCATTAAATTATGGTTAAATTGTCCATCATTAGTAATAAGTAATAAACCTTCAGTATCTTTATCTAGTCTGCCTACTGGAAATATATCAAGATGGCGGTAATCAGCAATAAGATCTATCACTGTTTGATTTATATCATCATAAGTAGCAGAAACATATCCTTTAGGCTTATTTAACATAATATAAACATGATTAATATACTCTATTATTTTGCCATCTACAGTAATTTCATCTTGCTCAGGATTCACTTGGTATTTAGGTGATTTTTCAACTTTATCATTAACTTTGACACTATTTTTCTTTAAAAGCTGCTTTACTTCAGTACGCGTGCCAACTCCCATATTCGATAAAAATTTATCTAATCTCATTTTAAAAATCCAACTTTACGTCTAATTTTTTCTGGTAATTCACCAAGAAATTGATCAGCTAATCGATTTTTAATTGTGATACTACCATACACTAAAGCACCTACAATAACCCCAACGAGTAATATAATCATTGCTCCAAATTTACGTTCTACAGGGACAAAATGACCTAAAATTAAGTAAACAATTTCCACACTAATCATCATGATTAAACTATAAATAAAAATTTTCGCTACTTGCACAAATGTTTCTGTAAATTCATATTTCGCATATATTTTTAAAATAAAGAAATTTGCTGTAATCGCAAAACTCAATGCAATAGCAGTACTTAAAATTGCTCCTGCAGTATGGAAAGTCATAATTAATGGAATATTAAGTGCTAACTTTAATACAACGGCTCCTAAAATGACAAACACTGTCAATTTTTGTTTGTCTATACCTTGTAACATCGAAGCAGTAACACTAAGTAAAGAAATTAATATTGCTACAGGGGCATAGATAAATAACATTTTGTTTCCATCTGGATTATATTGATAGAAAACTGTATATAAAGGTGCAGCCAGTGCCATTATCCCTAAACTTGCTGGAACTGTAATATACATTAATACACCGATTGATGTTTTAATTTGACGATGCATTTCAGTTAAACGACCTTCTGCATATGTTTTAGTAATATATGGTATTAAACTTACCGCAAAACCTGCTGCAAGTGATGTTGGAATCATTACAATTTTATTGGTTGTAAAGTTTAATATCGTAAAGAAATAATCTTTATTTGCATGGAATCCTGCTGCATCTAGTGCATTGTTATGTGTAAATTGATCAACAAGGTTAAATAATGGGAAGTTTAAACTAACAATTACAAACGGAATACTGTATGCAATAATTTCTTTATACATTCTTCCATAAGAAATGTCTAATCCTGTACGATCAGACTCTACCATTTTTTGAATGTGAGGTTTACGTTTTTTCCAGTAATACCAAAGAGTAAATAAACCTGCAATTGCTCCCACAGCGGCTGCGAATGTAGCTACACCATTGGCTTGTAAATATGTACCATGAAAAACATTTAAAACTAAATAACTACCTATTAATATAAATATAATTCTGGCTAACTGTTCAGTAACTTCAGATACAGCAGTTGGCCCCATCGATTGATAACCTTGGAATACCCCTCTCCATGTTGCTAATAGTGGGATAAAAACCACTACTATACTGATGATACGAATAATCCAAGTAATCTCTGGTACTGTCCATCCACCTTTTCCTTCTTTTTGACCTAAAGTAATAACTGCAATATCAGGTGCTAAATAAAACAATATTAAAAATCCTATAATACCTGATATCGACATTACGATAAAACTCGATTTATAGAGTTTCTGTCCAACTCTATATGCTCCTATTGCATTATACTTTGCTACAAATTTTGAAGCTGCTAAAGGCACTCCAGCTGTCGCGACAGCAATAGCAATATTATAAGGAACATAAGCATAGTTAAATGGCGCTAACTTTTCCTCCGCATTTGCACCCATAATCGCATAAAAAGGAATTACAAATAAAACACCTAGAATTTTAGTAATTAAAATACTAAATGTTATCAAAAAGGTTCCGCGCACCATTTCCTTATTTTCACTCATATTCAATCTTCCTATCTTTAATTTAATCAAACTATGTCGTTATACATCTGTCTAAACTAAGGACTTGCATTACTATAAAATATATCACAAAATACTTATTGTTTCTCGTTTCTTTTTAAGTTTTTTTGTCAATTATTCTCACTATTATTAACTAAAAATATTGTAAGTTCTTTTATTTAAGTCAAGTCCAGACTCCTGTGTAAAATGCTATACAATGTTTTTACCATTTCTACTTATCAAAATTGATGTATTTTCTTGAAGAATAAATCCATTC
>NZ_SODE01000011.1:0-38145 GCF_004365845.1 Staphylococcus sp. AtDRG32
TTCGCTCGACTTGCATGTATTAGGCACGCCGCCAGCGTTCATCCTGAGCCAGGATCAAACTCTCCATAAAAATTTATGATGTTTGATTAGCTCATAATACTAAATAGTGTTTGTAACATTTAAGTTACTTTATTGGAATTAACGTTGACATATTGTCATTCAGTTTTCAATGTTCATTTGATATTAATTAAATGGTGGAGACTAGCGGGATCGAACCGCTGACCTCCTGCGTGCAAAGCAGGCGCTCTCCCAGCTGAGCTAAGCCCCCATATTTTTAAAGAAGTCGGGAAGACAGGATTCGAACCTGCGACCCCTTGGTCCCAAACCAAGTGCTCTACCAAGCTGAGCTACTTCCCGTATATTAAATTAATAATTTTAAATGGCGCGCCCGATAGGAGTCGAACCCATAACCTCTTGATCCGTAGTCAAACGCTCTATCCAGTTGAGCTACGGGCGCTATATTTAAATTGGTGCCGAGGACCGGAATCGAACCGGTACGGTGATCTCTCACCGCAGGATTTTAAGTCCTGTGCGTCTGCCAGTTCCGCCACCCCGGCAAATATAATGGAGCGGAAGACGGGATTCGAACCCGCGACCCCCACCTTGGCAAGGTGGTGTTCTACCACTGAACTACTTCCGCATATTAAAATAAATCGTATGAGCCATAGAGGATTCGAACCTCTGACCCTCTGATTAAAAGTCAGATGCTCTACCAACTGAGCTAATGGCTCAAAGATGGTGCCGGCCAGAGGACTTGAACCCCCAACCTACTGATTACAAGTCAGTTGCTCTACCAATTGAGCTAGGCCGGCTAAAAAGTAAATGGTGGAGAATGACGGGTTCGAACCGCCGACCCTCTGCTTGTAAGGCAGATGCTCTCCCAGCTGAGCTAATTCTCCTATCAAGTATGCCTGGCAACGTCCTACTCTAGCGGAACGTCAGTCCAACTACCATCGGCGCTAAGGAGCTTAACTTCTGTGTTCGGCATGGGAACAGGTGTGGCCTCCTTGCCATTGTCACCAGACAATAACTTACTCAAATAATTATATTACTAATTAATTAATTTTTCAATAGTTAATTTTACACTTTATTAAAATTCTTTTTACAAGTGTTTTACAAAATTAACTTTCGTTTTTGACGACTTTTATATCTTATAATAATCAAAGTCTAATGTCAACAATTTTTTAAAGGTTTTTTAAATTAATTTTTAAAAAGGATTTAATTTTTGAACACTCATAGTATACTACCACATCATATATATAATATCTAGTCTTTTTTAATTAATTTTCCTTTTTATTTTTCATAAAAAAACGTTGCTTACCTTAGCAAGCAACGCTTTTAATTTATATTAATCTTATTTTTGTCTCATGTAAGGGAATAATAATACATCTCTAATAGATGGTGAATCAGTTAACAACATAACTAAACGATCAATTCCAATTCCTAGTCCGCCTGTTGGTGGCATACCATATTCAAGCGCTTCAATGTAATCTTCATCCATTTCATGAGCTTCATCGTTACCTTGTTCTTTCTCAACAAGTTGTGCTTCAAAACGTTCACGTTGATCGATTGGATCATTTAATTCTGTGAAGGCATTTGCATGTTCTCTACCTACAATAAACAACTCAAAACGATCAGTAAATCTTGGATCTTCTGGATTTTTCTTAGCAAGTGGAGAAATTTCAATTGGATGTCCATAAATAAATGTAGGTTGAATTAATGTTTCTTCAACTTTTTGTTCAAAGAATTCATTTAAAATATGTCCATATCTCATGTTTTCTGTAATTTCAATACCATGTGCTTTAGCTAATGCTTTAGCTTCTTCATCTGTTTTCACATTATAGAAGTTTACACCTGTAGCCTCTTTAACAGCGTCTACAATATGAAGTCGTTTCCAATCTGATTCTAAGTCGATTTCTTCGCCATTATATTGCACTTTTGCTGAACCTAATACAGTTTGTGCAATATATCTAACCATAGATTCTGTTAAATCCATAATATCATGATAATCGGCATATGCTTCATATAACTCTATCATAGTAAACTCAGGATTATGGCGTGTTGATACACCTTCATTACGGAATACACGACCAATTTCATAAACTTTTTCTAATCCGCCTACAATTAATCGTTTTAAATGTAACTCTATCGCAATACGCATATATAACGTTGCATCTAGTGCATTATGATGTGTAACAAATGGTCGAGCTGCAGCACCACCAGCGATTTGATGCATCATTGGCGTTTCTACTTCTAAATAGCCTCTTTGATTTAAATAATTTCTCATTTCTTGGATGATTTTACTACGGTTAATAAATGTACGAGTACTATCTTGGTTAGTAATTAAATCTAGATAACGTTGGCGATATCTTTGCTCAATATCTTGTAAACCATGAAATTTATCAGGTAATGGTCTTAAAGCTTTAGATAATAATGTAAATGATTTTGCTTTTACTGATAATTCGCCAGTATTTGTTTTAAACATGACACCTTCAATACCTACAATGTCACCTAAATCCGTTGTTTTCCAAAGGTTATCAAAAGGTTCTTCGCCAATTTGATCTTTACGTACATAAATTTGAATTTGACCAGTTAAATCTTGTACATGCGCAAATCCTGCTTTACCTTTACCACGTTTTGTCATTAAACGCCCTGCAATAGAAACATGACTTTCATCTTCTTTTTCATGTAATTCTTCTTTAGAAAAATGATCCCATTTTTCTTTTAATTCACTTGCAGTAGCTGTACGTTCAAAGCGTTTACCAAACGGGTCAATTCCTAAATCAATAAGTTCTTGTAATTTTTGTCGACGAACCTGCATTTGGTCATTCATTTCTTCTGACATTACTCTCTCTCCTTTAAACTTCCTGTTTTACTATTAATGGATGTTATGTACTTATTAAAAATATTGTAAAATATTTTCCATTCATTATTTTATACATAGTCACATAGTTAAATTCTTAAAATATATTTATATTTTAAGAATTTAAGCACTTATCTTAGCACTTAGTCTTTATATTTCTTAACCGTATCATCTGGAAAAACTAAATCATGAATTTTCTGATTTAATCGTGGATTCTGTTTGTCCGATGCAATATCGTTCAACGGTATCAGTACAAAAGCACGTTCTTGCATTCGTGGGTGAGGTACACTTAAATTGTCTGTTTCAATAATATCATCACTATATAATAAGATATCTATATCTAATGTTCTAGGACCCCAACGTATTTCTCTTACTCGATGCAGTTGTTGTTCAATGTCTAAACAATGCTTAAGCAATTGCTGAGGTGACAACTCTGTTTCAATCTCTAAACACAAATTCAAGAAATTAGGCTGGTCAGTATAGCCAATCGGTGCAGTTTCATATATCGATGATTGTTTTGTTACCTTTATACCCTTAATGTTTCCAATTAAATCAATTGCCTTAAGAAGTTGTTGTTTTCTATCACCAATATTACTTCCTAAACCTAAATATGCCTGTACCATTAACGATTCTCCCTCACTATTTCAATACCCACACCATCGTAATGACCAGGTATAGGTGGATTTTCTTTAGTGATTCTGACTTTCGTTTCCATTACACGATTATAGTGTGAATTTATACGTTTTGCAATACGTTCAGCTAGATGCTCGATTAAATTGCAAGGTGGACCTTCAACAATATCTTTTACATCTTCAAATACTTCACCATAATGCACAGTATCTTTAACATTATCTGTCTGCCCCGCTTTTGATAAGTCTACTTTTAACGTTACGTCTACTAAAAAAATTTGACCTATTTCATTCTCAGCTGTGAGTGCACCATGATATCCATAAAACTTCATCCCTTTAAGAAAGATCATGTCGTTCATTTTCATTCTCCTTCAAAAAATCTATACCTTGAGCTAAACGTACATTTAATTGAACATTATGTACGCGAACTGCTTTTATGCCTTTCATTATACCATAGGCAGTAGTAGCAGCAGTGGCCTCATCTCTTTCTTTTGGTGTCGTATCAGTAGAAATCATCTCTCTAATAAAACGTTTACGACTTGTCGCTAATAAAACAGGATACTCTGTAGCAACTAATTCATCTAATCGAGCCATTACTTCATTTTCTTCTTTTCTACTTTTAGCAAATCCAATTCCAGGATCTAACCATATTTTATGTTTTGGAATTCCTGCCATTTCTGCTTTATTTGCTTGCTTTATAAGTGTTAATAGCATTTCTTCTACAACTGGTTGGTCACGGTGTCCATCTCCATTATGCATTAACACAATTTCCGCTTCATATTTAGCAACTACATCTAAAATATGAGGATCATATAATCCAGCCCATTGATCATTAATCATTGTGGCCCCTAATCTTAGACAAGCTTCAGCAACTTCACTGCGATATGTATCAATGGAAATTTGTACATTTAGTTTCACCAATTCTTCTACAACTGGCACGACACGTTGCATTTCTTCTTCTAAAGACACTTCTGTGTGCCCAGGTCTTGTTGATACGCCTCCTACATCAATAATATCTACGTCTTCATCAATCATTTCTTTAGCACGTGTAACTGCGTTATCAATTGAATTATACTGACCACCATCTGAAAATGAATCAGGCGTTACATTTAAGATTCCCATAATTTTTGTTTTACCCACTATCAATCATCCTTTGTTTTTTAAAATAAATATGTATACTCACATGATACACTCATTTAGTCTATATTTCAGTATTGTTAACTGAGAGAACCTTTATACTAAAAAGTAAAATAGCTGGCTTCGCCTTTTACGAAACCAGCCATTTCTTATTTAAAACATGATATTCAAATATCAACTTATATCATCATTAGTCATCGAATGAATATAATGGTGTAGATAAGTAACGTTCACCATTACTTGGTAATACTGTTACAACTGTTTTACCTTTACCTAACTCTTTTGCTTTTTCGATTGCTGCATAAATTGCTGCACCTGAAGAAATACCTGCTAAGATACCTTCTTCTTTAGCCACACGACGTGATGTTTCCATTGCAGTTTCATTACCAACTTTAATGATACTATCATAAATATTAGTATTTAAAGTATCAGGTACAAATCCAGCACCTAAACCTTGTAATTTATGTGGACCAGGTTCTCCACCACTTAATACAGGAGATCCTTCTGGTTCAATTGCTACAATTTCAACGTTAGGATATTTCTCTTTTAAGACTTTACCTACACCAGATAATGTACCACCAGTACCAACACCTGCTAAGAAAGCATCAATTTGTTTGCCTTCAAATTGTTCAACTAATTCAGGACCAGTTGTTAATGCATGTACTTCAGGATTAGCTGGATTTTCAAATTGTTGAGGTTCGAAATAACCATGTTTTTCTTTCAATTCTTTAGCTTTCTTAATAGCACCTTTCATTGCTTCAGATCCAGGTGTTAACACTAATTCCGCACCATACGCTTTTAATAAGTTGCGACGTTCAGAACTCATTGTTTCAGGCATAGTAAATACTGCTTTATAACCTTTAGCTGCACAAACAAATGCTAAACCAATACCAGTATTACCACTTGTTGGTTCTACAATTGTATCACCAGGTTTAATTTTTCCTTCTTTTTCAGCTTTTTCAATCATTGCTAAAGCAATACGGTCTTTTACAGAGCCACCTGGATTTTGATACTCTAATTTTACATATACATCTGCCGCATCTTCATCTACTACATTTCTTAATTTTACTACCGGTGTGTTGCCAATAATTTGTGTAATATTTTCTACAGGTTTTTGTGCCATCGAAAAAACACTCCTTTAACTTTCTAATTTAAAACTTAGTTTTTCTATCGGATATAACTATATTCTATCAGAATTTTCTAAAAAGACAAAGATATTTCTTTAAATACGATGTAATATTTTACTTTCATTAGTTACATTTAGTTTTTCCCATAAAAAAAGAGCAATAAACATACGCTTATTGCTCCTCAACATTCTACTATTTTTTTATTGTATCAAGTAGTTCTTGAAGTTCGCCTTCAGAATAATGATATTTATTTCCACAGAAATGACACACGGCCTCAGCACCATGATCTTCTTTAATCATATCTTCAATTTCTGCTTCACCTAAACCTTTAATTGCATTTAGGAATTTTTCATGACTACAATTACATTCAAATTGTGCATCCATTGTTTCCAAAATTTGTACATTCTCTTCACCTAAAATTTCATTTAAGATACCTTCTGGTGTTAAGCCTTGTTCAATCAATTTAGAAACAGGCTGCATTTTGTTAATTGCATTTTCTAATTTAGTAATAGTTTCTTCTTTCGCGCCTGGCATGACTTGTATAATAAATCCACCCGCTGCTTTAATAGAATTATCAGGATTAACAAGTACCCCTAATCCTACTGATGACGGTGTTTGTTCACTTGTCGCAAAATAATAAGTAAAATCTTCTCCAAGTTCACCAGAAACGATTGGACTTGCGCCTGAGAAATAATCTTTCATTCCTACATCCTTAACGACTTGAATTGCACCCTCAGTACCTACTGCTCGTCTTACATCCAATTTACCTTGATCGTTAAGTGGAAAATGGGTTTGAGGATGGTCAACATATGCCCGTACATTTCCTTGTGCATCTGCATCAGCAATAATTCGACCAATTGGGCCCTTACCATCTACTGTGACAGTAAGCTTTTGATCTCCTTTTAACATTGCCCCCATTAATAACGTTGCTGTCATTGTTCTCCCCATCGCTGCTGAAGCTGTAGGCCATGTATAGTGACGTGTTTGGCCTTCTTGAACTGATTCAGTTGTTAATGCAGCATACGCACGTACTTCTCCATCAAAAGCCAAAGATTTAACAATATAATCATGTGTCATTACTCTAATCTCTCCTTTATGTTATTTTATTTCGTTTGTTTCATTTATTTTAAAATCTAATATTAAATCCTTTATTAAGAATATCTATTTTACACTGCTTATTTAAGAATATGAAGTAACTTGCTCTAGCGTATATAATGCTCCTATATCATATTAAAAACTCTTTCGATTAAGGTTATTTAACCCGAGTCGAAAGAGTTTTTATGACTAACTATGATTCTCTATGATTTGAATCTGTTGGATGCTCTATATTTGGAGATTGTTCATAACCTGTTTCATCTCTATCATTTCGTTGTGAATGATTTTGAGATTGATTACGGTCTGAACGATGATTGTTTCTATCATGATCGATTCTGTCATTTTCTTTGCGGTCTTCTGCTTCATCTTTACGACCTTCTTCAAGTTGTTCTTCACGAATGTCATCATAAGATTTACCATATTTACCGTTTGAGAACTCAGAATCATCTCTATCTTCATCTTTTACCACTTTAGCTGCATCATAATCCACTGTTGGTAAAACACCATCATAGAATAATGAACGTATTTGTTCTGCTACTAGTGTCTCTTCAGTTAATAATGTTTTAGCAATCAGTTTCAATTGAGATTCATGTTCTAATAAAATTTGTTTACAACGTTCATATTGTTCTTTAATAATACGTTGAACTTCTTTATCAATTTCATAAGCAATTTGGCCTGAATAGTTAGGTTCACCTTGCATATCTTTACCTAAGAAGACTTGGCCGCCACCGCTTGTAGAGAATTGTAAAGGTCCTAATTTCTTACTCATACCATATTCAGTGACCATTGAACGTGCAATTTGTGTTGCTCTTTCAAAGTCGTTTGAAGCACCAGTTGATACTTCATGGAAGTTAATATCTTCAGATACACGACCACCTAAAAGACCACAAATTTTATCTAACAATTCTGGTTCTGTCATTAAGAAGCGGTCTTGTTTAGGTAACATCATTGCGTAACCACCTGCTTGTCCACGAGGCACAATCGTTACTTTGTGTACAACTTCTGCTTCATCAAGTACCATACCAATGACTGTATGACCTGCTTCATGATGTGCTACAATATTACGTTCTTTATCAGAAATAACACGAGATTTTTTCGCTGGACCCGCAATCACTCGGTCTGTTGCTTCTTCAATATCACGCATATCAATTTTATTTTTACCTTCACGTGCGGCAATTAATGATGCTTCGTTCAATAGGTTTTCTAAATCAGCACCAGAGAAACCAGGCGTTCTTTGAGAAATAGCTTTTAAATCGACAGTTTCATCAAGTGGTTTGTTTTTAGCATGGACATGAAGAATCGCTTCACGGCCTTTAACATCTGGACGACCTACTTGAATTTGTCTATCGAAACGACCAGGACGTAATAATGCAGGGTCTAAAATGTCAGGACGGTTTGTTGCTGCAATCATAATGATACCTTCATTCTCACCGAAACCATCCATTTCAACTAATAATTGGTTAAGCGTTTGTTCACGTTCATCGTGCCCGCCACCAACACCTGCACCACGTTGACGACCAACAGCATCAATTTCGTCTATGAAAATAATACAAGGTGCATTTTTCTTAGCATTTTCAAATAAATCACGTACTCGACTTGCACCAACACCTACAAACATTTCAACGAAATCAGAACCACTGATTGAGAAGAATGGCGCTCCAGCTTCACCTGCAACGGCACGTGCTAATAATGTTTTACCAGTACCTGGTGGGCCTACAAGTAAGACACCTTTAGGGATTCTTGAACCCATTTTCTTAAATTTCTTATTATCTTTTAAGAAATCTACAATTTCAATTAACTCTTGTTTTTCTTCGTCTGCCCCAGCAACATCTGAGAAGCGAACACGACGTTTTTGGTTGTCGTACATTTTTGCTTTGGATTTACCAAAGTTCATCATACGACCTCCACCGCCGCCACCTTGTGCTTGGCTAAGGAAGAATATAAATAAGAAAGCAATAATTAATACAGGAATAAGCGTTGTCAACATACTGACAAAGACACTTTGTTTTTCTTCTTCTTTAACTGTAAAATCTAATCCTTTTTGGCTACGAGCTTCATTTGTTATTTGTTGTAAATCTTTTTCGTTATTGTATAAAATCGTTGAAGAATAATCTTCATCATTTTTAGTTTTACCACTTACCAAGTACACATTTTGTTCAGGTTGGATTTCTAAAGTTTTAAGATCACCTTTATCCAATTTCTCTACAAACTGTGAATAGGAAAGTTGTTTCGGTGTATTTCCATTACCATTGATATATGAGAAAACACCGAATATAATAACGCCAATAATTGCGATAACTAGCACATTGCGAAAAGCTTTCTGCATGCGTCATTTCCTCCTATTTCTATAATAAAGCTAACAAAGATTGTAACATAATCTAGCTTATAAAGGCTAGTATTTCAACTTTTGTAGCGCTTTTCTAATTCTAGTTAATTATTTTATATTCATCATTTACCCATTCTTTATTTCTAACTTTACATATCTATGTATAGTCGTTTCATAAAATGACAATTTTGAATATAAAATGAGTCTACACTAATTTATATCGTTAGTATAGTTATTATATTTAAAAATCTATTTCATGTATTTGCTAATACATTATAAAATTTTATTTATTATAAATTTCCGGTTTTAATGTACCAATGTAAGGAAGATTTCGATAATGCTCAGCATAATCTAAACCATATCCTACTACAAACTCATCAGGTATTTTTTTGCCAACGTATTTTGCTTCAATATCCGCTTTACGACGATTCGGTTTATCTAACAATGTAACGATTTCTAATGAGTTAACTTTGCGTGATCGTAGTAATTCAGTAATTGATTTTAAAGTTGTACCTGTTTCTAAAATATCTTCAATAATGAGTACATCTTTGTTTTCAATAGAAGCACTTAAATCTTTTAAAATTTGTACTTCTCCTGTTGATTCTGTACCACCGTGATAACTTGAAACATCCATAAAATCAATTGCTAAATGTGTATCAATACGTTTGATTAAATCTGCCATAAACATAACTGAACCTTTAAGGATACCAACACAAACAAGTGGTTTATCTTTGTAATCTCTCGTTAATTGTTCACCTAAATGTTTACAAATTTCTTGGATTTCTTCTTCAGTTAATAAAATATCTTTTAAATCATCTTTCATTTATGAGTCATCTCCAATTTTTTTTATATCTATTATATGTTTAAAGCTTGTCGTCACATAAAGTTGTCCTATAGCAATCACTCGTTGTTTTGCATCTAAAATGATGGGTATTTGTGTACGTTCTATACTATCAATTTTTTTATCAATCAATAAACGACTTACTTTTTTATGTCCATGACTACCATTTAACTTAAACTTATCTCCATCTCTACGTGTTCGAATCGTTAGAGGCCAATCGATTGCTTCATCATTCTCATTTGGATGAATTGTAATTAAATAATGACCAAATTGATATGTATAAGGATGCGTAACAATTTGTTCTTCAAGTAGAGAGTGTTCATAATGAGCCATTATTATAAATTTATCATATGCAATTTGAATTATCCATTTTTCAGTGAGGGGAATTTTAATTTGAGATTGTTTACTCTCAATTTGCTCGAACCATTCATTATAATTTTTTTCTGAAAAAGATTTATTTAACTGAAGCATCTCAAATAAACGATCTAATAAAATCATTTTTGAAATTTCATCTAGTTGATTAAAAGACGCTCGAGATAATTGTATACGTTCTTCATTAAGGTGAATGTTAACATGTTGTTCTATAAAACAACTTATTCGTCGTTGTGTAAGTTGTAATTGCATATCGTGCCAATGTTTCAACTTTAATAATTGTTCTACCTTGAAGTCCTTATTTTCATCAATAGCTGGTAAAAGCCGATTGCGAATGTCATTTCTTGCATATTTATTATGATGATTAGATTCATCTTCATAAAAAGGCACATGGTGAATGGTTTGATACTGTTTTATATCATTTTTATATGTCTCTATCAGAGGACGACAAATAAAATAATGATTTCGCTCAGTACATTCATGCATCCCTAATGAATTGCGCGTTGATCGACCAGTAAAAACGCGATAAAAAATCGTTTCAAGTTGATCATTTAAATGATGAGCAGTTAATAAAACATCAGCATTTATCTTACTCATCATCTCATTAAACCATTGATAACGTAAATCTCTCGCTTCAGATTGAATACTTTTTCCTTTTTCTACTGTTTCAGATAAATCTAACTGTTTAACATAACAGGGAATTTGATATTGCTTGCAAAATTGTTTAATAAATCGTTCTTCTTCGACAGATGCATCTCTTAAACCATGATTGACATGCAAACACGTTATAGATTGATATGAATGTGATAAATCATTTAATAATTTATATAATAAACACATACTATCAATCCCTGTAGATACCGCAACAGCTAAATGATCCGTCTTTTTCCAAAGAGACGTTTTCACTTTCACATTACTGAACCTCCTGACTTAGGGTAAATAATTGATATAACGAAAAAAGAGTGAGATAGAACTTTAATTTCAGTTCTTTATCTCACCCCTGGCATAGATCTTACATGATCTAATGCACTTAAGTTATTATCAATACATATTAATCTAGAATAAATGATTGGAACCAGGGCTCCGTTAACTTAGCTATATTTACTCACACAGATATAATTAACGTCTAGATCCTTTACCACCACGTCTTGATTCTGTTTGACGTTTAATAGAAGTCAATTTGTCTTCACTGTCTTTTAAGAAATTACTTAATTTCTTTTCAAAATCTTCTGCTTTTTGTTGAGGTGGTTTATTTTGATTAGATTTGTGATGTGGACGACGAGGACGATCTTTCGCTTTTTTAATTGAGAGGCTGATTTTACCATCCTCTGCAATAGATAAAACTTTTACCTCCACTTCATCTCCAACTGATAAATGATCTTCTACATTTTCAACATAATTATCAGCAACTTCACTAATATGAACTAAGCCACTTTTACCTTCAGGTAATTCTACAAACGCACCAAATTTTTTGATACCTGTCACTTTACCTTTTAGCTTGTTTCCTACTTCGATTGACATATTCTAAATAAATCCTCCCGATAATGTTTCAATTTTAACCTTATTATATTCCTGTTTTAAAATTTACACAATGCTATAAAACGATTATTTTAAATTAAGCGTTTTACTTTAATTTTTAAAGTTGAGTACTCTTTTTAATTATTACTAGAGGATTTAGAATTAGACGATGATTTATCATTAGGCAATTTAAAAATAATTTCTCCATTGTTACTTAAATAATAGTCATCTCGAGCAACTTTCTCTATATAATCTTTATCGTTAAGATTATTAAGCTCTTCTTTTAATGCTATTTCCTCATCTTGTTTTTTCTGAAATTGTTCTTCTTTCTGCTTTCGTTCTATTGTTGCTTGATTGTTACTTTGTTTTTGGAAGACAAGCATGATAGATAGAATAATAATAATCGCTAATAATAATCCTCCAAAAACTGTTACTCTTCGACGAACGACACGCATTCGTTTTTGTTGACGTTGTTTCTTTCGATTTCGTTCTGAAGTATATTGATTATCAATATGTTCTACCTTTTGACTCATAACTTGTCACCTCCTTTAAGCGTTTCAATCATAGACTACACTTCTTCAGATTGTGCAGATGGTTGAACTCGTTCTTCTTTAATCAGTTCATACATATTTTTAGCATTTTCTTTTGATGCGTGTTCACTTAATCCAGTTACTTTAACCGTCACACTTTTTTGTCCAAAACGAATGACTAATTCGTCTTCCACTTTTACATCTGTGCCAGCTTTAGCTACATTACCATTAATTGTTACACGTCCTTGATCGCTAATTTCTTTCGCAAGTGTACGACGTTTTACAAGTCTTGATACTTTTAAATATTTATCTAATCTCATTTATCATTCTCCCCTTGTTGTAAATAATTTTTAAGGGTTTCTTCATTAAAATCCTTATTTTTGGTTTTATCATACAATGTCATAAAATGGTCTGCAAACACTTTCTCAAATTTCACACGAGGTATTTTACCTTCTTTTGCTTTTGCATCCTTCCAGACATCATTTAAATCTTCTATTGTTTCAACTGTTTTATCACCGAATATGTGAGGATGTCGACGAATCATTTTAGCATTTAAGCTTTCAATCACTTCTTTAATATCCATATATCCTTCTTTTTTACCAATACTCGCATGGAGTAGCACTTGTAATAAGATATCTCCGAGTTCTTCAATCATATGCCAATCATCTTCATTATCTATTGCTTCAAACAATTCAAATGTTTCTTCTAATAAATAACGTTTAAGTGATTCATGCGTTTGCACACGATCCCATGGACAGCCTTTTTCATCATCCACTAGATGGTCAATAATATAAACTGCAAAATCAAAATCAGTATACATATCTTCATCACGCGTTATTTTAGGCACAAATACACTTGTTAGATTGTTAAACATATCCTCATTATGATCTAACTCAAATAACGGTACTTCTAATACTTTAGCGCCTTGACTATTAGCGCCCGTAACTATCTTCACTTTAAAATCGTCTGGATAACGTTCCATTAATGTGAGTTTAACATCTGCTGCAATCATCGCACTATATACTTGTGTAATGAGAGTATGTGTTCGAATATTTAATGTGTTTTCTTTCAAAATAGTACCATCTAATAATGTAAATCCATCATTAGGATCTTCATCGATTGCAACAAATATATCATCTATAAAACTTTTCCCACCTAAAATCTTTACATGTATATCATCATTATTTTTATTGTAATCAAGTAATTTAGCAGTAGTCGTTTCAGCTACACGTGGATGTCCAGGCACTACGTAAACAGTATCTTGTATACGCGTTTCTTCTATTAAAGTTTCAACAATATGTTGATACACTGCTTCAAATTGATCATACTTTTCGTACACGTCATCAAAGCTTTTAAATTCAATGTCACTTTTTAAATCTTTAATAACAGGATGTTCGAGTGTCCTTGCATATACACTCTGTTGCTGTTTTAAAAAGCGATAGACACCTAAAGGTAAATCATCCATACTATGATTGCCTATCCCAACAATGGTAAGGGTATGCGTCATATCTATCTTCCTTTCTTTATGCGATACAGTTTATCGCCGAATGGTAAGTGTTTTAATTCTTTATATCCTAAAATATTCATATACATAACAAGTAATAGGAATATGAGACCCCCTATTCCTACTATAATTAACAACTCAATTAGACTGCCTAAACGGCCTACAGGAGGTAATAGCATTCGCAACCCCTGTATGACTACTGACATTATAATGAGCGCACTCATCAATTTAACAATAAACGCGCGCATGCGATTAAAACGATAATATTTAACGACCTCATAATGTAAAATAGTAACAAATATTATTAGCGAAAGCACTGTGCTTATACTTGCGCCTAAAATTCCCATAAAGTAAATGAAAATCACATTAAAGATAATCTTAAATAGTAGTCCTGACATCACACCAATAAAAATAGGTCGAATTTGATTCATCACTTGTAAAAGTGCGATGTCCATCATGATAAGCGATACACCAATTACAGTAAGCGTATAAATACTAAGCGTGAAGCTTAATTGGTCTGTTTTGAAAAATACATGGTTCATCATCGGTAGTATATTAATAAGACCTATACCTGCTGCTACACTAATGAGTAGTGTAATTTTTAAAGATGCATTTGTATAACGATTCATAAGAACTTGATTATGATCAGAAATGGCATCTGTAAGTAATGGAATTAGGACAAAGCTAAATGTAGTAGTCACTATTAAACCTATTTGAATAAATGAAGCGCCTCTATCATAGATTCCTTTTTGCATAATAGCTTCTCTAAATCCTAAACCATATGTTTGTAGCATATGAACGACTGTAAAACTATCTATAAATTGCCATAAAATAACTAATAATTGACTTAATGCAAATACGAGGGTCGCAAGTATTAGCTGTTTCCAAGGAATAGGATATGAATGCTGGTTTAATTGTAATCGAAAAGGTCTTGTTGCTAATAAATATAGACTAGAACCTAAAAAGCCAAGAGCTGAAGCTAATATTGCAAGTGCTCCAGCTTGATAAATGGTCCACTCTTTAAACATAAACATTAAAATAGCTATGATAATAACACACACACGAATACATTGTTCTATTACTTGTGAAATAGCTGGGATATTCATTTGTTGTCTACTTTGATAAAAGCCTCTAATCACACCCAGAATTCCTATAAACAAATAGCTAAGACTTGCCATTTTTAACATTGGTGCTAAATGAGCATCTCCCATTAATAGTGCTAATGGATGGGATAATACTAAAATCACACTAAAAATAATAAGACCTATCATTTGAAATCTTAGAAGTGTTTTTGAAAATACTTCAGTTCCACTGTGACTTCCAAATACTTGAGTGACAGCACTAGGAATTGCATTCATTGATAATATCATACCTAGCGCTACAATAGGATAAATTTGTTGATAAGCATATAATCCAGAGTCACCTAAAATATTTTGATATGGAACTCGATAAATTGCACTTAATACTTTAACAATGACTAAAGCAAGCGTTAAAATCACTACGCCATTAAATGCTGAATGTTGTCGTGAATTCTTAGAAGAAGAGGAAACTTCAGATGACGATTTATAATTCGTACTCAAGTTCCATACTTCCTTCAAGACATTTTACTAAGAATTTTAAGTTGTCTAACCACTGTTTGGATTTTGTTAGAGTAATATGCATTTTACCTTCTTTAACACCCAACTTCATTGTTCGTCCTAAAGGTTGGGTTTGTTTAAATAATTCTTCACCATTTATCTGTTCTGTACCTTTAGTTGAAAGGAATACTTCAATTTGTTTTCCTTTATCTTTAATCAATGTCACGCCTGCATGTAAAGCATGTATTTTAATCTCTACCATTTCTAATAAACGTTCTACTTCTACAGGATAATCATTGAAGCGATCAAGTAATTCATCTTTCACATCAAAAAGCTGTTCTTCATTTTCAACTTTACGCAATTTCTTATAAATTTCTATTTTAGCTTGTTCATTTTGAATATACTCTGCTGGTAAATAAGCATCTAAGTGTAATTCCATTTCAACATCTGGTGCATCAGGCACTTCTTCTGTAATACCACGTTTTTCGTTTACCGCTTCTTCTAACATTTGAGAATACAAATCAAAACCTACTGAATCAATGAATCCATGTTGTTGCTTACCTAATAAATTACCAGCTCCACGTATATTTAAATCACGCATGGCAATTTTAAATCCTGAACCTAATTCAGTGAATTCTTTAATCGCTTGTAAACGTTCTTCAGCTGTTTCTGTTAATACTTTATTAGTAGAATGTAAGAAGTAAGCATATCCAATACGACTGGAACGTCCTACTCTACCACGTAATTGGTAAAGTTGACTTAAACCAAAACGATCCGCTTCTTCTATGATTAATGTGTTCGCATTAGGAACATCGACACCTGTTTCTATAATGGTTGTTGTAACTAAAATGTCATACTCTCCATTAATAAAACTCAACATGGTTTCTTCCAAATCTCGCTCTGTCATCTGTCCATGAGCAACGGCAATATTTGCTTCTGGCATCAACATTTGTAACTGTTCACGCTTTTCATAAATAGACTGTACTTTATTGTAAAGGTAGAACACTTGCCCATCGCGAGAAAGTTCACGTTCTAAAGCTTCTTTAATAAAATTACTATTTTGCTCTAATACATAGGTTTGTACAGGGAAGCGGTTTTCTGGGGGTGTTTCGATGACAGATAAGTCACGTACGCCAAGCATGCTCATATGCAATGTTCTTGGAATTGGCGTAGCTGTAAGTGTCAATACATCTACATTTGTTTTCAATGTTTTAATACGTTCTTTATGACGTACGCCAAAACGTTGTTCTTCATCGACAATAAGTAATCCCAAATCTTTATATTGAATGTCTTTACTCAATAGTTTATGTGTTCCAACAACGATATCAACGTATCCAGATTTCAGACCTTCTTTAGTCTCTCTAACTTCTTTAGCAGTACGGAATCGACTAATCAACTGAATTTCTACTGGAAAATCTTGCATCCGTTCAATTAATGTTTCGTAGTGTTGTTGCGCTAGAATCGTTGTAGGCACTAAAAAGGCAACTTGCTTGCCTTCCATGACAGCTTTAAAGGCCGCGCGTACAGCAACTTCAGTTTTTCCGTAACCTACGTCTCCACATAATAAGCGATCCATTGGACGTTCTTTTTCCATATCTTCTTTAATTTCTTCAATAGATTTAGCTTGATCTGGTGTAAGTTCATATGGGAAATCCATTTCGAAATCATGTTGCTCAGCCGTATCTTCACCATATTGATAACCTACTGACATTTCTCGTTCTTTGTATAGTGCAATAAGTTCATCTGCGATATCTTCAACACTTTGTTGTACTTTGGCTTTCGTTTTTTTCCATTCTGAGCCGCCTAGTTTATTTAATTTAGGCGATTTATCTTCTGAAGCAACATATTTTTGTACTTGATCCATTTGATCAACAGGTACAAAAAGTTGATCGGTTCCTTTATATTGTAATTTAATATAATCTCTATGGACGTCTCCAACTTCTAGTGTTTCAACACCTAAATAACGTCCTACACCATGGTGCACATGGACAACATAATCTCCAACATTTAAATCTTGATAAGATTTAATTTTTTCAGCATTAGAAATTGTTTTAGTCCGTTTTCGTTGTTTTTTCTGTTTTGTTTTAAATAATTCTCGTTCCGTAATTACAACAAGTTGCATATAAGGTAGTTCGAAACCTTCTGATAGGCTACCTTCTGTTACAATTGCTTGTCCACTTTCAATCTCTGAGTGAATATTTGTAACAGTAGGAATATGCATTTCATTAAGCATCGATTGAATACGCTCAACTTTCGTTTCAGTTTCTACAAGTACTACAATAGTGTAATTATTGCTTACATAACGTTGAAATTCTGAACGCATAATGTCATATTGTCCATAAAATTGTTGCACTGGCTTACATGAAAATTTAATAATATGTTGCAACTTCACTGGCATAGAGGATGTGAATAATGTGAAATATGTGACTGGATAATGATTGATTAACGTTTCAAACCCATCATATTCCATAAATGACTGTCCAATAAACCCGTTACCACTTTCAATTAAATTCTGGATAAAATCATCTACTTCAGTAGTCAATGTCTTTTCAGTTTCTTTAATACGATTATATTCATCAACTACTACAATGACATCTTTTTGGAAATAATCGATTAGTGTAGAAGGTGTGTCATACATAAAAGCAACTAGACGGCGAAGTAATTGATGATCAAAGAAAGTGGATTCAAATAATTTAAAACTTTCATATGTTTCTTTCAAATCATTTCGTACAGATTTATCAATTTTAGGACGTGTTTGTTCATATGCTTTTTGTAATTCTGTTTGAAGATGATTAATCACATCTTCTGTAATAATATAATCACTCGCTGTAGTGATATCTACCTTTTCAACATTATCATTTGAACGTTGTGTTTCTACATCAAAGTCTCGAATCGAGTCGACTTCAGTGTCAAACAATTCAATTCTAACTGGTTGACCGATAAGGGGGTAAATATCAATGATGCCGCCTCGTAGAGAAAACTCACCAATGTGAGAAACGACACTCTCACGTCGATATCCCATGTTTACTAGTTTATTTAAAAATTCATCCACATCGATATCATCGCCAACTTCTAAAGTCATTTGATGATGTTTCCACAATTCTACTGGAGTTAACCATTTTTTCAAACCATTTAAAGGAACGATAAATAACCCTTTCTTATCATGAGATAATGCCGTTAAAGTTCTAACACGTTCACTCATAAGTTGTGGGCTTTGAGTTGAAAATTCTTCTGTCATAATATCTTGGACTGGATATTTATAAACTTCAGAATGATCAATGTATTGCAATATATCAGTTTCTAATTTATCTGCTTGATATAAATTATTTGTGATTAATAGCATTTGCTTATCATCATTCAAGTATTTTTCAGCAATAATGGTTGCTTTGGCTGAGGGAGATAAACCTGTAACTAAAATATTTTGGTTGCCAAAGACTTCGTCAAGTTCCTGGAATCGTTTGTCATTTTGAATATAGTCAGAAATAATCGTTCTCAATTGACTTCTCCATTATATTCATTCATAACATGATCGAAACGAGACGTCTCAATAAATGCTTCCACTGCTTGTGCAGCATGTTCAATTACTTTTTCCATTGTCATCATTTCTTCATTAGAAAATTTTTGTAATACATAATCTGGAACTGACATACCATTCGTTGGTCTCCCTACTCCAATACGAATACGTTTAAATTGATCTGTACCTAAATGTTTAATAATCGATTTCATTCCATTATGTCCACCTGCACTTCCTTTTTGACGTAGACGAATATCCCCTTGAGATAAATCCATATCATCGTATAAAACGATTAAATCTTCAACTTCTACATTATAGTAATCCATTAAAGGTCCTACAGCTTCTCCTGATAAATTCATCATAGTCATTGGCTCGATAAATAGCACTTTATCCCCATTTAAACGTTCAATAGTATAAGCGCCTTTGAATTTTTGTTTATCTAATGTAAATTGATTTTTATCTAAAATATAGTCAATCACTTCAAAGCCAATATTGTGTCTTGTTCGTTCAAAACGTTTACCTATATTACCAAGACCCACAATACATTTCATACGTTGCAACCTCCATTGTGTTCATCTTTTTGATTGATTTGAACATTTAATTTAATATGTGTCGATTACTCCTTATTTTATAATATTACTCAATATAATACAAAAAGAGAGTAGGAAAGAAATTCAATGATTTCGTAACCCACTCTTTTATAAGTTATCAAACTTCAACTTTTATTTTAACATTCATTTTTTAAATGTCCGATATACATAAGAAAAAGCCTTCTACATATGAAAATGTATCAGGCTCTTTCTATCAATTTAATTAAAGACATTCTCACTTAAAGTGAATACATAGTCATCAACGAATTATTCTTCGTCTTTATTTTCTTCGTCTTCTTTGTCTTCTTTGTCTTCACCAGCTACTTCAGGTTCTTCAGTTGCTGATTCACCTTCCATTGCTTCAATTTCTTCTTCAGAAGGTTCATCAGTTGGAGGAACTACTGTAACAACAGATTCTTCTGGATCGTTTTCAATTGTGAAATCACCAGATACTTTAATATCCCCAACTGAATAGCTATCATTTATTTGTAAATCAGTGATATCTACTTCAATTGATTCTGGGATATTTTCTGGAGTTGCTGTAATTTGTAAATCAAATAATGGTTGTTCAACTACGCCGCCTTCTTTAGCGCCAACTGCTTCACCAACTAATTGAACTGGTACATCAACAGTACGTTCTTCAGTCATGTTAATAGCTAAGAAGTCGATATGAGTAATTTGGTTTTTAAGTGGATCAAATTGATAATCTGATACCATAACTTTAATTGTTTTAGAACCAACGCCTAAATCAATAACACCGTTACGTCCAACTTCACGGATGACTTTGATGAATTCAACTTCATCTACTTTAACTGAAGTGTTTTTAGTACCATAACCATAAACAACAGCAGGTACTTTACCTGTATTACGTAATTTTTTAAGGTCAGAACGAGTTTGTTTGCCTTGACGAATGATTGACTTTAATGAAGCCATTCGTATTTCCACCTTTCATTTTCAAGTTGAAACAATAATAATATATTGTCTTAACTTCTCCTCACTTGCCCATCAATTTAAACATTGCTTGCAAGTGTTTATTTATTCGTTAAATCACGAACGAATAAATTATACATGGTTAAAAATAATAAGTCAAATTCATTTGTAAATTTTAGTCAAATAATACACTTACTGACTCACGTTCATATACACGAACAATAGCTTGTGCGATTAAACCAGCTACAGATAATTCTTTGATGTTTGATGGTTTTTGACTATCGTCAAGTAAGATTGAATTTGTAACAATAAGTTCTTTAATCGCTGAATTTTCAATACGTTCTTTTGCAGGACCTGAGAGTACAGGATGTGTACAACAAGCATATACATCTTTCGCACCTTTATCTTTTAATGCTTGAGCAGCTAAAGTAATTGTTCCTGCCGTATCAATAATGTCATCGATAATAATAGCTGTACGTCCTTCAATTTCACCAACGATGTTCATCACTTCTGCCACATTTGGTTTAGGACGACGTTTATCAATAATAGCAATCGGAGTTTTTAAAATGTCTGCTAATTTACGTGCGCGTGTTACCCCGCCATGATCAGGAGATACAACAACACATTCTTCTGGGTTGATGTTAGGATCATTTTCAAAATATTGTCCAATAATCGGTACGCCCATTAAGTGATCGATTGGAATATCGAAGAAACCTTGAATTTGTGGTGCATGTAAGTCTAAAGCAATCATACGATTTGCACCAGCAGTTTCAATTAAATTTGCTACTAATTTTGCAGTAATTGGTTCACGACTACGTGCTTTTCTATCTTGGCGCGCATAACCATAATAAGGAACAACAATATTAATATTTGCTGCAGAGGCACGTTTACATGCGTCAATCATAATTAATAATTCCATTAAATGTAAGTTAACTGGATAAGATGTCGGTTGAATGATAAATACATCACAACCACGAATACTTTCTTCAATATTAATTTGAATTTCACCGTCACTGAAGCGTTTAACAGAACATTTCCCTAATTCGATTCCTACACGATCAGCAACCTCTTGTGCTAATGGTTCATTTCCCTTTAAAGAAAAAATCTTTAAAGACGAATTTTTGTACTCATTATTTAACATTTATAGTCCTCCAATTTTTTACTTAGACAATACTATTATATAAAAATTATAGCATTTTTACTATATTCCACTAAAAACTGACCAATAATATGTTTATTACGTATCATTCAACTTAGCATAATAGTAATACATTCAAAATTTTATATTTATATATTCATTTATTCCCTTTAACAGAAAAATGACACAGTCTTTTTGTTCTTATATTAATCTTTATTTTTTATTGTAACCTTCTTTGGTTACTTGACGTGCACGTGCTAATGCTAAGCTTTCTTTAGGTATGTCATCTGTAATTGTCGATCCTGCTGCAATTAAAGCGCCATCTCCTACTGTTACAGGAGCAATCAAATTCGTGTTACAACCAATGAAAGCATCTTTTCCAATGACTGTTTTAAATTTATTGACTCCATCATAATTAACAGTGATTGAACCACAACCAATATTTGTACGTTCACCAACTTCCGCATCGCCAATATAACTTAAGTGTGATACTTTTGCACCATCTTTTAATTCTGCTTTCTTAACTTCTACAAAGTTACCTACTTTAACTTCAGTACCTAGATTTGAACCAGGTCTTAATTGAGCAAACGGACCAATTTTTGTCTTATTTCCTACACTAGAATCATTGATGACTGATTGTATAATATTAACTTTGTTGCCAATACGACTGTTGTTAATTTCTGAATATTGGCCAACGTGTGTATCTTCACCGATGAATGTTTTTCCATTGATACGTACGCCTGGTTCAATAACAGTATCCATACCTATCTCTACATCTGAACCTATAAATGTAGTATTGGGATCAATGATTGTAACACCATTTCTCATATGATGATGATTAATACGGTGTTGCAACGCTTTTTCAGCATGACTTAACATGATTCGATCATTTACACCCATAATTTCATCAAAGTCATCAGTATGATACACTTCTGCTTTGCCATTATCTTCTAAAATTAAAGTAACGACGTCGGGTAAATAATATTCACCCTGTGCATTATCATTTTTAACTTGTTTAAGTTTTTCGAATAACGTTTTATTATCAAATGCAAATATACCTGAGCTGATTTCATTGATGTCTTTTTGAGCATTTGTTGCATCTTTTTCTTCTACAATACGATTAAGACGATGATTTTGATCACGTACGATTCGCCCATACCCGAAAGGCGTCTGAGCTGTAGCCGATAAAACAGTGACTTGTGCTTGTGTTTCTTCATGGTGTGCAATTAAACGTTGTAAAGTTTCTGAAGTAATAAGTGGTGTATCTCCACATACCACTAATGTTGTACCTTCTTGAGTATGTAAATGTTCTTCTGCCATTTTAACAGCATGTGCAGTTCCTAATTGTTCATTTTGATAACTATATAATGACTGATTACCTAATGTATCTTTTACTTGTTCTGCTCCGTGACCTACAATAGTGACGATTTGATTTACGCCCGCTTTTTTAACATTTGTCAGTACATGTTCAACCATTGGTTTACCAGCAACCTCATGTAACACTTTATATTTCTTTGATTTCATTCGTGTTCCTTTTCCAGCTGCTAATATGATTGCATTTCTTTGCATGAATAATAATCCTCCAATAAAATTTGCATTTCACAAGTAATTATAATTTAACTTAACTTATAGTTTCAAGATTTAACAAATTTTGTAAACAGAGTTTAATTATTTGCATCATGCATCTAATTTTTAAAAAATATCGATAAAACAATAAAAATGGGCACGAAACAAAATTCAAGTTTGAATTTAGAGTTTCGTACCCACGTCATTTAGCTTACATAATTAATAAAATAAGCATTATCAAAAATATGATTTGCTTTTTGTTATTTTAAGCTTCGTCTGATTCTTCTGTTACGTCTGATGAAGCATTTTTATCTGGAATCACTTCGTCAGTTTCATCATATACTTTCATCACAGCATCCTGTATTTCTTGTCTCATTTCTGAATTGATTGGATGTGCGATATCGCGGAATTCACCATCTGGTGTACGTTTGCTTGGCATAGCAACGAAAAGACCTGAGTTGCCTTCGATTACGCGTAAATCATGAATTACAAAAGCTTCGTCTAATGTGATAGAAACGAGTGCTTTCATTCTGCCATCTGTTTGTATTTTTCTAAGTCTTACATCTGTCACTTTCATGCAGTGAGCCCCCCTAGTATATATATCTTTGTGTGGTTAGAAGCATGACAATGTGTTAATTAAGTAAATTATATTCCTTTAACTTTACCTACTAATTCAATTTCAACTTTAACGTCTTTTGGTAAGCGAGACACTTCTACGCAACTTCGCGCAGGTTGATGCTCATTAAAGTAGCTACCATAAACTTCATTAATTTGTTGAAATTCATTCATATCAGAAATAAAAATAGTTGCTTTTACAACAGAGTTTAAATCAGAACCTGCTTCTTCAAGTACAACAGATAAATTTTCTAATACTTGTTTTGTTTGTTCTTTGACATCGCTACTTACGATGTTTCCTTCAGTATCTAATGGAATTTGTCCTGATGTGAATACTAAATTATTCACGACCATTGCATGAGAATATGGTCCTAACGCTTCAGGTGCTTTATTAGTATTAATTGTTTTCATGGTGTATAACTCCTTTTAAGAAAATTTAGACAAGATATTACCAGGTTCAACTTTAAATTCTTGATTATATTCGTCAACATCTGATAATTTGACTAAAGAAGTATAATCCTTAATCAATCTTTGTTTTACTTCTTTTGATTCTACTAGTACAGATACCCCTTTCACCTCTGCTTTAAACTCATTCATAAGATTCATTACACCATTTATTGAACCGCCTGCTCTCATAAAGTCATCTACAACTAACACATTTGAGTTTTCGGCTAATGTGCGTTTCGATAAGACCATCGTTTCAATTTTTCTTGATGAGCCTGAAACATAGTTAATGGAAACCGTAGAACCTTCAGTAACTTTATTGTCTTTTCTAATAACTACTACAGGTAAATTTAATACGTTTGCTACTGCATTGGCAAGTGATATCCCTTTCGTTGCGATCGTCACTACTGCATCTAGTTTCTCATCCATGTAAATACTAGCAATGAGTTTCCCTACTTTATTAAGTAATGATGGGTTCCCAACTAAATCCGATAAAAATAAATATCCACCTGGTAATAAGCGCTCTTTTTCTTGTAGCATCGTAATGATTTCTTCTATAATTTCGATTGCTTCTTCTTTGCTCATCATTGGTTTATAAGTTACACCGCCGCTTGCGCCAGCTGTTGTAATTACAGTTCCTAATTTTTCTTTTTGGAACGTATTTTTGATGATTTGAACGTCTTCACTAATCGATGACTTTGCTTGTTTAAATTTTTTCACGAAAAAAGTTAATGGAATTAACTGATTTGGATGGTTCATTAAATATTGTGTCATAAAGACAATACGTTCACTTCTTTTATACCTCATAAGTTCCAGCCTTTCTATCCTAATAATCTTACTAAATACACTTCGTTACAACAGCCATTTACAGCATTATATACTTTCTTTGCTTGGCTCTCCTTTTGAGCGAATGCATATACAGTAGGTCCACTCCCACTCATTAGTGCTCCATCAGCACCACAACGCAACATATTATTTTTAATTTTTTTAATTTCTGGATACATGGACATAGAAACGGTTTCTAAACGATTAGATAAACTCTTACACAATTTCATATAATCCCCCTGTCTAATCGCTTCTTCACACATTTCTGTATGTACATCATAATCATCTTTCAAATTAAGTTCTTTAAAAATATCTGGAGAAGATATTCCAAGATTAGGTTTTGCTAATACCACCCATGCAGAAGGAGGCTTGTCTAGAAATTTAATTTTTTCGCCTCTTCCTTCACATATAGCAGTTTTATTATAGATGCAAAATGGAACATCTGTCCCAATTTGAAGGCCTAATTGGCTTAGTGTTTCTAAAGATGCGTCTAATTCATATAAACGATTAATTCCTCGCATCGTAGCAGCAGCATCAGCTGATCCCCCAGCTAATCCAGCAGAAACCGGAATATCTTTATCAATCGAAATCGTGACGCCTTGTTTAAGTTGATATGTTTCCATCATCAGTTTAGCTGCTTGGTAGGCGAGATTTTTATGATCATTAGTAACATAGTTATGTTCTATATCTACAACAATTTTATTATCATTTCTTTTCTGAAAAGACAATCTATCATTCAGATCTACTGTTGTCATTATCATAGCAATTTCATGGTAACCATCATTTCTTTTGAAAAGTGTATCGAGCGTCAAATTAATTTTGGCTGGTGCCGTTTCATATATCATTTTTCCGCCCTCTCTTCATCAATAGTATTAAAATGATTTTAACATAAAGACTTAAAATATTTGATAGTTACATTATAAATTATAATTAAAAGTTAATAAATCAGGAGATAAATGATCTTAATTTCAACTGCAAATCTTGATTTATTTAAATTATTATTTTATTAAAAGGGATTAAGAACTAAAAAGAGTGTTGAACTTAAACAGCCCAACACCCAATATGTTTTTAATGATAGAGTTTGTAGTACACTAAACAACTCTATATTTATATGTTCGAATTTAGTGTGCAACTACTTCTTGATGATTATCTTCTTCAAATGAAACTTGTACGTTCTCTGTAAGAACATCCGTATATGTATACGACACTCTTTCAAAATTATGCTTATCTTGATCTAATTCAACAATAAATACTGAAGGATATGTCTCTTTTAACACTCCACAACGTTCGATTGTTTTTTTTCGACCACCGTTGGCTTTAAGTACAATACGATTTCCTAAATGACAATCAATAGAATTTTTGATGTCCAAAATTGATTTTGGCATATTGCTCCACCTCGCTACAGATTACATAATATCACATTTCGAAGTAATATGTCAAATAAAATTTAAATTTTATCAAGGTAATGACACTTTGTCAATAATTTAATTTTCTAATTCTGGGAAATTTTTCTTTTCTTCATACAATCGTGCAAAATCTTGTATAGAAAGGGTTTCTCCACGACGTTTAGGATCAATATTTGCATTTTCTAACCATTGATGAATTTGTGATTTATATTTTTTACCATCTTTAAAGAAATTCTGATAGTTATTATTAATCGTTTTACGTCTTTGAGCAAAAGCAGCTTTTGCAAGTTTAAAGAAAGCTTGTTCATCATCTACTGAAACAAGAGGCTTCTCTCTTTGCATCAATTTTACAACAATCGAGTCAACATTTGGTGGCGGCATAAACACTGATTTAGGGACAGTGAGTACTTTACTCGTTTCTGTATAGTATTGAGTCACAATAGATAAAGAACCATATGCTTTTGTACCTACTTCTGCATTTAAACGCTCTCCAACTTCTTTTTGCATCATCACTACATAACCATCAATGGGGATATCTTGTTGCATTAAATTAAGTAAAATCGGAGTCGTAATATAGTAGGGTAAATTCGCTACTACCATAATTTTATCGCAGTCATTTAAATACATGTTCACAGCGGTAGCTATATCAGCTTTTAATATATCTTCATTTATAATTGTTACATTGTCATAGGGATGAAGTGTTTCTTTTAAAACTGGAATTAAACGTTGATCGATTTCAAATGACAACACTTTTTTAGCACTTTTAGCGAGTTGCTCTGTTAATGATCCCATACCAGGACCCACTTCAATTATGCCTGTCGACTTATCAATATGACTTGCATCAATAATTTTATGAATAATATTAACATCTACTAAGAAATTTTGACCTAAGCTTTTCTTAAAATTAAAGTCAAATTGATTTAATAGTTCTTTTGTTCTAGAAGGTGTAGCTATATCTTTTCTATCCATCTTTACTTATTCTCCTTATCTATTGATAATGCACGTCGTACGTCTTCTTCAGTATAACCAAAAGCATTTAATTTTTTTAGTAATTGTTTGCCATTAGAATGTCCAATATGCAATTTACGTCCAAGTATTTCTCTCTTACGTCTCGCATCTTTACCAATAATTAAACCTAAATCAATTAATACACTTTTATCTATCGACTCTTCTCCTTCTTCAAAAGGAGAACTCACATGCATTAAGGCTGTCTTTATATCGTCAGGATGTGTATGTTCTATCCCAATTTTTCCACGCTTATTTTTCGCTTTTTCACGATCGACATAGGCATGTTTAACTCCCGGTACGTGTTCAGTAATAATATTTCTAATTCTATCACCTGGAAAGTCAGGATCAGTTAATACAATCACGCCTCTTGTTTCTTGAGCATTCTGAATCACTGCCAACGTTTCTCTATTAATGGCACTTCCATTTGTTTCAATCGTATCACATTCCACAGCTGTCTTAACTCGTTCTGTGTCATCTCTGCCTTCGACAACGATAAATTCATTTATTCTCATATTCATTTACCATTACCTTTCACTTAATCTCATTTCTATTATAACGGTTATACTATAAAAAAAATGAGAAAGATGCACATATTATCGTCATTCACTATTAGATAGCATTACGATAGATGATGTTTTACATCTTTCTCATACTGAGGATTATTAATTTAAATTAAATAATCTTTCTGCATTTTCTGTAGTTTGACGGCATACCTCTTCGTATGTCATATCACGTAAATCTGCAATTTGTTGTGCAACAAGCGTGACACGTTCAGGTTCATTACGTTTTCCTCTATAAGGATGTGGAGATAAATAAGGTGCATCTGTTTCAACTAATAAACGATCCATTGGAACATGTTTAGCGACCTCTTTAGGCTGTTTTGCATTTTTGAATGTGACTGGTCCGCCTAATGAAACATAGAAATTAAGTTTATTAATAACGACATCTGCAATTTCAGGTGATGCACTAAAACTATGCATAATACCTCCAACTTCTTCTGCATGTTCTTCCATTAAAATATCTACACAATCTTGAGTTGCTTCACGATTATGAATGACAATAGGTAACTTAACGCGTTTAGCTAAAGCAATTTGCTTTCTAAACACTTCTTTTTGAACATCAGCTGGAGATTTATCCCAATGATAATCTAATCCCATTTCTCCAATACCGATAATTTTAGGATGCTGAGCTAATGATTCAATCCATTCTAAACGTTCTTCAGTAAAATCTATTGCATCTACAGGATGCCAACCGATAATACCATAAATAAAATCATATTTATCAATAAGTTCCATAGTACGTTCAATTGTCTTAGTATCAAATCCTACGACAAACATACGGTCAACGCCCGCTTCTCTTGCACGAGATATCACTTCACTTAAATCTTCATCATATTGTTCGTCATTTAAATGAACATGTGTATCTATTAACATTTTATCTCTCCTAACGGCTATATTTATTTTATAATTGCACCATTTGGAATTGCACTCGGTAAGCTTACTAACGTTAATACTTTATCTTTTTCAGCTGATAATATCATACCTTCAGATTTGTGCCCCATTAATTTTGCTGGCTTTAGGTTAGTTACAACAGCCACTTTTTTGCCAATAATATCTTCTGAACGATAGAATTTCGCAATACCTGAAACAATCTGACGTTGTTCTGCTCCTAAATCAACTTGTATTTTTAATAATTTATCTGATTTCGGTACATTTTCTGCATCAATAACAGTTGCAGCTTTAATTTCAACTTTATCAAAATCTTTAATATCAATTTGCGATTTACTTGGTACTTCTTCTTTATCATCTTCACTAGATTTAGGTGGTTGCATTGATTCTTTAATAAATGCAATTTCATCCTCTGAATCTAATCTTGGGAAGATTGGAGAAGGTTTTTCAGTAACCATAATTGGTTCTTGTAATGCACCATAATGCTCTAAACTTGATAATTCGTATAAATCTGAATTATTAATATTCAATTGTTTAAAAATTTCTTTAGGCGCATGTGTTAAGAATGGACGCAATAATACAGTTGCAAAACGAATATTTTCAACTAAGTGTGCCATTACATTTCCTAACATATCTTTTTGACTTTCATCTTTAGCTAAAACCCATGGAGTGGTTTCATCGATGTATTTATTTGTTCGACTTATTAACTTCCAAACTGTAGATAATGCTACTGAGAATTGGAAACTTTCCATATTGTCATGGAAATTCTTCACAGTTTCAAGTGCTAATGCTTCCATATCTTCATCCAATTCATGTTTTGGTCCTTGGTATGCAGGGAGCTCTCCTTGGAAATATTTATTAATCATAGAAATCGTACGGTTAACTAAGTTACCTAAATCATTTGCTAAGTCGAAATTAGTACGTTCAACAAATGCCTCCGGAGTAAATACTCCGTCAGATCCGAATGGTAATTCACGCATTAAGTAATAGCGTGTAGCATCTAAGCCATAACGATCAATGAGAACATTAGGATCTACTACATTACCTTTAGATTTACTCATTTTTCCATCTTTCATTAAAATCCATCCGTGCGCGAATACTTTTTTCGGTAAAGGTAAATCAAGAGCCATAAGTAAGATAGGCCAAATAATAGAATGGAAACGAACAATTTCTTTTGCCATTAAGTGTACATCTGCTGGCCAATATTTTTGGAATAATGAATCATCATCTGATAAATATCCAAGAGAAGAAATATAGTTTACTAAAGCATCAATCCATACATAAACTACATGTTTAGGGTTAGATGGAACTCTTACCCCCCAATCAAATGACGTACGTGAAACTGCTAAGTCTTCTAATCCTGGTTTAATAAAGTTATTAATCATTTCATTTTTTCTAGATGGAGGTTGAATAAAATCAGGATTCGCATCGTAAAATTCTAATAAACGATCTGTATATTTATTAATATTAAAGAAATAACTTTCTTCTTTAACTAATTCAACTTCATGTCCAGAATCTGGACTTTTTCCGCCTGCGATTTTACCATTTTCGTAAACAGGGTCTACAAGTTGAGATTCAGTATAATACGTTTCATCAGGAACAGAATACCATCCCTCATATTCACCAAGATAAATATCACCTTGTTTTAATAAACGTTCAAATACTTTTTCTACCACTTGTTTATGACGTTCTTCTGTAGTTCTAATAAAATCATCATTTGAGATTTCCAATTTAGCCCATAAGCGTTTGATTCCAGCAATCATTTCATCTAAATACTCTAATTCTGTTTTTCCTGCTTTTTGCGCTTTTTCTTGGATTTTCTGACCATGTTCGTCTGTACCTGTAAGGTAACGAACATCATATCCTTGCATGCGTTTATATCGTGCAATTACATCACCAGCAACTGTAGAATATGCGTGACCAATATGCAGATTACCACTAGGATAATAAATAGGGGTTGTAATATAAAATGTTTCTTTCGCCATCAGTAGTCCTCCCTTTCGTTCATGTCTTAATGACTAGTTCACTTTAAATTTTATCTAAATTTTTAATTATTTTCTAATGAATGTTTAATATAACGTTTGTCATAAAACAGCTATCTTATTCATTATAACCCATATAGAATATACATTATCGTATCTTATTAACATTACCATAAATTAATATTTTATGGTATTTTTCTATCACTATGATACAAGATTTTATCAATTTTACGATTTAATATTATGATAAATATCATAAATCTCACTTGTTTTCATCTGTCGTTCTTCTGCTACTACTTTTATTGCTTTCTTAGGTTTTAAATTTTGAGTCTCAATATAATGATTAACATGATCTATAATCGTTACATCTTCAAACCATTGTTTTGTTTCTTGAGCTTTGGCACCCTCAATTAAAATCACAAATTCTCCCTTTTGTGGAATCTCTTGATTTTCAATCGCTTCTAATAATTGTGATACTTCAAGCATAACAATTTGTTCAAATTTTTTAGTAAGTTCACGACCTACTGCTACACGTCTTTTTGAATCTACTTTAATAATCGCTTTTAGGGTATCAATCACTCTAAATGGAGACTCATAGATAATTAAAGTACTATCTTGATACATTCGTTGAGATAAAATATTCACTTTTTCCTTTTCTTTTCGTGGCAAGAAGCCTAAAAAAGTATATGTAAATGAAGGTAAACCACTTGCCATTAGTGCAGTTAATCCTGCATTAGGTCCTGGAATAGTTTCTACAGCAATGTTATGTTTATGTGCTTCAACAACAAGTTCATATCCTGGATCGCTAATTAACGGCAACCCTGCATCTGATACAAGCGCAATATTATTTTCTTCTTTAAGTAATTGAATTAAATAATCTGTCTGCTGTTCTTTATTATGTTCATGATATGATTTTAATAGAGTGGTAATATCATAGTGGTTACATAACTTTTTAGTTACTCTCGTATCTTCACATGCAATGATATCTACTTGCTTTAATGTTTCAATTGCTCGAAATGTAATGTCACCTAAATTACCTATAGGTGTCCCTACTAAGTATAAAGTTGCCATATTATCCCTCCTCAATCAATTTTAATTTTCTTTGTCTTGTAAATGTCTTAATTTCATATTCTCTGTGTAAAGCTTCTGATTTTGTCTCGTACATTTCTTGATATACTAACACTACCGGACGTCTTGTTTTTGTATATTTAGCACCTTTCCCAGCATTGTGTTTATTGATACGTACCTCAATATTATTCGTATACCCGGTGTATAAACTGTTATCACTGCAACGTACGATATATACAAAGTGATTACCCATAATAAACCTCTTTCATTTGCTCACTATATTCGCCATTTTCATTATAAATATAAAATGGTGGGGCAATCTCTAGACCTTGATTACCATTTTTTCTTCCTTCAACAACAATAGTGACTGCTGATTTACCATGCTTACTATAAATAAATACAATACGTTTAGGTTCAATATTAGCTTGTCTCATTTCAGTTAATACATCCATAAGTCGTTCAGCACGATGAACCATAACTAGACGTCCACCCTGTTTTAATAAATGTCGTGCTGCAAACATGCAATCTTCTAAACTACACATAATTTCATGTCGTGCTATTTTATGTGCTTCTTTTTGGTGTTGATGAAGTTGATTCTGTTTAAAGTAAGGTGGGTTACAGGTTATTAATGTAAACTGAGAGGGTTTAAATGTTTGATACACATCTTTTAAATCCATATTATGCATAGATAAACGCTCTTCTAATTGATTATATTTAAAGCTTCGTTGAGCCATGTCTGCCAACTGTTCTTGGATTTCAATACTTTCTATTTTTTGATGACTTTTTGCAGCTAATAATAAAGCAATAACACCATTTCCGGCACACAAGTCTAGAATGCTATCATTTTTTCGTACTTTAGTAAAATGTGCTAATAAAAGTGCATCAGTAGAAAAAGAAAACACCTCATCATTTTGAATGATCTTTAAGTTCTCCTTAATTAAATCATCTAATCTTTCTTGTTCCTTCAACATATATGTTATCTCCTAAAAAAGAGATGTATCACAACACAAAATCTGAAATTTTATTGTGTTGAAATTCATCTCTCCTAAAAATTAAGATTATACCATCCGCTTATCATTCTCCGTTATGGATTTAACTATTTAAAACATTCATGCATAATAAACAATCTTCACCATAACGATGTTTACCAAATAATTCACCATTACAAATATGAAAACCTTCACTATACAAAACAGCCAAATTGTCTTTACTTGGTAAAGGTTTTTTTACATTTTTAATTGCACTTTTAAAGTCATTTTCATTTGATTTTTTATTATGTGGACTTTCACTATTGGCTTTTGTTGATTCAACATCTTGTTCACTTTTAGCCATTAGCGCTTTTAAATTATCGTTCTCTACTTGTAACGTTACATTTTCTTCTATCAATTGAATAGCTAAAGATTTAAGTTCAGTCATCTCTTGAGTTAATACATTAACGTTACTTTCTAATTTTACGATTTTTTCGAATAAATCATTGCGATTCAAAAGAAAGACACTCTCCTTAATTAAATGTAGATAATTCCTCCATTTTGTATTCTAAAGGTTGCTCTAAACCATCAATCTTCACTTGCATCGAAATATCTAATATATTTAATCCTACAACTTTTCCAGTACCTTCCGGTGTATGAATTTCATCGCCTACATCAGGTAATTGTGCACGAGCTTCTTCATAATAATCATTTTCATATTTAAGACAACACATTAAACGTCCACATGCACCAGAAATCTTAGTTGGATTTAATGATAAATTTTGATCTTTTGCCATTTTGATAGATACCGGTTGAAAATCTCCTAAAAATGTTGAACAACATAATGAACGTCCACATGGTCCAATTCCACCTAGTAGTTTTGCTTCATCACGAACGCCAATTTGTCTAAGTTCAATACGTGTTCTTAAATTTTGAGCTAATACTTTCACTAACTTTCTAAAATCGATACGATCATCAGCAGTAAAATTAAAAATGACTTTCGATTTATCTAAAGTATACTCACAATTCACTAAGCGCATATCTAAGTCTTGATCTTTCACTAACTGTTTACATAAAATTAGTGCTTGCTCTGCATCTTTTTCATTTTGTTTGTATTGTTGTATATCTTCTTCAGTTGCAATACGTAGAATATCTTTTAACGGTAATGTCACATCTTCATCATTTACACATTTTGAAGTCAACTTTACTATACCTATTTCAATGCCTCGCTTAGATTCAACTACAACCCAATCTTCACTATCTAATTTTAAATCATTCGGTGCATAATATTCCAATTTACCTGCTTTTTGAAATTGCACACCTACTACATTTGGCATTTAACTCACACCTTTAATTACGATTTGTTCAAATACGAGCATCGGATTCACATTCTGTATCAATTTTTTATGTGCTTCTATAATTTGATCATACATTAATATCATTTGATTAAGTGTTAATCGTGTTGTGTATTCCTTAATGAGTGGTTTAAGATCAGTAAAAATGAAATTATCCTCAATCCCAACTTTAGCATGCATCATATCTTCAAAAAAAGCATTGATAACAGACAAAGTAAGAAGTTGTAGTTTTCGATTTTTAGCATTTTTTAACACATCAATCACACTAATCAAGGCCATTGGTTTATTTGTTAATAATAATTCACACCAATGAACGATTACTTTTCTTAATTCAATTAAATCATACTCTTCATTAAGGTCTTTGGCTACCTCAATTTGTGTCGTATATGAACTTAACATTTCAGCAATAGCCCGATTAATACCATTATCGACAAGTTTATCGATAAAATGCGATGTGTCACTTGGTTTAAAATACATATGTTGACATCTAGAGTGAATCGTATTTAATATTTGTTCTGGTTTAGTAGAAATTAAAATTGCAATAGTATTTTCTGGAGGTTCCTCTAAAAATTTTAAGATACTATTTTCACCTTGAACAGTTAACTTTTCAAAGTCCTCTATGATATAAACTTTATATGTACCTTCAATAGGTAATTGGTTCATTTGGCGTACAAGTTGTTCAATTTGTTCTTTTTTTATAGTAGATTCTTCAGAGGATATATATGTAAAATCAGGATGATTAAAATTACGCAATTTTAATTCACATTGTTCATTTCCATTACAAAGAATAAGTTGTGCAAATTCCATCGCTACATGTTTCATTGATTGTGCATCATCACCTTCAAATAAATAGGCATGTGATAATTTATTCGAATGAAAAGCATTAGCTAATTTTTGTAATTCCTCCATATTTGCATACTCCCTATTCATCGTTCATTTTAAAATTATATCATTAAATTTTTCAGTCGCATTTATCATTCAGCAATTAATTATAATGTATATGATAAAGAGCCGATAACATAAAAATATGTTTCAGGCTCTTTGAAAATTATCTTTTAAAACTTTATTTAATTTTAAATTAAGTTTAGAATCTGTGGAATTTTTCTACTGGCATTACAAATACTGTAGCGCCTCCAACTTCAACTTCAACAGGATAAGGTATGTAAGAGTCTGCACTACCACCCATTGGCGTCATTGGTGAAACAAGTTGATCTCTATTACCACACGTATTATCAATGACGGTTAACGCTTCATCAACACGTTCATCATCTACACCACATAAGAATGTTGTATTTCCTGCTCTTAAGAATCCACCAGTTGTTGCTAGTTTAGTAGCTCTAAAATTATTTTTTACGAGTTGGTCTGAAAGTTCTTGACTATCTTGATCTTGAACGATCGCTATAATCATTTTCATTTTAATACACCTCTCTATATTATTATATCATAAGTTTTTTAAGTAACTTAAAATGATCTCATACGTATCACTTATGACGCTTTCGATGCTTTGTGTAGCATCAACTACTTTAAAACGCTCAGGATTAGTTTTAATTAATGTTTTATACCCCTCAATTACTTTTTGATGAAAAGTTAGTGTTTCTTTGTCTAATCGATTCTGACTTCTTTGATTTTTTAGTATTCGTTCTCTCCCCACTTCAGCATCAATATCAAGATAAATTGTTAAGTCTGGATAAAGTCCATTAATTGCAAATTCATTTATTTTTTTAACTTCTTCTATACCTATACCCCGTGCATACCCTTGATATGCTAAAGAACTGTCAATATATCGATCACATAAGACTACTTTATTATTTTTTAAAGCGGGTATCACTTTTTCAACCAAATGTTCTCTTCTAGATGCTGCAAATAACAATGCTTCTGTACGTATATCAATATTTTCACCATCTAGTAAGATATTACGTATTTCTTCCCCTGTAGATACTCCACCTGGTTCTCGAGTAGAAATAACATTATAATTTTCAGATAACAACTTATTAATCTGATTTAACACTGTAGTTTTCCCAGAACCTTCAGGCCCTTCAAACGTTATAAATGCAGCCATATTATTCATCCTTAACTAATATTTTATCGTTTTTAATACCTTCAACACGTACACTATGTGAAAGATAATATTGCATCAATTTTATCATATTTTTAGTCACTTTTTCTCCTTTCCAAAACACAGGAATTCCAGGAGGATAAGGCACAATATGTTGAGCTAATACTTTATCTTGTGCTTTATTAATATTTATCCAATATGCATGATTAATATATTTTGATACATAAACACTTTTCTCTAGCGGCAATAAAACCGGCTCTAGCTTTTCTTTTGCTTTTTTAGGTAATTGTATAGTTTTTATTCTATGCAGTAATGTTTCGAAAGGATATCTATCATTAAAATGCCATAATGGTAAGACAATGAGTATTTGATAATCATCAGCTAATTCAATATAAATATGATTCTTTTCAAAATAACGTTGTACTTCAAAACCCGTATGCCCATTTGCTCGAACAATAAGCTTTAATGGATCCTCGACTTCAATAACTTCAAAATGCTGTTGTCTTAACGTTTCAATAAATTGTTTTCTTTTTTCGAAAAAGAGACTACTGTCATAGGAGTTATAAAATTGATGCGCTAATTCAATGCTCGACATTACTAAATAAGATGGACTAGAAGTTTGAAAAATACCTAAATATTTAATAACTTCATCTTTCAAAGGTGCATTTTTATGAATAAATAATACTGATCCCATAGTAAGTGTAGGCAAAGTTTTGTGATACGATTGAACAACATAGTCAGCTTCCGATTCTAAAGCTGATTTAGGAAAGTGTTTCAAATTAAAATGGGCACCATGAGCCTCATCAATTAAAACAGGTATATTGTAATCGTGAAATTGTTTAACACACTGATTGATATCAAAGCATTCTCCATAATAATTTGGATAAGTAACTACAGCGAGTTTTTGATGTCGTAACATTTTAGTATCTATCAAAGGTGCTAAATACTGGTAACTTTTATCACTTCTATACATAGGCAAAATATCTGCAGATTGTTGAGTTAAATCTAAAGCATTAAAAACTGATTTATGTACATTACGGCTAATTAAATAACGACCTTTTATATGAGCAAATGCTTGTATAACTGATAAAATGCCTGCAGTTGTACCATTAACTAAATAATAAGCATCATAATTGGGATGCTTATTCACACGATTCATACTTTCTAAAATAGTATCTTCTGGATGATGTAAATCATCTAGACCCGTAATTTCAGTCATATCCATTTTCAAAGATAATGCATCTAAATAACCGATAGTCATATTTTTATGTCCTGGAACATGTAATGAGATAGCATGATGACGAATTAAATCATCAAGTTTTTGAGTGATAGGTAATTTCAATTAAGTCCTCTCCTCATATACCTTTAAATATCTCCTATTTTAATAGATAATTCAAAAAAATAAAAGGAACGCTAAAATTTCTGTTGCTTGATTTCTTCTCGATTCATTAGCTCCAAACACTTTCTATAAATTTCGACATAAAAAAAGAGACCTCACGGTCTCAATATCGGCTCATCGCATCCATACAATGATTTGCCTGGCAACGTCCTACTCTAGCGGAACGTCAGTCCAACTACCATCGGCGCTAAGGAGCTTAACTTCTGTGTTCGGCATGGGAACAGGTGTGACCTCCTTGCCATTGTCACCAGACAAGTGAATGATTATACATTCAAAACTAGATAGTAAGTAAAGATTTGCGTCACAAAACTTGA
>NZ_SODE01000012.1:0-646 GCF_004365845.1 Staphylococcus sp. AtDRG32
GTCCTCCTGGGTATGTTTTTGTCGTTAAAAACATTGTACCGTAAAAGGACTGTTATATGGCCTTTTTACTTTTACACAATTATACGGACTTTATCAACTTGTTCTTTCTTATCTTGATACATATAGAAATAACGTCATTTTTATTTTAGTTGCTGAAAGGTGCGTTGAAGTGTTGGTATGTATGTGTTTTAAAGTATTGAAAACCCTTAAAATTGGTTGCACAGAAAAACCCCATCTGTTAAAGTTATAAGTGACTAAACAAATAACTAAATAGATGGGGGTTTCTTTTAATATTATGTGTCCTAATAGTAGCATTTATTCAGATGAAAAATCAAGGGTTTTAGTGGACAAGACAAAAAGTGGAAAAGTGAGACCATGGAGAGAAAAGAAAATCGCTAATGTTGATTACTTTGAACTTCTGCATATTCTTGAATTTAAAAAGGCTGAAAGAGTAAAAGATTGTGCTGAAATATTAGAGTATAAACAAAATCGTGAAACAGGCGAAAGAAAGTTGTATCGAGTGTGGTTTTGTAAATCCAGGCTTTGTCCGGTTCTGTTGCAAAGTAAAAAATATAGCTAATCACTAATATATCATGTCAGTGTTCGTTTAACTTGCTAGCATGATGCTAATTTCGTGGCATGGGGA
>NZ_SODE01000012.1:743-30939 GCF_004365845.1 Staphylococcus sp. AtDRG32
CGGTTCTGTTGCAAAGTAAAAAATATAGCTAATCACTAATATATCATGTCAGTGTTCGTTTAACTTGCTAGCATGATGCTAATTTCGTGGCATGGGGAAAATCCGTAGATCTGAAGAGACCTACGGTTCTTTTTATATAGAGCGTAAATACATTCAATACCTTTTAAAGTATTCTTTGCCGTATTGATACTTTGATATCTTGTCTTTCTTACTTTAATATGACGGTGATCTTGCTCAATGAGGTTATTCAGATATTTCGATGTACAATGACAGTCAGGTTTAAGTTTAAAAGCTTTAATTATTTTAGCCATTGCTGCCTTCGTTGAAGGTGCCTGATCTGTAACTACCTTTTGAGGCTTACCAAATTGTTTAATGAGACGTTTGATAAACGCATATGCTGAATGATTATCTCGTTGCTTACGCAACCAAATATCTAATGTATGTCCCTCTGTATCAATGGCACGATATAAATAGCTCCATTTTCCTTTTATTTTGATATACGTCTCATCAATACGCCATTTGTAATAAGCTTTTTTATGCTTTTTCTTCCAAATTTGATATAAAATTGGGGCATATTCTTGAACCCAACGGTAGATCGTTGAATGATGAACGTTTACACCACGTTCTCTTAATATTTCAGATATATCACGATAGCTCAATGCATATCTTAGATAGTAGCCAACGGCTACAGTGATAACATCCTTGTTAAATTGTTTATATCTGAAATAGTTCATACAGAAGACTCCTTTTTGTTAAAATTATATTATAAATTCAACTTTGCAACAGAACCATTTAGAATATTAAAATTCCTTCATTACACTCTTGGCGGTTTCACTTATCAACTTATCATTTGGCTTATCACTTTTATTGTCTTTATTCGTAAAAATGACTAAAACAATAGGTTCAGATTGGCCCTTAGGATAAACAAAAGCAACATCATTTCTAGAAGCATATGTTATTGCTTGACCACTTTTATCAGCAACCTTACAGTCTTTTGAAACACCGTCTTTAATTAAAGTATCTCCGCTTTTATTATTTAACATTAAATCAAGTAAGAATTTTTTGTTTTCTTTGCTTAATTTTCCATTTGCGATAAGTTTATTTAAAGTCTTACCGAAAGCAGCAGGTGTTGAAGTATCTTTTTTGCTCTTTGGTGAATAGTAATTTAATTCTATCTCATATCTAACTGGATTTGTTACTTTATCTCCTAGTTCTTTTAGACGTTGTTTAACTTTTTTGATTCCACCAATTTCTTTTATAATTTTATTGTTTGCTGTATTATCACTATATGCCATTGAAGCCTCAATAAGTTCTTTTAAAGTGATATCTTTTCCTACATATTTTTCTAAAATAGGAGAATAAGCAACTATATCATCTTTGTTAATATGTATTTTTTTATTTAACTTATTATAAGGTACTTGTTCTAACAAAATAGCACTATTTATCGCTTTTGAAGTCGAAGCATAGGCAAATCTCTTATCTGAATTAAATTTTACTTCCTTACCACTTTTAGTATCTAAAGCATAAACACCAATATGAGCATTATATTTTTTTTCTAAATCATTTAACTCTTTGGCATGTGAACTGTTTGAATTACATGCACTTAAAACTAAAGCAATTGCAATTAAAAATATTAACTTTTTCAAAATAAACCCTCCAATATTACAGTTGTAATTTTTACAAATTAATAATATTACAATTGTAATATTGGTGTCAATTGTTTATTATAAATAATTGAAAGAAGGTGTCAAAATGGCTAAATTACTAATAATGAGCGTAGTAAGCTTTTGTTTTATATTTCTATTGTTAGTATTTTTTAGGTATATATTAAAACGCTATTTTAATTATAGTTTAAATTATAAAGTTTGGTATCTAACTGTGCTTGCTGGATTAATTCCTTTTATCCCAATTAAATTCTCTTTTATAAAATTTAATAATGTGAATAATCAATCGCCCACAGTTGAAAGTAGGTCACACGACTTGAACCATAACATAAATACCACCAAACCTGTTCAAGAGTTCACAACAGATATCCATAAGTTTAATTGGGATTCAATTGATAATATCTGCACAGTTATTTGGATAGTTTTGGTTATTATTTTAAGTTTTAAATTTTTGAAATCCTTATTATATCTTAAATATTTAAAGAGACAGTCACTTTATCTAAACGAAAATGAAAAAAATAAAATAGATACGATACTTTTCAACCATCAATATAAAAAAAATATTGTGATTCGAAAAGCAGAGACTATTCAATCTCCAATAACTTTTTGGTATGGGAAATATATTATTTTGATTCCTAGTTCATATTTTAAAAGTGTAATTGACAAAAGACTAAAATATATAATATTGCATGAATATGCTCATGCTAAAAATAGAGATACTTTACATTTAATTATCTTTAATATCTTCTCTATTGTTATGAGTTACAATCCATTAATACATATTGTAAAAAGAAAGATAATTCATGACAATGAAGTAGAAGCCGATAGATTTGTTCTTAATAATATTAACAAAAATGAATTTAAAACTTATGCGGAATCTATTATGGACTCCGTATTAAATATTCCATTTTTTAATAAAAATATATTAAGCCATTCATTTAATGGTAAAAAGTCATTACTCAAAAGAAGATTAATTAATATAAAAGAAGCCAATTTGAAAAAACAGTCCAAATTAATTCCAATTTTTATTTGTATTTTTACTTTTTTGCTCATGGTAATTCAAAGCCAGTTTTTGATGGGGCAATCCATAACTGATTATAATTATAAAAAGCCCTTACAGAACGATCACCAAATTTTAGATGAAAGTAAAAATTTTGGTTCAAATAGTGGATCTTTCGTCATGTACAGCATGAAGAAAGACAAATACTATATTTATAATGAAAAAGAAAGTAGAAAGAGATATTCTCCTGATTCAACTTATAAAATTTATTTAGCGATGTTTGGACTTGACCATCATATCATAAGTGATAAAAATTCACGTATGTCATGGAATCATAAACATTATCCTTTCGAGTCTTGGAATAAGGAACAAGATTTAAATACAGCAATGCAAAATTCAGTTAATTGGTACTTCGAACGTATTAGTAATCAAATACCAAAGAACTATACTGCGGCTCAACTCAAGCAATTAAATTATGGTAATGAAAACTTGGGAAGTTATAAAAGCTATTGGATGGAAGATAGTTTGAAAATATCTAATCTTGAACAAGTAATAGTTTTTAAAAATATGATGGAACAAAATAACCATTTTAGTAAAAAAGCAAAGAATCAATTATCTTCTTCATTATTGATTAAGAAAAATGAAAAGTATGAACTGTATGGGAAAACAGGTACAGGTATAGTAAACGGGAAGTATAATAATGGGTGGTTTGTAGGTTACGTAATTACAAATCATGATAAGTATTATTTTGCTACACATTTATCAGATGGAAAGCCGTCTGGGAAAAATGCTGAATTAATCAGTGAAAAAATATTAAAAGAAATGGGTGTTTTAAATGGCCAATAAGCAAGTTGAAATATCTATGGCTGAATGGGATGTTATGAATATAATATGGGATAAAAAATCAGTATCAGCTAATGAAATTGTAGTTGAAATTCAAAAATATAAAGAAGTTAGCGATAAAACGATTAGAACATTAATCACAAGACTATATAAAAAAGAGATTATAAAACGATACAAATCAGAGAATATTTATTTTTACTCATCAAATATTAAAGAAGACGATATTAAAATGAAAACTGCTAAAACCTTTCTTAATAAACTGTATGGAGGGGACATGAAAAGTTTAGTGCTGAATTTTGCGAAAAATGAAGAATTAAATAACAAAGAAATTGAAGAATTGCGAGACATTTTAAATGATATTAGTAAAAAGTAATTAGAGATATGTTTCAAACATAATACATATGTAAACTATGCTTGACTCTTATTAAATTAGTTTTGTTAATAACATTTAAAATATTTTATTAAATATGAGAGTGTCCAGAAAATAACCATTTTCTGTACACTCTCTTTTTATATCTAGATATATAGCTAGTATACATATTTTAGTGTTCAATAACCCAACAGAAAATCTATGTTCATAAATATGGTTAGAATTAAGTTATGGTACAATGAAAATCTACATAGGAGGTTTGTATTTTGAAAATAGGTTATGCAAGAGTCTCAACTGGTTTGCAAAATTTGAATTTGCAGGAAGATCGATTAAATCAATATGGTTGTGAAAAGATATTTAGCGATCATATAAGTGGATCAAGAAGTAAACGTCCTGGTTTAGATAAAGCTATTGAATTTGCGAGGTCAGGAGATACGATTGTTGTTTGGAGACTAGATAGATTAGGACGTAACATGGAAGATTTAATCACATTAGTTAATGAACTTAATAATCGAGGCGTGAGTTTTCATAGTTTAGAAGAAAATATAACAATGGATAAATCAAGTTCTACAGGACAATTGTTATTTCATTTATTCGCAGCATTTGCAGAGTTTGAACGTAATTTAATTTTAGAACGTTCTTCAGCGGGGCGAATGGCAGCTCGTGCTAGAGGACGCTATGGAGGTCGACCCGAAAAATTAAATAAACAAGATTTGACTTTACTCAAAACACTTTATGATAATGGAACCCCGATTAAAACTATTGCAGAGCAATGGAAAGTTTCACGTACAACAATCTATCGTTATCTCAATAAGTTAAATAACCAAGAAAATAAAGATAAATAAAAAATATTACTGAGTTTTAAGAAAGATAAAAGTTAGACAGGATACACCCTAATCATACAAAGAGAGTTATTGAATTTATAATAACTTAAACGTATGATTAGGGTGTATATTAATTGTGGAGTGAAAATGAATGATTATAGGTTATGCAAGAGTATCTTCGGTAGATCAGAATTTAGAGAGACAGCTAGATAATTTGAAAACATTTGGCGTAGAGAAAATATTTACAGAGAAACAATCGGGAAAGTCAGTAGAAAATAGACCCGTATTTCAAGAAGCACTTAACTTTGTGAGAATGGGCGATAGATTTGTAGTAGAATCGATTGATCGCTTAGGTCGTAATTATGATGAAGTGATTAACACAGTTAATTATTTAAAGGATAAAGAAGTTCAATTGATGATTACTAGTTTACCTATGATGAATGAAGTGATTGGTAATCCACTATTAGATAAATTTATGAAAGATTTAATCGTTCAAATCTTAGCAATGGTTTCAGAACAAGAACGAAATGAAAGTAAACGTAGACAAGCACAAGGTATTCAAGTTGCGAAAGAAAAAGGTGTGTATAAAGGACGCCCTTTACTATATTCACCTAATGCTAAAGATCCTCAAAAACGTATTATCTACCATCGTGTTGTTGAAATGTTAGAAGAAGGCAAAGCAATTAGTAAGATTGCGAAAGAGGTTAATATCACAAGACAGACAGTTTATAGAATTAAAAATGGTAAGGGATTATCTTGATAAATGGATTGTTAATGCAAATGAGATCTTCTCACAGCGTCCTAAATTATATGTTATTCATCTATTATGAGATTCTAATAATAAGACAAGAAAAGAGAGTGCGAATTCGCACTCTCCTTTTGTGTAGTACTATTGAAATTTTGTCTTAAAAACGAACGTAATTTAGAAATAATATTTATTGGTATTTCAAGAATATATATATAATTATTTACTAAGTCCATTTAAAAAAATTTGAGAGAACTTGTTCATAAGTTTAATTCTTTCATTAATATTTTGTTCATGTGTAAAGGTAACAATTCCATTAACAGCGTTTGCTGCTATTTTACTAACAGCATTAACATCATTAATACACCATTCGCCATTTAAATTACCCTCCTTAAAAATTACATGATAAGCATCTATATATTTGTTTTCTAATTTATTCATTTTTTCATTAATGCTATTAGTTTTATAATATTCAGTGCAAAATTCAATTATTGCGTTTTGAAGTGGATAATAGTATTCGGTTGTTAAAGATAGTTCATTATATAAATAAAATTTTTCTCTATTAGTTTTACATTTGATTTGTTCCTTTTTCCACTGTTCTTGCCATTTAGATTCTTCTATATTTAAAATTTCTAAAAATAGATTTTCTTTTGTTTTAAAGTGATAATAAAGATTCCCTTTACTACTTTCTGATAATTTAACAATTTCTCCAGTAGTAGTGGCATTATATCCATTTTTTATAAATAATTCCTTTGCGACACCTAGTATTTTATCTTTCAAGTTCATCACGCCTTTAATGAGTATTAAGTACTATCAATGATAGCACAAAAAATTCAAAGAATAATTGTATAACACAATACAGCCATTTAAATTTCGCAAGATTTTTTGTTGTAATATGTAAAAAAATAGATTACAATCCTTATAGACCGATCGCACGGTCTATAAGGATTGGAGGGAACTTAAATGATTTCATTTTTTACAAAAACTACTGATATGATGACATCAAAAAAAAGATGGACTGCACTAGTAGTATTAGCTGTTAGTTTGTTTGTTGTTACAATGGATATGACAATATTAATTATGGCTTTACCGGAATTAGTAAGAGAGTTAGAGCCTTCTGGTACCCAACAGTTATGGATAGTTGATATATACTCTCTTGTTTTAGCTGGCTTTATAATTCCATTGAGTGCCTTTGCTGATAAATGGGGAAGAAAAAAAGCATTATTAACTGGATTTGCTTTATTTGGCCTCGTTTCATTAGCTATATTTTTCGCAGAAAGTGCAGAGTTCGTAATAGCTATTCGATTTTTACTTGGTATTGCAGGTGCTTTAATAATGCCAACTACTCTTTCAATGATAAGAGTAATTTTTGAAAACCCTAAAGAAAGGGCCACTGCATTAGCTGTATGGTCAATCGCTTCATCGATAGGTGCTGTTTTTGGACCAATTATCGGAGGAGCTTTACTTGAGCAATTTTCATGGCACTCGGCATTTTTAATTAATGTACCGTTTGCGATAATAGCAGTTGTAGCAGGTTTATTTTTATTACCAGAGTCTAAGTTATCAAAAGAAAAGTCTCACTCGTGGGATATTCCTTCTACAATTTTATCAATTGCAGGCATGATTGGACTGGTATGGAGTATCAAAGAATTTTCAAAAGAAGGACTAGCAGATATTATTCCATGGGTTGTAATAGTATTAGCAATTACCATGATAGTGATATTTGTTAAACGTAATTTATCAAGTTCTGATCCAATGTTAGACGTAAGACTTTTTAAAAAGAGATCATTTTCAGCTGGTACAATTGCTGCATTTATGACAATGTTTGCAATGGCATCTGTTTTGTTATTAGCTTCACAATGGTTACAGGTTGTGGAAGAACTTTCTCCTTTTAAAGCTGGCTTATACCTATTACCTATGGCAATAGGAGATATGGTGTTTGCACCAATTGCACCCGGATTAGCGGCGCGATTTGGACCGAAAATAGTGTTACCTTCCGGAATTGGAATTGCAGCCATTGGCATGTTTATTATGTATTTCTTTGGTCATCCATTATCATATTCTACAATGGCTTTAGCATTAATTTTAGTTGGAGCTGGTATGGCTTCACTAGCAGTTGCATCTGCTCTAATAATGTTAGAAACACCTACATCAAAAGCAGGTAATGCAGCTGCTGTTGAAGAGTCTATGTATGACCTTGGAAATGTTTTTGGTGTAGCAGTACTTGGTAGCCTATCTTCTATGCTTTATCGTGTATTTTTAGATATTTCATCTTTTTCATCAAAAGGTATAGTTGGAGATTTAGCTCATGTAGCTGAAGAATCTGTAGTGGGCGCTGTCGAAGTAGCTAAAGCTACGGGGATAAAACAGCTTGCAAACGAGGCTGTAACATCATTTAATGATGCTTTTGTAGCAACTGCTTTAGTAGGTGGGATTATCATGATTATCATTTCAATAGTTGTCTATTTGTTAATTCCCAAATCACTTGATATAACTAAACAAAAATAGTACTAAACATATATTTTTAGATATTGTAGATTAGTTTATTTTTAAAATTAGTAATAGTTAAAAAGTAGAACCATTAATTTTAAATGGTTCTACTTTTTTATTATTAAGTAAAATTATAAAAGACAATTTCTTAAATTAATAATATGATATACCTATATCTAATAATTTATTAGTATTAATAAACCTTGAAAGGATGATTAACTGATGAATAGAGCAGATATTTTTAAAATATTTGATGTAGAACTTAATATAACTATATTTTTAGGAGCACTAGTAGCAACTTTCATCTATTTTATAAGTTACATGAACAATGTAAATGAATTAATTACATTATGCTTAACATTAGCTTTTCCTGCATATTTATTAAAAATTAGCAGATCGTTCGAGGTTATTTTATTAGAGGAAAAAATAAAAAATAGTAAAATCAAAATCTGTGACAAAGATAGAATTGAACGAGAGATACTGGTGAAAAAGAACCTAATAGATGAACTATTGTTTCCTAATAGAGTTATTAAAAAATATACACTGACAATTTTAATTTACAGTATAGGTATTATTATTCTTTTACTACTTTGTAATATGTTAAGTTATGGAATTGGTGAAAATGTCAATTTTATCTGGAGATTACTAGCTTGTTATGTAACGAGTGTCACAGTGATTATAGTTGCCTTGATTATAATGATAATGATATTTGATCTTATAATTGGATTACTATTAAATTTTCAAATATTTTTAAAAAATAAAAAGTATGATGACTTTTTATAATTATTCGATTTATATAATGAAAAATTAAATGATTAAACATAGAAACCTCAAAACAAACCATATTTAATAGAGTTTATGGCGCCTTATACAAATAAAGGCTATGCTGTTAAAGAATTATGTAGCTATCTTCAGATTAATATGGATGATGTTTATACTATTGGCGATAGAAAATTGATTTACCTATGTTTAATACCCTAGATAATTCTTCTGATAATTTAGTTTTTGTTAGAGTTTAACATAACTGATGATTATCAGAAGTACGATCCACATAAAAAGCACGATAAGTTTTTAAACTTATCGTGTCCTTTTTAATTACAGTTAGTTACCAAACAAACGACTCCAAAACCCCTTTTTAGGTGATTCTTCCTCCCTATCATCAGGTTCACTCTTTATTGCTTCTGTTAGTTTAGCATCTTTTAGTAATTCATCTTCTTTTATACTTTTATTCTTATTCTTTTCAGAAATATCTTTATGCTCAGTTTCTGTTGGTTTTTTCTTTTCTTGTTGTTGAGCCCTATTTTGATTTCCCTCAGTAAATACTGCTTCTTGCATATTAACGTTTTGTTTATTATTAGTCTTCTCAATATCAAAAGAATAGTTAAGCTGTCTTTCTTCTTCTAATTGATTTTCTAGTTTTTGAATCTTTTTATTACTTTCCAAAGCTAAAATTTGTTGATTTTCTAAAAGTCTATTAAGAGTATTTATTTGTTCTTTATCTCTATTTGATTGTTCTTTATATATATCTAACTGGTTATATAAATGTTTTATTGTTTCATCTTTTACCAGGTTATTACTATTAGTCTTAACTTCTTCTTTCTTTTCATTTTCAAAATCATTATGTTTATTTTGATTTTTTCTTATTCGGTTTACTACTATAATTTCATCTTCACTTGCTAAATAATTTACATTGTCAACCTTTTGGAATTTCACATTCGCTTTTTTAGCATTATTATAAACAGTCATTTTCGTAACATTCAATTCATCAGCAATCTCTTTCATACTCTTCATATAATGTCCTCCATATAGTTATACACATAACACCTATATCATTATATAGTCTTTATACTTGTTAATACAACATTATATATATATTCAAGTAATCTTATATATATAGTTATACGTAAACACTATATATCTACATTTATATAGGCTTATATAGCCTTTATACTTGTTATATAGGTGTTTATATAGTTCTATACAACTTATTCATATAATGTCATTATACGAAATTCTAACATTCTTTGAAAATGCATACATACAAATGTATATAAACAATTTAACAAAACTTTCAAAAGTGTTAATATAAGTATATATAAAAGAAACCCGACTACGGGAATAGTCAGGTTTCTTCGGTAATAAAACAAGTGGTTTGTTTGTTTATATAATTGTTATATTCTTATTATATATATTAAGAATTATTAGTGCAAGCCGAACACATATAAACTTACTTATAGCTTATTTATTACCTCTTTTAAAATTCATATGTGAAAGAGGTTTTTTGTATGTCCAACTTTAATATTAAAGAAATTCAAAAAGAAAAGTTTTACCAATTACCCAAAGTATTTTTTACGAATCCTAAGTATACTAATTTATCCAATGATGCAAAAATCACTTGGTCTATACTAAGAGATCGTTTAGATTTATCTATAAGAAATAATTGGATAGATAAGAATGGAGATATATTTTTTATTTACACCAATGAAAAACTTAAATCTATTTTAAATATCAGTAGTCCCAATAAATTATCTAAAATTAAAAAAGAATTAACACAAGCTGATTTATTTAATCAAATACGAGTAGGGTTGAATAAACCTAATAAATTATATATTAAAAAACCAGAAGTAACAGAAGCTGATGTATATTATATTTCACAACAAGAAAACGATATAGAACAACGAGATAACACGGACGTATCATTATCATACGTCCAGAAATATGATAATGATACATCAAGAAATATTAATAACATACGTCATGAAGTATCAAAAGAATACACAAGTGATACTGATCTTAATGAAACTGAATATATAAAGACTGAGAATAATGATACGAATGATTTGAATGATACATCTGACATAGTTTCTAAAAATTATCATTCGAATCATACAAATCATCAACAAACTGAATTTAATAATAATGCTCTAAAATTCCAAGCGCTTGAAGAATTACCTACACAAATCAAGACTTATTTAAGTAATTTTGAAATTAAAGACATCCGTATTATTAAAAGTGTTTTACTCAAAGGGAAAAAGTCATTTAATAATGCACATGATACATATTATCGTTTAGAGGACGTTGAATTTGAACTTGTGAGTGTTTTAAAACGTTTTAAAGCCATGTTGATACAAAAAAATGAAAATGTTGAAGCGATGCAAGGCTATTTAATGCAATCAATTAAAGCTGAACTTGAAGAAATACATGCATTAAATATGCGTCGCCAAAATATACCTAAATACAATATCTTTAATCAATAATTCAAATAAGCTTCTAACAAGTAAAATAATTTTAAAATATTTGATAATGTCAGGTTCTATTTTGAAATTGTTGACATAACTGGATTATTCAAATTTGATTTTATATGTAAATAATATCTAAAAATTCGCCATTCGTTAGAAATAAACAACAAATGTAACGGTTTAAATTTATAAATGATAGGGAGTTCCAATCAAATTAGCGAAACATGAGAAATGGTTTTGAATTATTACGAGTACTATGTATAAAAGATACGAATACATGTATATTAAGTGACATGAGCCAATCAGTTTATATATCACATAAAATACATGTAAAGTACGTAATAAATGTCATATGTATATACTCTTATTTGTCTCGTATTTGTGTTTTAAAGGGCAAAATTAAATGGATAGAAAAAACTATGTGAGATTAGAATTTGCTCTAAATACCCCTTTAAAATGCAAAATAATGATATTTAAAATTCGGAAAAATAAAAAGATCCTAGAGAAATTTCTAGAATCTTTATTTGGCATAATGACTCATAGATATTTATTTTTGTATTATCAATAAAGGTTTATGCCTCAATAATTTTTCGAAGTATGTTTCATTAATTTTTCAAAATCAGTATCGCTAATATTTGATTGAGTAAGTGTGATTTAGTGGCCGTCTGGATCTTTGATTGTCATTTCTTTAGCGTTCCATGGTTGGTCTTCTAATTGAGTTACTATAAATTTTGATGAGATATGTTGTGATTTATCTTCGATATCTTTGACTAAGATATTGAGATATATTGAATTGCCAACTTCAAAATCTGTTTGAACAATTAAGATTAAATCTTGATGTTTTTCTAGTCTTAAATGATTCATAAGCACTTCATTTTTATCATTTCTAAATTTAAAAACACTTTTAAAGCCAAGTGTTTTTTCATACCATTTTTCTGATTTCTCAATGTCTTTAACTAGGACTTTGTTAAACATAGGCATTTGGTAAAACTCTATCGTTTTCACCTCTTTTTATTAATTGTAATGTATTACGCTGCGTTAATGTCAAGAAAGAGTAAGCTGAGAAACAGGTTTCTTCTCGTCTTGATACATGATATCCATTTTAATTAAACATGTGACGCCTTGAATCCAAATATTTTGCGAAAAAATATGTTCGCTGAATAATCAAATGTAAATAGGATGGATGGTGTTGCCGCGCATACATCACTAGACTTTGAAATTCTGTAAAATCTTGGTTCTCAATAATATCAATAATCTTATTAAATATTTCGGACTGACCTTGATCTAATAAAAATTGATTTAAGTCAAAACCACAACCACTTTCAATATCGTTGATGTCATAAGGGGTTTTATCTGTATTAGACGCATGAATAAAATAATCAAACATGCCCTTAGGGGACATAATTATTTCAATATGACTAGGTGTATTTAAGTGTTGTTGAAGTAATTCAGAGACTTGGGAATAACTTTTTAAAGAATCAAAAAACAAAGCTCCATGTTTATGTGACTTCTTAATTTCTCCTGTCGAGTGATCAATATCTTGATTATGCCACGGACTTAAAATATAGGGGATATGCATTTGTTCCAAAATATCTCGGTAGTTAGATGGCGAGCTCTCTTCATATATTAAGAAAGCCCACTTATTTGAACGTTTATCTTTTGACATCATCAACATCCTTTCTGTGATTATTGATTAATGATGCCATGGGGGTCGTAGTAACCCCATGGCACTGTTAAGATACACATGCGCTTGTGTTTATCACTTCGTGTACCACAACGCATGTGTATCTTAACGTTTGTGGCCTGCAAACCATAGATAACGATGATGACGTTGAGGTTTTGAAAAGTAATAATTCGGGTGCATATGTGTAATTTCTTCATGAATTTGAGGTTCAATCTTTTTTAATATATCGTGAGCTTGCTGTTTCCGGGGAATTTTAATTGCCACACGGACTTCATTTTGACGAACATCAACGAGCGATTTTCCAACCATTTTATTAAAGTATTGCTGGACAGAATTTGTTTTACTTTTGCCGTTATTTTGCCAATCCTGAGTCGTGTCTGTGTCAACATCTTGTTTAAGATAATGTCGTAAAACCATTGTGTGATAAACAGATTTGATATGATTCGTGAGTTGATCTTTCAATAAACGAATCATTAAATCGATAACTATTAACATCAATGCTAAGACTAATAAGTAAAATGTAAGTTGATATACACCATTTGAAATGATTGTGATATAGTGTGTGACGTTTCGCGTATCGATAATATCAATTTGAGACACAATAAAGTTTAATAGGACAAAGAGTTTACTAACCATAACTGTCAAAATAGCGAACAGGAACAAGTAAATGATAATATCATACACACGCATGAAATAGGTTTTCCTCATCACAATACACCTGCTTTCGTATAGTAAGTCGGACATAACAAGGGTAAGACTTGATAGGGAGATTCACTATCAATCACTTGGATTAGACCTGTCCCTTTACCAATGGGTATCACAATACCTTCTGGATCTAAATCGGGGAATAAAAATTGTGTGGTTTTTTTATTAATATTACCGATTTGAATCAGCACATTGAGTTGTTCTCTAACGGAAACCGGGATGGTTTGATGATCAAATCGTTGAGACACCAGTAATAAATGAACTTTGGTGGCACGACCTAATAAAGCAATTTGAGATAGTAATGAAAAGAACGCGTCTTTAATGGTCTTATTCACACCTTCAGCTAAAGCGAGCACTTCATCAATCACAATGGTTAGGTGATCAAATTGATAGTCTGGATCGTCATAAAGAATGGTTTGTCGTTGTTGAATAACTTGAAGGCAATGACTTAAGTTTTCATTAATTTTAGATAAAAAATCAGACTTAGATCGATTTTGATGAGGGTGAATCACAGTAATATCATGAATACGTGCCCAACGGCTCGGTGTATCAAACTTAGGGTCAACAATAATGAGTTCTGATATCGGTTTTAATACACTTAGTAAGTACGTCAGCATATAAGATTTACCACTGCCTGAATTACCTGCGATCGCTATAGATGTAATGTTTTGATAGTTTAAAGTTAATTGTTTCATGATCGGAATTTGTTGATTCGTTAGAGACGACGTAAAACGATCTAAATCAGAAATCACTAAGCGTTCTGATATCCCTTGTTGCCATGGGAAAAACAAAGCGCGTTGCGTATGAATATCGTCGGTATCCATAGGTACGAAATACGCAGAATTCTGTTTTAACAATGTGAATTTGGGATATAAAGCTGCACTCGCAATGAGAAATATTTTTTGATATAAGTCATCGTCCACAATATAGCCTGCAGGCAGGCGAGGAAGAAAGTAAAAACCTTCTTCCGTGACCTTGCAGGTGAAACTATTGGTATAACTGGTTTCGCCTTGCATCATGGATCCTAGTGCCATATTTAAGCTTTGTAGGAGATATTGTTCGAGCTCTTTGGCTGTCATTATTTAACCTCCTTCAGATCTGAAGCTTTGAAGTAAACATCATAACGGACTTCACAAGCTTCTAAATGATCAAAAGTAATGACGCTCATATAATTAGGTAATGTCACTTCATTTTCGAATTTAACTGTGAAGGGCGGTAAGCCTTCTTGAACAAACCAGGCTTTATACGCAATAATTTCTCCGGTAGGCTGATTATTCTCAAAACGCTGTTGCGGATAAAGTTCTGTACTTAAGCTATAAATGGGTTTTTTATTATCAATATAATTGGAAGCTATTTCAGTTGAATAGCCACCTTTTTTGAAATTAGATTGAATTTTCATGTGAAACATCCTTTCTATCCTATTGATGCGCATCGTTTAGGAAATATAAATAGAATTAATCAAAGATATCTGTGATTGATTAAATTTTCGCAAATGAAGTGATAAAATAATAGGTGAAAAAATTTATTCGGTTTTTGGAGGTAATAGCGTGATTATCATTAATAACAAAGGAATCAATGACTTAGATTTTAATTATTGGATGAATAATCAATTAACTGATGACAATATCGAAGAAATTTTAGAGGGGTCTGATTTAAGTATGGAACAAGAAATTTTTAAAAGTAATTATAAAAAATTCTTGGAGATAGATGGCAAAAAGGAAAGATGGTATTCTCTGGAAGAAGCTGCGTATATTATTAATGGGAATTATTTTTCAATTTATGAGGAAGATAGCAAAAAGCGAAGTGTCACAACAGACTATGTAAAAAATAAAAGTAATGATATCTTAAATAATATAGAAAATGGAACAAACCAAAATTGGAATAAATATCATTACCCACAAAAAAGGAAGTTTGCATTCAAAAAAGTAAAGTATGTTAATGAAGATATGATCGATGAAATATTAAGAGATGATGTAACAAAACCTGAAAAAATAAAACGAGGTAATATATCAATCGAAGAGTTGCTACCTAATCAAAATAGAATAGCAAAATATATTAGACAGAATGAGAATATACATAATAAAAGTATAATGATAGATTACCTAAATCAATTAAGTGATACACTGGCAAAATCATTAGACGACGTACGTTATTTTTCAAATAAACTATCATTATTTAAATCTGTTATTAAAGATTCTAGAGAAATAGCACAAAATATACATAGGGATCACGATATAGATAATAAAGAAAAATATGAACTTCTGAAAAAAGAATATAGTAATTTTTTAGAAAACTGTATACGTTTTTCTAATGAATATTTAGATATACTAGATATCAAAAATATTTTTAATATTTTTGATACTAAGAAAATTGTTTTAAATCTGTCTTATTATACGAAAATGTGGGAGGTTCCTGATATTAATAATGAACAACCGATAAATAATAATTTACAAAAGTTTGTTGATTTGAAAAAGAAGAAGTATTTAAATAATGTACATTGGAGTAAAAATAAGATACTTAAACAATTAAATGAAATTGAAGTTAAACCCGTTACTTTAAAAGATGGTACTAGTGAAACAGAACGCGTGGCAGAGTGGATGTATAGAAATAAAACAAAAGTTGTTTATGAAATTATAAATAAAGAATTTGATGATGTTTATGATTTACTTAACGGTATGTTGAAGTCTGAATACACAGAACTTATGGGCTATATGAGAATATGGCATAACTTAAGCAAAAATTTATAAGTCTTAGTAACCTGTTATACACTTTAATTGGAGGAGTTAACGTGTATTTCAAAAATATGGATTTCTTGATTGACCTATACAAGAATTTTAACGAAGTAGGGATTTTTGCAGTAATATATATTATATATGCGCTTATTCAAATTCTAAGTCAAAATATTTTATATAAAAGACAAAAGATGGAAAGAGTAAAAACACTGATAATCAATATAATTTTATACATATTTATAACACTAGTAGCATTAATGTACTTGTTAGCAATGATTTTTTATTCACTCAGTGCATATCCTAAAGAAGAAGTGATTAAATATATAACAGATTGGGATAAAATTAGTTTGCCAGCTATATTACTTGTTCTTTATTCGTTATTATTCCCTATTTTTATATTTCCATTTGTAGGAAAACGACGTAGAAAAAACTATTTTGCAGAAAATGTAAATAATTGTATTATTGAAAGAGAAATTATAGATAGAGTGAGTATTAATGGTAGAGATAAATTAATTCTAAAAGATGCCTTAGGATATCAGACAGAAAAAGATATAACAGGAATAAAGGATTTAAAAATTAGTACATCTCAAAAAAAATCTTGGTTAACGTTAGAAGACATTAAAATAGCTACGATGAGTCTAAGAGATAAACAATTACTGTTAAAAATGATTATAGGTTTAATAATATTTGGGGTCCCTACAGGGTATTTTGTGTGGAACTTCATCAGTGTCGTTGATGATTGGGATAGAATAATGCACGCAAATGATATATTTATGTATATGGGTCTTTTCACGTTACCATTAATGGTAACAGTTGAGTTATATGTAGTTGCATTTATTATTACCAAAAATTTATTTAAAAAGAAAAAATGATAACAAATTTAGATTAAGAGAAAATAACTTATCAAAGGTCGTATATTAGAACATGATATATATAGTTCGCCTATCTATCAAGAATCAATCTAGTCGCAGAGAGGGATCATTACTTTGCTAATCATTTTCGTTAATTGGACTATAACATTGGTTGGTGGAGAAATGTAAAAGACTATTATTATTGATTTTGTAGGATTTTTTTGGTTAATAAGTCTTTTCTTATACTATCAACAATACGGTAATTAGCTTGTCAAAGGATTTTACTCTTTCCAATCAATTGTGGATTTGTATCGGTGTAGAAAGTATTTTGTACCAAGCGTCTACCTGCTTTATTTCTAATGAAAAATCAGTTAGTAAATCTTTAATCATTTTTCTCTTAGAAAACCAATTTGAACGGTTCTGAGAAATATAATATAAAGATAAAAAATTGACATATGATTTATACAGTGCTAAAATTTAAAATGTATATAGGAGAGGTCTTGCCACAAGTAGACATTGAAAAAATAGAGAGTCCATGCTAAAAGTTGGAATTGAAAAAATGGAGAGGTCTTGCCACAAGTAGACATTGAAAAGCGACCAAATATTTGGTCGCTTTATTTTTATACTGTAGGAGAAATTATGAAATTATACTATGTTGATGAAGATTATATTAATGAATTAAGAAATGTAGATGAGAGAGTATTATTAAATAAATCCACTCGTCCTTATTTAGGAGTTGTATTATCTATTAATGATCTTAATTATTTTGTCCCCTTAAGTTCCCCTAAAGAAAATAAAAAACTAAATAATCAACTATCAATAAAATTGTTTGAGGTTAATAATATTCAAAATAGATTAGGATATCTATTATTTTTAAATATGATACCTGTTCCTGATAAATATCTTTCTAAAATAGATATGCAATACATAAAGGAGCAAGATTTAGAATATTATAACTTATTAACTAACCAATTAATTTTTATTAGGCAAGAAAATCAAAGAATCGTAAATAAAGCCCAAAAAGTATATAAAAATGCTGTGATAAAAAAAGTTTCATTTTTTGAATCAATGTGTGTAGATTATTTAGCATTGGAAAGATATGTGAAAGATTTAAAACAGTAAAAAAGATAATTCTGTCAATAATTCCCCTCAACATACTCAGAAGAATTTTAGTGTAAAGTCTTTGTAATTGTCTATCTTAGTTAATTAGATGTTTACTATTATTTCTATATTAATATATAGCTAAAATTAATAAAATAGAAGTCATTAGCTGAATTACTTATGAATCAAAATAAATTTTATATACAAAATGTCATTTTTGAGTACGCTCTAAATAAACAAAAATAGTCCTCTTATTAAAATAAGAGGACTATTTTTGTTTAAAATTATTCAAGACCATTCGCTTTCTAACATACTCATTTGCCATAAATTATAATATTCTCCATTTAATTTTCTAAAGTCTCTTTTTTCTCCTTCTTTTATAAATCCAATCTTTTTGTAACTTTTAATAGCTGATTTATTAAAGGCAAAAACACCTAATTCAATTCTGTGTAGTCCCAAATCTTCAAAAGCCTTTTTCAATAATTTCTTTATTATTTTAGGGCCTAATCCTTGGCCACGCATTTGCGGATCACCTACTAAAACTTTACTTAACGTGGCGGAACAATTTTTAAAATCTATATTATTTAAAGCAATATGACCTATAATTTTTTTTGAATTATTTTCTTCAATGATAACTTTATAAATTATTTTACTAGAATTTTCTTTATTTGTGTCTTTAATATATTCCTTTAATTGTTCTTCATCTAGGGGATAATTAAAATCTGTACCTGCCCATTTGACTAAAAGTTCAGGAGAGTTTATCCAGTTTATTAATAAATCAAAATCTTTCTCCTCAAAATATTCAAACTTAATCAATAAATTACTCCTTAAATAATAGGTTATTAACTATAAAAATTCAGTGAATGTTGCAATATAAACAACCACTACAATTTTTTGATACTTTCTTCATCAACTTTCTATCTTAAATTTTCGATTTTTTATAAAGCGTTTTGTATTATCTAAATAACTCTTTACAATTTACTGATTTTTAAGCTTTTGCTAATAGATTTATGCAACTTTAATATTATAAGTAAATCTATGCACTTCATCATTAAATTTAAATTCTGCCCAAATTTTATACATCCCTTTTTTAGGAAAATGAGCATAAAAGGTTGTAGAATCAGGTGATTCTGGGTGAACATGAATATAATCAGTTAATTGCTCATCAAATATAATCACATGTCCTAAAGCTCCTAAATAAGGTTGGGGAGTTAATTCTGTATTGAAAGTTAAAGGGACATGTTCATCTTCTTTAGCACTTATAGAATTTAAAGTTACATGAACTCCTTTGTTAACTTTTACCCAATTTTTATCAGAATTTAAAGATGTTGTAGAGGTTATTTTATCTCCAATTTGCAGTTCAATAGGATGAACGGAATACACATGGTTTTTTGGTGTAACATCAACAAAAGCCTGGTAAGTTCCTGGCTCTAATTGTTGGTTAATTATAAATAAACCTTCATGCTTTTTTTGAGGGTGTAGGTGGTAATATTTCTCCATGTCATTAGATACTAAAACGAAATGCATTTCTTTTTCATGCATAGTATCTAATAATGGGGCATTATTAAATTCATCTTCTAACGTAATTTCTATATTACCATCTCTATATACAACATTTGCTTTAATTTCGGGTTTGTTTGAATGATATTCATGATTATGATTCATATTTTTATCCTCCTTAATTTTTAATAAGGGCATATCATTAAACGATATGCCCAACTATTTAAATTATTTAATTACATCGTAACCTTGATCTTCAATAGCTTCTTTAAAGTCGTTGAAAGCTACTTGATTTTCATCAAATTCAACTTCCACATTCCCATTCGCCAAGCTTACTTCTGAAGATGTTACACCATCTAATCCATTTAATGCTTTTTCAATTGAATGCTTGCAATGGTCACAGCTCATACCTTCTACATTAATAACTTCGTTAGTCAATGTTGTCACCTCCTTTCAAGAAATATAAGATTCTTATAATTTCATACGTTTTAGACGTAAAGCGTTTGTGACAACACTTACAGAACTTAAAGCCATTGCTGCTCCCGCAACCCAAGGTGCTAGCAGACCAATTGCTGCTATAGGGATACCTGCAACATTGTAACCAAACGCCCAAAATAGATTTTGGCGAATATTACGAATTGTAGATTTACTTGCTTTTATTGCTTTTGGAATTAATAAAAGGTCTCCTCCTAAAATAGTTATATCAGCAGCTTCGATTGCAACTTCTGTACCTGTACCAATGGCAATACCAATATCTGCTTTAACTAGTGCTGGAGCATCATTGACACCATCTCCAACCATAGCTACTTTTTTACCTTCAGATTGAATTTCTGCTACTTTAGAAGCTTTTTCTTCTGGTAAAACCTCTGCAATAATCGTGTCTATACCAACTTGTTTTGCTATTGCTTGTGCGGTACGTTTGTTATCACCAGTTAACATAGCAACTTCAATACCTAATTCATGAAGTTTTTGAATAGCTTGTTGGGCAGTATCTTTAACTGTATCAGCTACAGCGACAACCCCTCTCAATTCGTTATCTACGCTTATAAGCATTGCAGTTTTTCCTTCTTTTTCAAATTGAGCGAGATTTGTTTCAGCTTCATTAGTTTGGATTCCTTTTTCACTCATTAGTTTTCGATTTCCGACAAAAAGTTCTTTACCATCAATTGTTGCATTTATACCGCGCCCTGGTATAGCTTCAAAATGGTCTACTTCTAAAAATTCTAATGATTTTTCTTTAGCATAACTTACGATAGCTTCAGCTAGTGGGTGTTCAGAACCTTTTTCTGCACTAGCTAACAATTGTAATGTTTGATCATCTCCACTAAAATCAGTGACTTCAGGTGTGCCATTTGTTATAGTGCCAGTTTTATCTAAAACAACTGTATTAATAGCGTGTGTACCTTCAATGTGTTCTCCACCTTTAAATAGAATGCCATTTTCAGCAGCTTTTCCGGTACCCACCATTATAGAAGTAGGCGTAGCTAAGCCTAACGCACAAGGACAAGCGATAACTAATACTGCTATTGCAGCAACTAAGGCTGGTTCAAATTGTCCCGGCTGAACTAATGAAATCCATATAATAAATGTGAAAATCGCGATACCTACAACGATAGGTACAAAATATCCAGAAATAATATCTGCTAGTCTTTGTATTGGCGCTTTAGAACCTTGCGCTTCTTCGACAACTTTAACAATGGAGGCAAGAGCTGTATCTTTACCAACTTTTGTTGCTTCAACAGTAATTGCTCCATTTTTATTCATTGTTGATCCTATAACATTATCATTTTGCATTTTTTCAACAGGAATAGATTCACCTGTCAACATTGACTCGTCAATTGAAGTCATACCTTTAATTATTTTGCCATCTACTGGTATTTTTTCTCCTGGTTTGATAACTAAATAGTCTCCTTCTTTTACCTCACTTAAAGGAACCATAGTCTCTTCACCGTTGCGTAATATACGTGCTTCTTTAGCTTGTAAATTCAACAATTTACTTAACGCATTTGTTGTTTGTGTTTTAGCACGTGCTTCTAAATACTTTCCGAAAAGAATTAAAGTAATTAATACAGCACTTGTTTCAAAATATAGGTGTGGCTCATAATTTGTATTAATTAACCACTTAATCGATTCATAAATACTATAAAAGAAGGCTGCGCTTGTACCTAAAGCGACAAGAACATCCATATTTGCTGACCCATTACGAAGGTTTTTATAAGCGCCTACATAAAATTGCCAACCAATAACAAATTGAACAGGCGTTGCTAATACAAATTGGAACCACGGGTTCATAAATATATGTGGTATTTGAATACCAAATAAATGAACGAACATTGTCATTAACAATGGAGCTGCTAAAACAGCTGAAACAACTAATTTAATTAACTGTCGTTTTAATTGTTTTTCTTTTTGGGAACTTTTTTCTGATGCTTCTTTTTTAGGTTGTGCCTCATACCCTAGGTTTTTAATACGTTGTTGAAATTCATCTACAGACGTCATATCAGGGTTGTATTCTACAGTAGCACTTTCTGTGGTTAAATTAACTGTAGCCTTATTTACACCTGAGATTCGATTTAAAACTTTTTCGATTTTATTCGAACAAGCTGCACACGTCATTCCCATTACATCGAGATCCACTTTTTCGGTTAAAACTCCATAACCTGTTTTTTGAATTGTATTTGCAATATCTTCTAATGATGTAACATTGGGGTTATATTCAATTGTAGCTTTCTCTGTAGAAGGATTTACATTAGCGTTAACTTCATCTAATTTATTTAGATTTTTTTCTACTTTATTCGAGCAAGCTGCACATGTCATGCCTGTGATACCTAATGAGGTTTTTTTAATATTTTCACTCAATTATTTCTTTCCTCCTATTTTGAAAATTGTTTTAATACAACCATCAATTCTTTGATACTTTCTTCTCCGTTGCCATTTTTAATACCTTCACTTACACAATTAGATATATGGTCTTCAGTTACTATAAAACCCACTTGTTTTAGGGCTGATTGTATTGCTGTTATTTGTACTAGTACATCTATACAATATCTATCTTCTGCTATCATTGATTGTAAACCGCGCATTTGTCCTTCTAATCTTTTGAGTCTATTGAGCAATGCGTCATTGTTTTTAACAGTAGTAGTGTTCAATTTCACCCCTCCTCATATACCCTAACGGGGTATCTCTTGTTGGAATCTATATTATACCCCTAGTAGGTATAAGTCAATACAAAAGTTTCATATAAAAAATTAATATTTATAGTTTGTTTTAAGAGGTACACTTGTATAAAATGTATGCTAAAACTTATATTAGGAGAGATATATTTGGATAAAAATATACAACTTGAGCTTTACACAAGACCTACATGCTCTGATTGCCAAGAATCAAAAAGGTATTTAAACTCTCAAGAGATTAGTTATAGTCATAAAGATGTAAGTCAAAATTTGGACTTAGAAGAAGAAATGAAAAAAATATCAGGCAACCGAATTGTTCCCTTATTTGTTTTTTATAAAAAAATTTTTTGGGGTAAAAAAAAGTTGTTTAAATATTACGTGGGATTTGAAAATAACAAAAAAGATATATTAAATATATTGGAATAATTAAATAAACAGCCATTATTAAAAAATAATGGCTGTTTATTTAATGATGATGTTGACTGTCTTCTTCTTTCACGATACAAAACAATTTTTCACTATGATTATTGTTAGAAGTTTCAGTCTGTATTGTGACATGTTGAATATTTTGATGATTGAGTTCATGTTCTATACGTTTAAGTAAAAACTCATTTTCAGTAATGGTCATTGTATCTTCTACAACAATATGACAAGATAACGCGTTTAATCCGCTAGTTACTGACCAAACATGAAAGTCATGAATATTTTTAACTTCTTTGAATTTTTTAATAGTTTTAATAATGTCTTTTGTATTTATATTGCTTGGTGCTCCCTCCATTAATACATGAAGACTTGATTTTGTTACATAAAAGCCGCTACGTAGTACTAAAATTGCTACAATCACACTTGCTAAAGGATCCGCCCACCCCCATCTAAAAAATATAATGAGAAGGGCTGCTATAACTGCACCTATAGATCCAAGCATGTCGCTTATTACATGCAAATATGCTCCACGCATATTTAAGTTTTCTTCTACATCGCTCCCGCGCAGCATTATCCAAGCCACAATAATATTAATAAACAAGCCTACCAAGGCGATAATTAACATGCCTGTAGAAGCTACCTCAGGGGGGTTTTTAAATCTCTCAATAGCTTCATAAAAAATATAGATAGCTATTAACATCAAAGTAATACCATTAAGTACAGCTGCTAGTATTTCAAACCTTTTGTAGCCAAAAGTTTTATTTGTATTAGCTTGCTTCGCTCCTAAAGTAAATGCAATTAAAGCAATACCTAAAGAAATAGAATCACTTAACATATGACCAGCATCTGAAATTAACGCAAGACTGTTAGTAAAGAAACCACCTAACCCTTCTACAATCATGTAACTTGTAATAATAATAAAACTAATTAATAAAGTCTTTTTGTTCGCGCCATGTGTATGATTATGATTGTGATCGTTTTCCATTTAATCCCTCCTCTTTTTAATGATGAAAAATATTTTCTATAATTTGAATTTTTGTTTTTATAACTATAGAGTTAAAAAATATAAAATTTCAATTAATGTTTTGTTACTCGAAGAAAATCATACTAACTTATGAATATATGCTCATATATTCATAAGTTAGTATGATTTTTATCCTTTGTCAATATAGAAATGCTTTGTATTTTGTATATTAAATAAAAACCCTACTTTGCTTTGGACAGTAGTGGGATTTTTGCATATGATAAACCACACTTCACTTGCTAAATATTAACTATATTATAATTAACAAGTGATAATTTCTTTTTAGAGAAAATAATGTATTCACGCCTTTAGGCGTGAATACATTATTTTTTTTTGAATAGTTTAGAAAAGATAGATTGTTTTTGTTCATTTTTTTTTGATGCTTTTGGAGTAATGATATCTTCTTTTGAATCTATATTATCAGTTTCTATTTTTTTGGTATTACTTAATATATTTTGGCTATTTAAATTCAAAGATTGTTCTTGTTTTAATGCAATTGTTAAATCGTCAATTTGTCGATTCTTTTGTCGAATTTCTGATTCTAAATGCTCTATGTATTTATCGATATAACTGCTATATTGGTTATTTAATGATTCTGTTTTGTTTGTCGATTTTTCATCAAATTTTGTCGATTCTTTTGTCGTTTTTTTATTTAAAATTGTTTTTAGATAATCTATTGTATTATCATCTATTAATGATTTGTTACCTACTTTGTTTACCTTCAAATTTGAAGGTAAACTTTTTAAATGATAATGAATTGTTTGTTTAGAGACATCTAAAAGTTCAGAAACTTCCTTTACAGTTTTCATCAAATAACTGGGTCTCCTTTACTTTTTCATTTTTTGTAAAAACGCTTGACGTTCTTCTTCTGTATACGCAGATGTCTTAGATGTGGTTGGTTCATAAGTGTTATTTTTTAACCATTGTGGCGTCATTTCACGGCTTATATATTGTTTTGGTTTGCCTGTACTTATCATATTAGATTGTCGTTTCGAATGAATACGTTTCTCAGGTTCAAAAGAAAATTCTAACCATTCAATCTTTCGTCCTTTTTTAGCTTTAATTTTATTAATATTGAGATTTTTAAATAAAAAGGGTTCTGTTGCAAAGTAAAAAATATAGCTAATCACTAATATATCATGTCAGTGTTCGTTTAACTTGCTAGCATGATGCTAATTTCGTGGCATGGGGAAAATCCGTAGATCTGAAGAGACCTACGGTTCTTTTTATATAGAGCGTAAATACATTCAATACCTTTTAAAGTATTCTTTGCCGTATTGATACTTTGATATCTTGTCTTTCTTACTTTAATATGACGGTGATCTTGCTCAATGAGGTTATTCAGATATTTCGATGTACAATGACAGTCAGGTTTAAGTTTAAAAGCTTTAATTATTTTAGCCATTGCTGCCTTCGTTGAAGGTGCCTGATCTGTAACTACCTTTTGAGGCTTACCAAATTGTTTAATGAGACGTTTGATAAACGCATATGCTGAATGATTATCTCGTTGCTTACGCAACCAAATATCTAATGTATGTCCCTCTGTATCAATGGCACGATATAAATAGCTCCATTTTCCTTTTATTTTGATATACGTCTCATCAATACGCCATTTGTAATAAGCTTTTTTATGCTTTTTCTTCCAAATTTGATATAAAATTGGGGCATATTCTTGAACCCAACGGTAGATCGTTGAATGATGAACGTTTACACCACGTTCTCTTAATATTTCAGATATATCACGATAGCTCAATGCATATCTTAGATAGTAGCCAACGGCTACAGTGATAACATCCTTGTTAAATTGTTTATATCTGAAATAGTTCATACAGAAGACTCCTTTTTGTTAAAATTATATTATAAATTCAACTTTGCAACAGAACCGATAATTCTTATAATCAGCACATGCATGTATTGGTATGTGTGGAACCAACTTATTTTAAGAATACAGAAAACTACGTGAATCAAAAACAATGGATTCAATTTTGGAAAAAGGCAATGAAATTAGACTATGATCCAAATGTAAAAGTTCAAATGATTCGACCGAAAAATAAATATAAATCGGATATACAATCGGCAATTGACGAAACTGCAAAATATCCTGTAAAGGATACGGATTTTATGACCGATGATGAAGAAAAGAATTTGAAACGTTTGTCTGATTTGGAGGAAGGTTTACACCGTAAAAGGTTAATCTCCTATGGTGGTTTGTTAAAAGAAATACATAAAAAATTAAACCTTGATGACACAGAAGAAGGCGATTTGATTCATACAGATGATGACGAAAAAGCCGATGAAGATGGATTTTCTATTATTGCAATGTGGAATTGGGAACGGAAAAATTATTTTATTAAAGAGTAGTTCAACAAACGGGCCAGTTTGTTGAAGATTAGATGCTATAATTGTTATTAAAAGGATTGAAGGATGCTTAGGAAGACGAGTTATTAATAGCTGAATAAGAACGGTGCTCTCCAAATATTCTTATTTAGAAAAGCAAATCTAAAATTATCTGAAAAGGGAATGAGAATAGTGAATGGACCAATAATAATGACTAGAGAAGAAAGAATGAAGATTGTTCATGAAATTAAGGAACGAATATTGGATAAATATGGGGATGATGTTAAGGCTATTGGTGTTTATGGCTCTCTTGGTCGTCAGACTGATGGGCCCTATTCGGATATTGAGATGATGTGTGTCATGTCAACAGAGGAAGCAGAGTTCAGCCATGAATGGACAACCGGTGAGTGGAAGGTGGAAGTGAATTTTGATAGCGAAGAGATTCTACTAGATTATGCATCTCAGGTGGAATCAGATTGGCCGCTTACACATGGTCAATTTTTCTCTATTTTGCCGATTTATGATTCAGGTGGATACTTAGAGAAAGTGTATCAAACTGCTAAATCGGTAGAAGCCCAAACGTTCCACGATGCGATTTGTGCCCTTATCGTAGAAGAGCTGTTTGAATATGCAGGCAAATGGCGTAATATTCGTGTGCAAGGACCGACAACATTTCTACCATCCTTGACTGTACAGGTAGCAATGGCAGGTGCCATGTTGATTGGTCTGCATCATCGCATCTGTTATACGACGAGCGCTTCGGTCTTAACTGAAGCAGTTAAGCAATCAGATCTTCCTTCAGGTTATGACCATCTGTGCCAGTTCGTAATGTCTGGTCAACTTTCCGACTCTGAGAAACTTCTGGAATCGCTAGAGAATTTCTGGAATGGGATTCAGGAGTGGACAGAACGACACGGATATATAGTGGATGTGTCAAAACGCATACCATTTTGAACGATGACCTCTAATAATTGTTAATCATGTTGGTTACGTATTTATTAACTTCTCCTAGTATTAGTAATTATCATGGCTGTCATGGCGCATTAACGGAATAAAGGGTGTGCTTAAATCGGGCCATTTTGCGTAATAAGAAAAAGGATTAATTATGAGCGAATTGAATTAATAATAAGGTAATAGATTTACATTAGAAAATGAAAGGGGATTTTATGCGTGAGAATGTTACAGTCTATCCCGGCATTGCCAGTCGGGGATATTAAAAAGAGTATAGGTTTTTATTGCGATAAACTAGGTTTCACTTTGGTTCACCATGAAGATGGATTCGCAGTTCTAATGTGTAATGAGGTTCGGATTCATCTATGGGAGGCAAGTGATGAAGGCTGGCGCTCTCGTAGTAATGATTCACCGGTTTGTACAGGTGCGGAGTCGTTTATTGCTGGTACTGCTAGTTGCCGCATTGAAGTAGAGGGAATTGATGAATTATATCAACATATTAAGCCTTTGGGCATTTTGCACCCCAATACATCATTAAAAGATCAGTGGTGGGATGAACGAGACTTTGCAGTAATTGATCCCGACAACAATTTGATTAGCTTTTTTCAACAAATAAAAAGCTAAAATCTATTATTAATCTGTTCAGCAATCGGGCGCGATTGCTGAATAAAAGATACGAGAGACCTCTCTTGTATCTTTTTTATTTTGAGTGGTTTTGTCCGTTACACTAGAAAACCGAAAGACAATAAAAATTTTATTCTTGCTGAGTCTGGCTTTCGGTAAGCTAGACAAAACGGACAAAATAAAAATTGGCAAGGGTTTAAAGGTGGAGATTTTTTGAGTGATCTTCTCAAAAAATACTACCTGTCCCTTGCTGATTTTTAAACGAGCACGAGAGCAAAACCCCCCTTTGCTGAGGTGGCAGAGGGCAGGTTTTTTTGTTTCTTTTTTCTCGTAAAAAAAAGAAAGGTCTTAAAGGTTTTATGGTTTTGGTCGGCACTGCCGACAGCCTCGCAGAGCACACACTTTATGAATATAAAGTATAGTGTGTTATACTTTACTTGGAAGTGGTTGCCGGAAAGAGCGAAAATGCCTCACATTTGTGCCACCTAAAAAGGAGCGATTTACATATGAGTTATGCAGTTTGTAGAATGCAAAAAGTGAAATCAGCTGGACTAAAAGGCATGCAATTTCATAATCAAAGAGAGCGAAAAAGTAGAACGAATGATGATATTGACCATGAGCGAACACGTGAAAATTATGATTTGAAAAATGATAAAAATATTGATTACAACGAACGTGTCAAAGAAATTATTGAATCACAAAAAACAGGTACAAGAAAAACGAGGAAAGATGCTGTTCTTGTAAATGAGTTGCTAGTAACATCTGACCGAGATTTTTTTGAGCAACTGGATCCAGGAGAACAAAAACGATTTTTTGAGGAAAGTTATAAATTATTTTCCGAACGATATGGCAAGCAAAATATTGCTTATGCAACAGTTCATAATGATGAGCAAACCCCTCACATGCATTTAGGTGTTGTGCCTATGCGTGATGGAAAACTGCAAGGAAAAAATGTGTTTAATCGTCAAGAACTGTTATGGCTACAAGATAAATTCCCCGAGCATATGAAAAAACAGGGTTTTGAGTTGAAGCGTGGTGAACGTGGCTCTGACCGTAAACATATTGAGACAGCTAAATTTAAAAAACAAACTTTGGAAAAAGAGATTGATTTTCTAGAAAAAAATTTAGCAGTTAAAAAAGATGAATGGACTGCTTATAGCGATAAAGTTAAATCAGATTTAGAAGTACCAGCGAAACGACACATGAAAAGTGTTGAAGTGCCAACGGGTGAAAAGTCCATGTTTGGTTTGGGAAAAGAAATAATGAAAACAGAAAAGAAACCAACCAAAAATGTTGTTATATCGGAGCGTGATTATAAAAACTTAGTGACTGCTGCGAGAGATAACGATAGGTTAAAACAGCATGTTAGAAATCTCATGAGTACTGATATGGCGAGAGAATATAAAAAATTAAGTAAAGAACATGGGCAAGTTAAAGAAAAATATAGTGGTCTTGTAGAGCGATTTAATGAAAATGTAAATGATTATAATGAGTTGCTTGAAGAAAACAAGTCTTTAAAGTCTAAAATAAGCGATTTAAAGCGTGATGTGAGTTTAATCTATGAAAGCACTAAGGAATTCCTTAAGGAACGTACAGACGGCTTAAAAGCCTTTAAAAACGTTTTTAAGGGGTTTGTAGACAAGGTAAAGGATAAAACAGCACAATTCCAAGAAAAACACGATTTAGAACCTAAAAAGAACGAATTTGAACTAACTCATAACCGAGAGGTAAAAAAAGAACGAAGTCGAGATCAGGGAATGAGTTTATAAAATAAAAAAAGCACCTGAAAAGGTGTCTTTTTTTGATGGTTTTGAACTTGTTGATAAAGTCCGTATAATTGTGTAAAAGTAAAAAGGCCATATAACAGTCCTTTTACGGTACAATGTTTTTAACGACAAAAACATACCCAGGAGGAC
>NZ_SODE01000013.1:0-3164 GCF_004365845.1 Staphylococcus sp. AtDRG32
AACAGGTGTGACCTCCTTGCCATTGTCACCAGACAAGTGAATGATTATACATTCAAAACTAGATAGTAAGTAAAGATTTGCGTCGCAAAACTTGAAAAAATTGATTAAGTCTTCGATCGATTAGTATTCGTCAGCTCCACGTGTCACCACGCTTCCACCTCGAACCTATTAACCTCATCATCTCTGAGGGATCTTATAACCGAAGTTGGGAAATCTCATCTTGAGGGGGGCTTCATGCTTAGATGCTTTCAGCACTTATCCCGTCCATACATAGCTACCCAGCTATGCCGTTGGCACGACAACTGGTACACCAGAGGTATGTCCATCCCGGTCCTCTCGTACTAAGGACAGCTCCTCTCAAATTTCCTACGCCCACGACGGATAGGGACCGAACTGTCTCACGACGTTCTGAACCCAGCTCGCGTACCGCTTTAATGGGCGAACAGCCCAACCCTTGGGACCGACTACAGCCCCAGGATGCGATGAGCCGACATCGAGGTGCCAAACCTCCCCGTCGATGTGAACTCTTGGGGGAGATAAGCCTGTTATCCCCGGGGTAGCTTTTATCCGTTGAGCGATGGCCCTTCCATGCGGAACCACCGGATCACTAAGTCCGTCTTTCGACCCTGCTCGACTTGTAGGTCTCGCAGTCAAGCTCCCTTATGCCTTTACACTCTATGAATGATTTCCAACCATTCTGAGGGAACCTTTGAGCGCCTCCGTTACCTTTTAGGAGGCGACCGCCCCAGTCAAACTGCCCGCCTGACACTGTCTCCCACCACGATAAGTGGTGCGGGTTAGAAAGCCAACACAGCTAGGGTAGTATCCCACCAACGCCTCCACGTAAGCTAGCGCTCACGTTTCAAAGGCTCCTACCTATCCTGTACAAGCTGTGCCGAATTTCAATATCAGGCTACAGTAAAGCTCCACGGGGTCTTTCCGTCCTGTCGCGGGTAACCTGCATCTTCACAGGTACTATGATTTCACCGAGTCTCTCGTTGAGACAGTGCCCAAATCGTTACGCCTTTCGTGCGGGTCGGAACTTACCCGACAAGGAATTTCGCTACCTTAGGACCGTTATAGTTACGGCCGCCGTTTACTGGGGCTTCGATTCGTAGCTTCGCAGAAGCTAACCACTCCTCTTAACCTTCCAGCACCGGGCAGGCGTCAGCCCCTATACATCACCTTACGGTTTAGCAGAGACCTGTGTTTTTGATAAACAGTCGCTTGGGCCTATTCACTGCGGCTCTTCTGGGCTTGCACCCTAAAGAGCACCCCTTCTCCCGAAGTTACGGGGTCATTTTGCCGAGTTCCTTAACGAGAGTTCGCTCGCTCACCTTAGAATTCTCATCTTGACTACCTGTGTCGGTTTGCGGTACGGGCACCTAATCTCTATCTAGAGGCTTTTCTCGGCAGTGTGAAATCAACGACTCGAGGAAACAATTTCCTCTCCCCATCACAGCTCAATCTTAAGAGTGCCGGATTTGCCTAACACTCAATCTCACTGCTTAGACGTACAATCCAATCGTACGCTTCGCCTATCCTACTGCGTCCCCCCATCGATTAAAACGATTATAGGTGGTACAGGAATATCAACCTGTTATCCATCGCCTACGCCTGTCGGCCTCAGCTTAGGACCCGACTAACCCAGAGCGGACGAGCCTTCCTCTGGAAACCTTAGTCAATCGGTGGACGGGATTCTCACCCGTCTTTCGCTACTCACACCGGCATTCTCACTTCTAAGCGCTCCACATGTCCTTGCGATCATGCTTCAACGCCCTTAGAACGCTCTCCTACCATTGTCCAAAGGACAATCCACAGCTTCGGTAATATGTTTAGCCCCGGTACATTTTCGGCGCAGTGTCACTCGACTAGTGAGCTATTACGCACTCTTTAAATGATGGCTGCTTCTAAGCCAACATCCTAGTTGTCTGGGCAACGCCACATCCTTTTCCACTTAACATATATTTTGGGACCTTAGCTGGTGGTCTGGGCTGTTTCCCTTTCGAACACGGACCTTATCACCCATGTTCTGACTCCCAAGTTAAATTAATTGGCATTCGGAGTTTGTCTGAATTCGGTAACCCGAGAGGGGCCCCTCGTCCAAACAGTGCTCTACCTCCAATAATCATCACTTGAGGCTAGCCCTAAAGCTATTTCGGAGAGAACCAGCTATCTCCAAGTTCGATTGGAATTTCTCCGCTACCCACAGTTCATCCGCTCACTTTTCAACGTAAGTCGGTTCGGTCCTCCATTCAGTGTTACCTGAACTTCAACCTGACCATGGGTAGATCACCTGGTTTCGGGTCTACGACCAAATACTACACGCCCTATTCAGACTCGCTTTCGCTACGGCTCCACATTTTCTGCTTAACCTTGCATCAGATCGTAACTCGCCGGTTCATTCTACAAAAGGCACGCCATCACCCATTAACGGGCTCTGACTACTTGTAAGCACACGGTTTCAAGTTCTCTTTCACTCCCCTTCCGGGGTACTTTTCACCTTTCCCTCACGGTACTGGTTCACTATCGGTCACTAGAGAGTATTTAGCCTTAGGAGATGGTCCTCCCAGATTCCGACGGAATTTCACGTGCTCCGTCGTACTCAGGATCCACTCAAGAGAGAATATATTTTCAACTACAGGATTATTACCTTCTTTGATTCAACTTTCCAGATGATTCGTTTAATATATTCCTTTGTAACTCCGTATAGAGTGTCCTACAACCCCAATAAGCAAGCTTATTGGTTTGGGCTCTTCCCGTTTCGCTCGCCGCTACTCAGGGAATCGAATTTTCTTTCTCTTCCTCCGGGTACTAAGATGTTTCAGTTCTCCGGGTCTGCCTTCTGACAAGCTATGAATTCACTTGTCGATAACACAACATAACTTGTGCTGGGTTTCCCCATTCGGAAATCTCTGGATCAACGCTTACTTACAGCTACCCAAAGCATATCGTCGTTAGTAACGTCCTTCATCGGCTTCTAGTGCCAAGGCATCCACCGTGCGCCCTTAATAACTTAATCTAATATAGTTATTAATCTGTGAGTGTTCTTTCGAACACTAGCGATTATTTTTTATGAATTCAAGCTTATTTAAAACTCTATTCACTCGGTTTTGCTTGGTAAAATCTATTTACTTACTTATCTAGTTTTCAATGTACAATGG
>NZ_SODE01000014.1:0-2108 GCF_004365845.1 Staphylococcus sp. AtDRG32
GAATGGATTTATTCTTCAAGAAAATACATCAATTTTGATAAGTAGAAATGGTAAAAACATTGTATAGCATTTTACACAGGAGTCTGGACTTGACTCACTTCCTTTATTATTTTTCATTTTTTTAAACTATTTAATACTAATGTCTTTTATAATAGCTTTTCATATATTATATAATCAATCTTTATAAGTCCTTTTATAAATTTCTTTTCTACCATTTTCGATAAATTCCTGTTTAATATTTTTAATTCCATAAACAATAGTTTCAATAGGATAATATTCTTCAACTATATCTTGATATTCTTTTGCTTTCTCAATATCTATATTTCCATACATTCTTAATATATCTTCTCCAAAATTTGTTCCTATTTCTTCTTCACTATCTTCAAGTAAGTATATAAAATCACAATATTCATCTATAATTCCAGAATCTCCAAAATCAATTATTCCAGTTAATCTATTATTGCCATCTAACAATAGATGATTACAACTAAAATCATTATGGCATAAACACTTTTTACCCTCAAAAACTGTTGTTGCATTTAGTCTTTCCATAAAACTTTCTATATAATCTTTTTCTATATCAGTTAAATCATTATAAATAGTTTCACGCAACAATATATACTCTTCTAATACATTTTGTTTATTATCAATAGTACATTCACTAATATCTGTATAATCTAAACCGTGCATTTGTCTTAAAAAACTGGCAATATCTCGTTTTAACAAATTTTGTTCTTCTTCTGACATAGTAGAATAAATTTCTGGTGTTAAAAAAGTTCCTTTAATTTCTTTATAACCTAGTATAGATAATTCATCACTAATATACGAATATTCAATATTAGGAATTTTTACATTAGTTTCTAAATTTGTATTTAAAAAATTATATATTGCTTTTTCTTTTGCATAACCTTTTTTCTTATTAGTACTAAATTTTGTTTTAAAAATGTATTCATTATTAACTAAATATGCCACACTATCATAACCACTACCGATTATTTCAATACTATCTACTTTGAAATTATCAAAGTAATGCTCAATTAAATATTTCATTGCCTTAACATTTGTGGCATTATCATCATATCTATATTCCATTAAATAACAATCTTCTTTTTTGCCCTCGTGTAATTCATGTTCTGGCAAATCTTCAATAATTCTAAAACCAGATTTTTGGTATGCCCTTATTGCTCTTGGATTATTTTTATGAGGGTCTAAAATAACTGCATTAGCATTTCTTTCTTTTTTCAAAAATTCAAAAATCAATTTAATATATCTTGTACCAATTCCTTTACTCCAATAATTTGGCTCTCCTATAAATTGATCCATACCATAGACTATCTCATCAGTTTTTGGATAATGATAATCAGTATATAACTCATCATACATTTTATATATTTGTCCATATCCAATAGGAACATTGTTATATTCAATAATTACTCTAAAAACTTCATCTTCCCAAGGCTCTGTATAATGTTTTTTTAATGATTCTAATGTATATTTTTTATCTCTACCACCATAAAATTCTAATACTCTTTCATCAGTTAACCATTTTAACATCAAAGGAAAATCATCATCTATTAAAGTTCTTATACATATTTCATTTTCAACTATATTCATTTATTTATCACCTTTTTCATAATCATATACATATACTATTTCATCTTTATAATCATTTTTACCACCTAATTTTTCATATACATGGCAAGCTCTAGGATTACCTTTATCAGTTATTAAAAACATTTCAGAACAACCAATCTCTTTAGAATATTCCTTAATAAAAGATAATAATTTTGAACCATAACCTTTGTCTTGATAGTTAGGTAACATTCCTATTGAGTGTAAATAAAACATTGTTTTTCCATCAGGTCTTAAAAGTGTATAGCAATATGCAAATCCTATAATTTTATTATTTTCTTTAGCTATAAACCCAAATGAACTGGTATCATTAAGAAATCCTTTTAAATTATCAATATCAAAAACCATATTATCATCAATTAAAACTTCTTCCATAAACTCAGTCAAGTCCAGACTCCTGTGTAAAATGCTATACAATGTTTTTACCATTTCTACTTATCAAAATTGATGTATTTTCTTGAAGAATAAATCCATTC
>NZ_SODE01000015.1:0-1324 GCF_004365845.1 Staphylococcus sp. AtDRG32
AGTCAAGTCCAGACTCCTGTGTAAAATGCTATACAATGTTTTTACCATTTCTACTTATCAAAATTGATGTATTTTCTTGAAGAATAAATCCATTCATCATGTAGGTCCATAAGAACGGCTCCAATTAAGCGATTGGCTGATGTTTGATTGGGGAAGATGCGAATAATCTTTTCTCTTCTGCGTACTTCTTGATTCAGTCGTTCAATTAGATTGGTACTCTTTAGTCGATTGTGGGAATTTCCTTGTACGGTATATTGAAAGGCGTCTTCGAATCCATCATCCAATGATGCGCAAGCTTTTGAATATTTTGGTTGATCGATATAATCATGAATCAATCGATTTTTAGCCTCACGCGCTAAGTTAATATCTGTGAACTTAAAAATTCCTTTAACAGCTTCTCTGAAAGATTTTGAATTTTTTTTAGGAATGGTGGTAAAGATATTTCTTAGGAAGTGAACTTGGCATCTTTGCCAACTTACGTTGGTGAAGGATTTTCTAATGGCAGAGACTAATCCTTTGTGCGCATCAGAAATAACGAGTTCCGTACCTTGTAAACCGCGTTCTTTTAGGTATTCAAAAAATGTTGTCCAGGTCTCTTCGCTTTCGCCACTTTGAATCATGAAGCCGATAATTTCACGGTCGCCATCTTTGGTTATTCCAATCGCTATATGACAGCTTTTTGAGAGTACTCGATTTTCTTCTCGTACTTTTATATAGAGTACATCGGTCATTAAGTAAGGATAATTTTTTTCTGATAATAAACGATTCTGCCACTCGTTAACCATAGGTTCTAGCTGTTCTGTTAAGCTAGAAACGAAGGACTTAGAGACGGATTTACCACAAAGTTCTTCCACAATTTTTGATACTTTACGAGTTGAAACGCCTGATACATACATTTCCAACATTGAAGCCATGAGGGCTTTTTCGTTTCGTTGATAACGTTCAAACACTGTGGGTGAAAAATGGCCATCACGTGTTCTGGGTACTTTTAATTCTAGCGTGCCTACACGTGTCGTAAAGCTGCGCTCATAATAGCCATTTCGTTGACTTTGTCGGTTTTCTGTTCGTTCATATTCTTTTGCTTGAATATATTCTGTTCGTTGATTTTCCATTAGTTGATTAAATACCGTTGTTAAAATATTTTTAGAAACGTCATCCTTTACAGAATATTCAATAATGCTTTGAATCTCTTCGCTTTTCAGTGTAAAATGTACTTGGGTCATGTAAAAGTCCTCCTGGGTATGTTTTTGTCGTTAAAAACATTGTACCGTAAAAGGACTGTTATATGGCCTTTTTACTTTTACACAATTATACGGACTTTATC